>NZ_CP147012.1:3107500-3423750 GCF_037126285.1 Bernardetia sp. MNP-M8
CGGGACGAAAAGACCCCGTGAACCTTTACTATAGCTTCGCATAGTTGTTGAATACAGAATGTGTAGGATAGGTGGGAGACTTTGAAGCAGCGTCGCTAGGCGTTGTGGAGTCATTGTTGAAATACCACCCTTTCTGTATTTGTCATCTAACCTCGTGAGAGGGACGGTGCGTGGTGGGTAGTTTGACTGGGGTGGTCGCCTCCGAAAGTGTAACGGAGGCTTCCCAAGGTTTCCTCAATACGGTTGGTAATCGTATGTAGCGTGTAATGGCATAAGGAAGCTTGACTGCAAGACAAACAGGTCGAGCAGGTACGAAAGTAGGGCATAGTGATCCGGCGGTTCTGTGTGGAAAGGCCGTCGCTCAAAGGATAAAAGGTACTCCGGGGATAACAGGCTGATCTCCCCCAAGAGCTCATATCGACGGGGAGGTTTGGCACCTCGATGTCGGCTCGTCACATCCTGGGGCTGGAGAAGGTCCCAAGGGTTGGGCTGTTCGCCCATTAAAGTGGCACGCGAGCTGGGTTCAGAACGTCGTGAGACAGTTCGGTCTCTATCTGTTGTGGGCGTAGGAAATTTGCGAAGATCTGACTTTAGTACGAGAGGACCGAGTTGGACAAACCTCTGGTGTATCAGTTGTGGTGCTAACTGCATTGCTGAGTAGCCACGTTTGGAACAGATAAGCACTGAAAGCATCTAAGTGCGAAACTGACTTCAAGATGAGATTTCCCTTAAGAGACGTTAGAGATGATGACGTAGATAGGCAGCAGGTGGAAGTTTAGAAATAAATGGAGCTGAGCTGTACTAATTTCTCAGTAGTCTTTTGTTAGTGTAGGTTTTCCGATATGCAAACGGAGAGTCATAATTTTTAAATATACTATACATCTTACTTTGTTAAAGTAACACTTGTTAAAGAACTTTTTAAGAACTTGTGTAAGTTGCATTGGTACTAGCCAGACAATTTACCTAAAGAAAAAGGGTGATCATAGCATAGGGGTACACGTCTTTCCATTCCGAACAGAGCCGTTAAGCCCTATTGCGCCGATGGTACTGCGCTATTCGTGGGAGAGTAGGTCATCGCCCGTCTTTATAAGGACAGATACAGGAATGTATTTGTGAACGGACAAAGAATTAAGCCTTTTTAATCATAATTGATTAGAAAGGCTTTTTTTGTGGAAAATAGTGTTTATATCATCCTAGTGAAAAGATATGATGGAGAAAAATTTATTAGAGTAAATCAAGTAATAATAGTAATTTATTGAGTCAAAATTATCTTTTTTAAAAAATATTTTAGAGATTTGTACTATCACAAAATTCACTATATTTTTCTTGTTTTTTGATTAATTCTTTTATGAATAAATTAGCTACTACAACTCCTTCTGCGTCTATATTAGATTATTTCAAACTTCATTTTATTGTAATTATTTGGGGTTTTACAGCTATTTTGGGAAAATGGCTTACTATTCCTGCTGTTGAAACAGTTCTGTATAGAACTATAATTGCAGCCGTTGTTTTAGCTTTTGTTGTAAAACGAAATGAGTGGCAGATTTCTACAAAATTTATTTTTCAACTTCTTTTTACAGGAATGATTGTGGGAGCACATTGGATTACATTCTTTGCAGCAGCCAAAGTAGCTAATGTTTCTATTTGTTTAATTGGACTTTCTACAGCCTCGCTTTGGACTGCTTTTATTGAACCTATATTTAATAAGAAAAAAATAAAGCTCTATGAAGTAGCTTTAGGTCTTGTTATTATTTTTGGTTTGTATATAATTATGAGGGCTGATTTAGAAAGTAATATGGTGTTAGGGCTTGTTTTAGGTGTTATTTCTGCTGTTTTGGCAGCTCTTTTTTCTACTATTAATGGAAAGTTTACTCATCTTGCTGAACCTAATACCATTACTGTTTTGGAGATGAGTGGTGCAGCCATTGGAATTATATTATTTCTTCCTTTTTATTCTACTTATTTTACAGGAGTAGAAGGAATTGATATGGTTTTGAAAAATAACACAGTTTATTTTAAAGAAGGAGAGTGGTTTTTTGATTTTGTCAATTCAATATATCTTACTACTGATGCAGTTATGATTTTTATTTTAGCTATAGTTTGCACCGTTTATACTTATTCGGTAAGTATTGAGCTTTTACGAAGACTTACTGTTTTTATGACTAACCTCACTATTAATTTAGAACCTGTTTATGGAATAATTTTGGCAGCTATTTTCTTTAATGAACATGAAAAGATGGATTCTAATTTTTACATTGGTGCAATAATCATTTTATCATCTGTACTCTCTTACCCAGTTTTTAATTATGTAAATAAGAGAATGAAGAAGAGAAAGCAAAAATTGGTTTAAAACAAAAGTCTTTATTAAAACAATTATTTTATAGGCGAATTCCTAAAAGCGTAATATCATCACGTTGAGGTGCTGTGCGTTGATGCTGCTCTAACAGGTTTTCTAATTCTTGTTTTTGTTTTTCTGTGGGAAGATCTGCTATTTTTTCTAATTTTTCTATGATTACATTTGAACCTACTTTTTGCCCTTGTAAATCAGACTGATCTGCAAAACCATCACTCATTAGATATACCATTGAGCCATTTTGTAGAATGATTGTTTGTTCTTTAAAATTACTATCTTGCCTTTTACTTCTTCTTCCACCAATTGACATTCTATCACCTTTAAGTTTAATTATCTGATGATTTTCTACATAAAACATAGATTGCTTTGCTCCTGCAAAAGTAATTTTGTTTCCTGTTTCAGTCTTGTCTAAACAAAAAATAGATATATCCATTCCATCATCATTCTTTGCTTTTTCTTGTTGAAGGGCAGCACGAACATCCTGATGTAATTTCTCTAGAATTTTAGCAGGAGAAAAAATACGTTCAATAGTGACAATTTCATTTAAAAGAGCATTTCCTATCATAGACATGAATCCACCTGGAACACCATGTCCTGTACAATCTACAATAGCTACAAATGTTTTGCCTTTATAATTTACTGTCCAGTAAAAATCACCACTTACAATATCTTTAGGCTTGAAAATTACAAAATATTCATCAAAAAGTCTGTTCATTTCTTCTGGAGTAGGTAAAACAGCCTGTTGAATTGTAAGAGCATAACGAATTGAATCAGTAATATTTCTGTTTTTTTCTTGAATAATTTCGTACGATTTAGCATTACTTTGTGCAATAGAAATATAGGCTGCTAATGCTTCCAATATTACAACATCTTCTTTTTTATAGGCATTTTTTCTAAATGACTGTACAGTCAGAACACCTACTGTTTTTTCATTGATAACTAAAGGAACATAAATAACAGATTTAGGCATTTTTCCTATATCTAAGTATTTGAGCTGAGAGTTTTGAGCAAAGTGCTCATCTAAGTCATTTATGAATATAGATTTTTTCTTAGTAAAACTTTGCACTGAAAGACGATTAACCTGAGAAAGAGAATCACTATGAGCAGCAAGTAACTCTCCGTGTTCAATGTAATTTTTAAATTCAATCTTATTTTCTTTTTTCTTATAAGTACCGATTCCAAAACCTTCTGCTGGCATGAGAGCCAAAATATTTTGATAAATGGTTTGTACAAGTGTATCAGTTTGAAGTTTTGCAGTGATTTTTTGTCCAATTTCTCCTACTTTGTGGATTTGCTGATAGGACTCTGTAATAGCTTGACGTTGCTCTTCAATTCTATCTCTTTGTGATTCAATTTCTTCTTTTTGTTGATTAATCTCTGCTGTACGCTGTTGAACAGTTTCCTCTAATTTTAAGTTCTGTCTTTTAATTCTTCCTACCTGATAACGATAAGCTAAAAATACTAGAATTAAAAATACTAATACTAAACCCAACCAAAAATAAGCTGTTTGATAGAAAAAAGGCTTTATCTTAAAATTTACAGTAGCTACTTCTTTGCTCCAAATGCCGTCATTGTTAGCAGCCATTACTTCAAAAGTGTATTCTTTTGGTAGCAATCCTGTATAGAGTGCATCTCTTTCATTGACAACTTCTATCCAGTCTTCATCAAAACCTTTCAAACGATATTTGAAGTGCATATCTGAAGGAGAAACAAGACTAAGTCCTGTAAAATGAAAAACAACACGTTTTGCTCCTGCTTCTACAGTTATTTTTTCATTTTTTAGAGAAGGGAATGAATAATTAATACTATCTATTGCCATGTTTAGAATATAAACAGGAGGAGGAAGTAAATTTTTGGATATTTTGGTAGGGTTAATCATAGAGAGACCTCCAATAGTAGGAAACCACATTCTTCCTTGACTATCTTTTAGAAAGTGTACAGCTCCTGTACATTCTTCTTCCTTCATTCCATCACTTCTATCAAAAATTTCTGTTTTCAAGTCGGTTCTTTTTCCTTGAAAATAATCTGTAACTGAATTTCTATCTATCTTAATCACTCCAGACGAAGAAGAAAGCCATAGGTCATTATTGCTATCTTCACGAATATCAAAAACAGCATCAACAGGAAAGCCTGTGGATGGACTAAAAATATTTATCTTATTTATATTATTAGGTGAAATAGCAACTAGTCCAGAATTTGCACAAATCCAAAGAATTTTCCTAGAATCATAACGAGCTGAAAAGGCTAGATTAGAAGGTAATCCTTCTGTTTGTGTATAAATTTTACTGACTTTCCTTGTTTTGAGATTTATGATATTTACACCAGCATCATTGGTAGAAACGATTAGTTTACCATCTTGAGTTGGTTCTATACCCATCACAAAATTAGAAGTTAATCCATCATCTTTTGTAAACGGAATCCATTTTTGTTCAGAAGCAGAGTATTCATCTAGTCCACCACCACGAGTTCCTATCCATATACTTCCATTTATAGTCTGAGTAATTACTCTAACTTGATTATCACTAAGACCATCTGCAGTAGTAAAAAGTTTTTCACTTCCATCAGAAGAAATTCGTAGCACTCCTGCATAAGAGCCTACCCAAATATTGCCTTCTCTATCTTTAAAAATGGCACGTAAACGGTCAATAGAAAGAGGTGTTCTGAAAGTATATGTTCCTATATTTTGATTATTAATAGTATTTATAACCCCTGCATCCGAACCAATCCAGTAGGTATCTTTTTCTACTTCTTGTATTGAACTAACTGAAACAGAAGCTAACCCTTGTTGAACTGTATAATTTACAAACTTTCCATCTTTTAAACGTATAAGTCCTGCTCTATACATTGCCAACCAAATATTTCCTTCTCTGTCTGTACTGACATGCATTACATTATTGTGAGGAAGTCCATTTTCTGTATTCAAAACTTCATAGCGATTGGTTAGAGGGTTTTTTCTGAATAAACCAGCACTTGTAGCAAACCAAATACTACCTTCTGCATCTTCTATAATATCATTAATTGTAATCCCTTCAAATTCTTTTATAACCTTAGACTTTCCGTTTCGGATACAGTTTACTCCATTTATTGTTCCTACCCAAAGTGTATTTGTTTTATCTAATAAAAGACCTGTAATTACATCATTTGAAAGTAAGCCATTTTCTACATTATATTTTTCTACGATTTCGTTTTGATAAGCAAATAAGCCTTTTCCTTCTGTTCCTATCCAAATTGTACTGTTAGCTCCATTTTGAAGTTCATTAATAGAAATAGAATTGATTTCAGAAATAGTAGTAAAAGGAGTAAAGATACCATCTTTATAAATGATTATGCCATTTCCTCGTGTACCTATCCATAGAGAACCATCTTTTATTTTTACAATAGATTCAATAGAATAGTCTGGAAAGTTACCCTGTGTAGTTTCAGAAGTATAAAAATTAAAATTATTGTCTTTTTGTACAATTAATCCACTTCCATGTGTACCTATCCAAAGTGAATCATCTTGAGTTTGGTAAAGTGATGAGATAGAACTATTAGTAAGATAAGGGAGGTTTTTTTTATCAAAAATTTTGAATTCTACTCCATCAAAACGTATTAAACCACTATATGTACTTGCCCAAATAAAACCATCTTTAGATTGGTATACATAATTTAGAGTATTAGTAGGAAGACCATTTCTAGTTGTCCATTGATCAATTATATACTGTGAAATTTGTTTTTTAGGGTCTAAAGCAAAGCCAAATGTTGAAGAGAGTGCATAAAAAAGCAAACCTAAAAACAACGTAAGGGCAGTTGTTATTGAACTAGGTTTATAAAACCATTTAGGAATATAAAATATGCAACTAAAAGAAATTTTTGGTATCACGTCAGAATTATTCAGCTGATAGATTCAGAGAAAAAATAATAGATTAAATTTAGGATAGTATGAAGCACATAATTACTTTCCTCCTGCTCCCCCACCATATCGCCCTGTACCAAACACATAAACACCATAATAAGTGCTGCGATATGTTCTGTCACGGCAGTTTCCCCATTTATCACGCATATTTTCAGGACAGTTTTCATTAAGATCTTTTATAAGGTCTTTGTCATGAGCTGTACTTAACCCTAAACTACTTTTCGAAGCTGCATAGGTGGTAAGAAGAAGAAAAAACAATCCACCAAAGACGATAATTTTTGTAAGTATTGACATAATCTTTTATTTTGAAAATGAGATATTTAAGTTTAAAAAGATATTTATTTTTTTATTCTGCATTTATTCCTGCATAAATATATTTTTCTTTAGTTTTTCTTCCTATTTTACCAAAACTAATAAGCAAAGCTATAACAGTAAGAAAACCACTTAACATCAAGAAATATCTACTAAGTAATGCGCCTTCATTTACTGTAAAATTAATGATGGCTTGTGATTTGGTAGCATCAGTAAAGTAAGTAGAATCTGTTTTTGCATAAATGCGAGCAAAATAGTCTCCTTCTTCTACAAATTTGAAATATTTAGAAGAAGATGTTTCTGACTCTGTCCAACTTCCTTCAGAGTCTGTTCCTGATTCGTACCAAAAATCGCTTTCTACTGCGTTGATAACATTTTTTTCTTTATCTAAAAGCTCTACAACTACATACATCCCTTGGTTCTGATAACTTTTAAATTGCACACTCCACTCAATATTGTAGTTTGTGTTTGTATTATCAATTTTGATAGGTTTAGATAAATAACCTTCTTTTTTGTCTATATCTTTTGTATCAACTTTTGTTGAAGAAATAGGTGTGCCATCAGAAAAAAGAGAAACCAAAAAGACTAAAAAAGCTACTAGAGCTGCTGCGCTTGTTACTTTACGGATGGTAGAAAAACCTTTGTCTCTCTCTTGATAGGTATCAATGTATGGGTTTCCTTTTAATCCTTGATATAATTCTTCTTTAGAAATTTTCTTTTCTGCTGAAAATTCTTTCCAACCATCACCTTGTTCAACAGTATAACTCCACATTCCTTCTTGATAAGTAGCAAAATGAGTTTGAGTTCCGACTGCATAAGGATCTTCTTTTTCGGTTTCTCCTTCAAAAAACTCTAAAAATAAAGAACCATATTCAGTAACTCTATAATCAGCTCTTCCTTCATAAAAGTTAGTAAAAAGCTCTAAATTAGTAGGGTCTGCATCTGTTTTATCAACAGTAATGGGCATTCCTAATGAATATCCTTCTTTATCTTCATTCAAGTAAAAACGCTCATTTTTTCCTTCTTGCGTGTTTTGTAATATATAAGTGTCTGAATACCAAGTTTCATTACTATATCCTGAACCTTCATCGCTGGTATAATATTCTTTATGGGAAGAACGGTAACGCAGACGTGCTGTAATTATAAATTCTTTTTCTTCTAAATTAAGAACCTGACCTACTCTAAGAAAGCTATAATAAGGAAAGTTTTCTGTTTTTAGACTTTCATTAAGAACACGGTTGAAAGCTAAATCTGAAGCCACTCCACAATTATAACAATACATATAACGTACCTCCTCATCCCACACATAGTTAGTATGCTGACAACTCGGACATGTTTTGGGGTTAGTAAAGTTCCCTGTTTTTTTGAGTATATTAGGTGTATTCAAAAGGAATTATAGTTTAGTTTGACTCTAATTTTAATGGACTGGTATTCATTATTTTGATGCAAACATAGTGCTGTTATTTAATATCAAGATAAGAAATATGATGTAATATAACCAATAAACCAAAATACTACAAATAACAGAGGGATAAAAGTAGAATTAAAGAGATACAATTTTTTTGAATAATACTTAGTGATTAAGTTAAAAATAAAATAAATAATTGTATAATTTAAAGATGTTTTTTTTGTGAAATGAAACCTGTATTAGCGTTTTACCGTTTGTTATATAGAAGCTAAATATCTCAATTATTATTACAGTTTAGCTTTCATTTTTTAAACTATACAATTCACTAAAATCAAATATTCTTATGAAATATAATAATAAAAATACCAGACCCTCTAAATCAATAAATTATTTTATTTTATTGATTGTTCTTGTTATCTTTTTTGGGTTTCAAATAAATTCTGTTAATGCACAAAATACTATTGAGTCTAACGAAACAGTCACTGAAATATTGGACTGGAATGTAGAAACAACAGAAAATAATGAAGCTACAAAAGAAGAAAAAGAATTGGCTGAACAAACAGCATTAGGTTGGGATAAATGGGATGCTGAACATCCAACTGAATCTTCTACTATAATCTATGATGAGGAAGTAGAAAATAATAAAGTAAAATCTCCAACTGAAGTTCTCAGAAGTGCATTGATTGGTAATTGGGAAGGTTTCTATGGAGGAAGTAAAGCATATATAAATTTCAAAGAAAACAAAACAGTAGTTATTAATACTTCTGTATTTTCAAATGTTCCTTCAGCTTCAGGTAGAGAGCATACCCAACTGTATTACGAAATTGATGCTTCACAAAGTCCATATAAGCTAACTTTTTATAATAGGAACAAAGAAATAAAAGGAGTTTTTAGAATTAATGATAATAATCAAATTACTATATGTCATAATTTCAATACTACTGAACAACCTAAGGAAATAGATAATAAATATACAGTAATTAACTTTTACAAGCTAGAAACTCAAAAAGAGAAAAAAGAAATTATAAATGAGTAAAGTTTTTACTTATACAAAAGCTAACTTTTTAATTAAAGTTAGCTTTTTTTATGAAAATTGTAACCTTATATACAAAGAAGACGTTATTATAGATAGGTAGTCATTTTTTTAAGCTATCTAATAATTTGATTTTATTTCAAATTATCATTTTTTAAACTACTATTTTTTAATCTAATTTCAAATTTATTATGGAACGTACAAAACGTATGCTCGTTGTGATGCTGGCTTCATTTGGCATCTTTGCTCTTCTTACATTTTTAACTTTTTCTAGTTATGGACAAACTACCAACTCTCTAGACAATGCCGAAAAAGCATTAGTAGGTGCATGGGAAACAGAACTGAATGGAGAAACTAATTATTTTACTTTTAATGAAGATAACTCTCTAATAGTTCGTTCTGATGTTTTTTCAAATTCAAGTGCAAATACGAATGATAAGCAAGTAGGAGAAATGTCTTATAAGATAAACGCAAGTACAACTCCTAATCAAATAACTATCTACAGAGCAAACTCTGTAATGAAAGGTGTTTTCAGAATTGACAATAGTGAAAAAATTTCTTTATGTTTGAATATGGAAGATAATGACTATCAACCTACTACATTTACAGATGATTATCTGACAATGACACTATATAAAGTAAAAGAAGAAGATAAATAGAAAAGATATTAAAAAGAAATAAAGTTGATTTTCTAAAAATACTAAAAGCAAAAATAATCAACATATTTGCTTACCCAAAAGAAACCTGCTATATTTGGTATAGACAGGTTTTTTTTGTTCATTATGAAGCAAAAAATTATACATCAATAAATAAAACTTTTTGATTTGTAACTTCATCATTTTTCCATTCTAATCTGTATGTTTTTAAGGAAGGAGCATTTCCACGAGTAGAATTTCCTGTTTTAAGGTTAAAACAATAACTATGAAGAGGACAAACTATTTCATTTTGCTCGTTTATAAAACCTTTGTGTAGGTCTGCTCCTGCATGAGAACAGTTATTTTGTACAGCAAAAAATCCGTCTTTGGTATGAGAAAGACAGATTTTCTCGTCTTCATTATTTGCATCAGAAACTGTCAGCAAAATTGAGGTTCCTAATGCAATTTTTTGTTTAGCCTCCTGTTCTGAATCAAATAATTTTGTCAAGGTATAAGTAATTAAAAGAATTTGTGAAAATACTAATTTAGTTTTTTCCGATAGCATGATAATAAGGTTCATTTGGAGATATAACAATCTCACTTAATCCTGCTTTTTGCATCATTTCAGTAATCTCACTTCTAGAGAATCGTTGTTCAAGTGAAGTACCAAATCTATCTAAGGCATCATTACGAACTACAAAGAAAGATTGATTTTGATAAAAACTTAAAGGTAAACTAAGAGCAAGTTTCTTCAAACCCAAGAACTTAAAGAATCGTCCTAACAAAATTGTAGGCATATAAACAAAGATAGCTATTAAGTCACAAACAAACTTTTTCAATGTAGAAGGTAAGCTACTTACAACTTTGCGAATGACAGATACAATAGATAGAATCAGTTTAAAAAAAGAAGACTTATCTTCTAAATTATAATAGAGATAGACATAAAAATAACCTCCTTTTTTGATTTTTTTGACGCAATTGCTCATAGCTTTCTGTGTATCAGGAATATGGTGTAATACACCTATACTCATACCAAAATCAAATGTCTCGTCATCAAATGGAATATTATCTGTAGAAGCTCTAGAAAACCGTACATTTTCTTTTTCTGCAATTAGCTTATCAGCAGTATAAATAGCTTCACTAGGATCTATAGCTTCCATAAACCCTATTTTGTCTAATAAATATTTTGTCCATCTTCCAGTACCACACCCTATATCAATTCCATAAGTATTTTTATTGACTATATTCTCATCAATTATATCAAAATACATTTTGCCTAACTTATCAATTTCTTTATCCTCAAAAGAAGCAAATTTTTTCCATTCTTCTCCAAAAGATTCCACTACTGAATGGTCTATATTTTCTTCTTCAAATTCAGTATTGAAGCAAAAAATTTCTTTAAATCTACCCTTTGTTATTTGTAGAGGAGTTTGATTGAATTTTTTTGTCATGCTACTAGTATGTATCATTTTGAGTTTTAAATTAATATTGTCTTTTTATACATTTTTCTCTGTTTTAGCCTTTAATAATTACTCCTGTTGCCATAAAAGAAATTTTGACTTCATCTTCTGTAATTTTTTCAATTTCTTCTTTCGTTTTTCCCGCATCTTCTGCATAATGACGAAGTTGTGCTACAGAAATGACTTCTTTTTTTACTTTTCCTTCCATCACAATTTCTTTTCCTTCTGAATCCATAGGAACAAAAAAGCCATAATCTTTAAAACGGACAAACATTTCTTGATTATCTGAAATAGGAACTTTCATCCAACAGCCTTTTTTCTGGCAACATTCGCCTATTTTTCCAATGACTTTTAGTTCAGCAGAATCTTGTTTGTCTAATAGAGCAGGAATTTCACTTACAGCAATAGCATTTTCTAGTGTTATTTCTGCACCATATTTTTCTTCTTTATTATCAGTATCAGTTTCTGACATAGAGTTTACTTCAGTTGTGTTTTTTTCTTTGTTATCAGTATTGCAAGCAGATAGAGATACAAAACAAAATAAAATTAAAAGGAGTTTGAAAGTGATTTTCATAAAAAATAGAATTTAGATAAAAAGATAAAGATTTTCAAAAATACGAAATTAGACTTTAATTTTTCTTAGTTTTTTAGGTTTAGGAGGTTTATATGCCAAAATAATCAATGCAATCATATAAAAAGGTAAAATAGGAATACGATAACGAACAAGAGTTCCAAAATTACTACTTACAATTCCTATAATTCCACTAAAGAATAAAGTGAATATAAGACAAACTACTACCATTTGATGAGTTTGCAAACGTTTGAGGATTATTTTCCATTTTTGATTTTTAAATACACGAATAGTAAGAAATAAAATAACAAGATTTTCTAGTCCAGCCAAAGCCATATTAAAATTCTTTATTTCCCAAATAAAAGGACGAAAAAGAGTAATAAATATTCCTTTTGGATAAAGTTTTAATAAACCACCAATTGTTCCATCCATCTGATCAAGACCTATATCATAGGCACTTCCTTGTTCACTCATTTGATGAATCCAATCAGCTGTAATGTATGCCTCTTGAGCTACTTTATCTAAGTCATATTCTGTCCCTCTGATGAGATTAGAAAAAGCATAATAGGCAATACCAATACCTAGAACTAATAAAATAGGAGCAAAAACTACTCTTAAAAACTGAGACTGAATCTGTTTAGTATATTGAGAATAAAACCACCAACCACAAGCAGGAATAAAACAAAGCAAAATGTAAAGTTTAATTAAATACATCGTATAACAACACACTGCAAATAAAAGCAAGTTGATATAAACTTTTCTTCTGCGTATTACACCAAAATGAAAGGCTGCAAAAGCAAAACATAATGCAGAAAAAGTAACAGAGTCTTTTACAATGCCTGACGCCCAAAAAAATATAGAAGGAATAAAAAAAATGGCCCAAGCAAGTTGTTTTTTTAACATAGGATAAATATCTACCCAAGCTTTATACATCTGCCAACTTCCTGTAAAACTCATTAGTGCAAAGAAAAGACAGTTTACCGTATAAGTATTAAAGGAAAGAATAGAGAAAATAGAACCAATTTTATTAACAGCAAATGAACCTTTATCTCCATAGTAAGGCATACGATAAGCATAATAATAGGTGTGTGGTGTGCTGTATTCATCCATATTTTGAAACATGATTTCCCAATAGCTTAGTATATCATTCAAAAATGCTTCTCTTGCTATTCTTGCCCCCTCAAAATAAAAAAAAGTATCTCCATATCCGTACACAAACTGAAATACCAATCCAAAAAAAATAGCTCCAACTACTTTTACACTATATCCTATAATAAAAAAATTTCGCATTTCTTTATCTACAATACTTGTACGCATAAAAAATAATACTCCATAAATAAGAAGTAGATATATAGGCGTAAGAAAAAGATCTTGAAGGTTTATATAATTCATAAAATAATTTCTCCTTTTGTATCATTACTGTTTTAAATAACAGCAGAATCCTAACAAATTTACAAAAAACAAAGTTAGTCTATTTTACATTTATCAAAATCTACTCATTTTTATCACTTAATGAAATCTAAAACCATTTTTTTATTCGAATCAATTCGTTTTTTTGTTCAAGATAATATCAATTTCTTTAATGGATTAATATTGGTTATGTATTTTGCAGGACTTTTAGGACTTTGGTTTGAACCTACTCGTGAGCTTTTTGAACTGGCTACACCCTTCAATTTGGTTACAAGTATTGTACTTCTTTTCTTGGCACAACGTAAATACTCACCTTCTTTTTGGATTTTTGTGAGTATTACTTTTTTAGTAGGTTTTTTTATTGAAGTAATTGGTGTGAAAACAGAAGCTATTTTTGGAACATACAATTATGGCAAAACACTTGGCTTTAAAGTGTTAGAAGTGCCTCTCTTGATAGGAGTAAACTGGATAATGATTACTTTCATTGTTAATTATTTTGTTTCTACATACCTTATTTTTTATATTTTTACTTCCAAGGTAACACTATTTTTTAAATCTGTTTTTAGTGCTGCTTTGATGGTAATGTTGGATTATTTAATAGAACCTGTTGCTATAAAACATGATTTTTGGAGTTGGCAGGGAGATGTTATTCCTCTTCAAAATTATATCGGATGGTTTTTGGTGGCTCTGCCATTGTGTATGCTTTTTCAGTATTCTAGGTTTGAGAAAATAAATAAATTTGCTTATTTCTTATTACTGGCTCAATTACTTTTTTTTGGTGGTTATAATGTCTTAATGCGTCTTTTCGAACACTAAAGTATTCGGTACAGTGGCACTCACGCTAAAGCATAAACTACAGTTTTATTTGATATACAAAGTGAGAAAAAGCCTTTGCTCCAAATTCTTCTTTCCATTTAAAAAGTCCTTCATTGATTGAGTCTTTATTTTCTGTATTATTTCTTATCTCACTTACTCCCAAACTCAAAAAATCAAAACTTCCAGTAGGAGAGGTTTTGATGATTTTATCAAAATGAATAACATGGTTTTCTATAAGATGATTAATCAAGAAATCTAATGCACAAATTTCTTTTCCCTTTTTTGTAGCTGACATATACTGTAAATGAATCGTAGATTGATAAACAAAAGAAACACTACAAGCTACAATCTCATTTGTTGAATTTTTTGCTAAAGAAAAAAGAATGTTATTAGGAAATTTATCTTTTAATAACTGAATTTCATCCACCGAATGAACAGGAAGAAGATTATGACGAGTTTTTAAATTGTCTTCTAGTATATTCCAAAAATCAGTCGCTAGTTCTGTCTTTTCTATTCTCAAGTTAGATTGATAGGCTTTTTTGAGATTTCTTTTTTTTCTTGTAGAATAATTTTTATAGTTTATTTCTTGATAATCTACTTCACTCTTGGGCAAAGTAATTACAGAGTTTGCCTCCACTCTCAGAATTTTACTTTCAATCTCATTACTATTAAAGTTATCATTCAAAATTCTGTGAATACTTTCATCTTTATCTATAAAAAAATAAGAGGGCAAAGGTTTTATAATCAAATCAGTAAATTCATTTTTTTTCAAAAACTCAAAACAAGAAAAAACAATTTTTCGTTTTTCTAAAAAACTCAAATTATCTTTAAAAATAAATCCTCCAAAGGTTAAGCCTTTATGAGAATGAAGAATTTTTTGATTATTGTCGTTGGTGGGGATACCAACAACAGCAGGAGATTTTTTTGTAATTTCACAACAAGCTGGTAAAACACAAATCAACTCTTTTTTTCTATCGTAAATCATCAATGAAAAATCCTCAAAACGTTCCTTGTGATAAAATAAATAATCTGTTTCAAAGAAAAAATGTCCTTCTGAATTTGTTCTTATAAATGAATTCCATTCTTTATTATTTTCTTTAAAATTAAATTTTTTGATAGAATACATTTTATACTAATTTGATTTTGAGTATTTTATGAGTCATTTTAAATTAAATCCTAACAATAGTTATTCTGAAAAGTTAAACTAAAAACAAAATCAAATACATTTTTTAAACTACACTTTTAGACATGAAAAAATACGACGCAATCATTATTGGTACAGGACAAGCAGGCGTTCCACTCGCTGCAAAATTAGAAAAAGAAGGAAAAAAAGTAGCGATTATTGAAAAAAATAAAATTGGAGGCACGTGTGTAAATGATGGTTGTACACCTACTAAATCGTATGTAGCTAGTGCTAGAAGGGCTTTTGTAGCCAAAAATAGTGAAGGTTTTGGAATAGAAATAAAAGATGTAAAAGTAAATCTCAAAAAAATAAAGAAACGAAAAGATAAAATCGTTTCAGATTCTCATGATAATATTCAAGGTCTTTTTGATAAATTAGAAAAACTGGATTATTATAAAGGAGAAGGCACTTTTTTAGATGAAAATACGATTGAAATAAAAACAAAAGATGGAAAGACGCAGAAAATAGAAGGTAAGCAAATTTTTATTAATGTAGGTGCAAAAACTATTATTCCAAAAGAATATCAAGATTTAGATTATTTGACTAACACAAGTATTTTAGAACTTGATGAAACACCAAAACACTTAATTGTGATTGGTGCAGGTTATATTGGTTTAGAGTTTAGTCAAATGTTCTCTCGTTTTGGAAGTAAAGTAACTATTTTAGAACAAAACGAACGCTTTTTACACAAAGAAGACAAAGATGTAGCTGATGAAATAAAAAAAGTATTGGGAAAAGAATCAATAACAATTCATACCAACGCAAAAAATATAAAAGTAAATCAAGAAAGAAAAGAGAAAGAACAAGAAAAAACTAAAATTTCGTTTGAAAAAGATGGAAAAAAACATTCTATAAATGGTTCTCATATTCTGATTTCGGTAGGCAGAAAGCCAAATACTAAAACTCTAAACTTAGAAAAAATAGGTATAAAAACTGATAAGAGAGGATATGTAAAAGTAAATCAGCATTTTCAAACCAACAAAAAACATATTTTTGCTTTAGGAGATTGCAATGGTGAAGGAGCTTTTACACACACAGCTTATAATGATTTTGAAATTGTAAGTGATTTTCTTTTTGGAGAGAAAAAACGAAAATTATCGGATAGAATTCAATGTTATTCTATGTTTATTGACCCACCACTTTCAAGAGTAGGAATAAATGAAGAACAAGCAAAAGAAAAAATGAAAGAAGATAAATCGCTGAAAATTGTACAGGCTTTTCGTAAGATGGAAAGGGTTGCTCGTGCTACCGAAAAAGGTGAAACAGATGGAATGATGAAGATTTTGATAGATGAAAAAACAGAAAAAATATTGGGTGCAACATTTTTCGGAATTTCAGCAGATGAAACTATTCATGCAGTTATTGATATGATGTATGCTAAAAAATCCTATAAAACTATTCGTGATGCTGTTCATATTCATCCAACAGTTAGCGAACTTATTCCTACAATGCTTGGGAATTTGAAAGAATTGAAATAAGGGAATAACTTATAACTCAAAGCAGTTTTTTTAATTGAACAGGGTTTTAACCCTGTTTTTATAGATTAATCTCCAAAAATAGATTTTCTAAACTCACTAGGCGATTGGTCTGCATATTTTTTAAATAAAACACTAAAATAGCTCAAACTATTAAAACCAGCTTTGTAACAAACATCAGTTATACTCAATTTCATATTGGTTAATAATTTTTTTGCAAGGCTAATTCTCTGTTTCAAAATGTATTCTACAGGCGTAATTCCAAATTCTCGTTTGAAGGCTTTATAAAAATTAGATTCGCTCATACAAGCTAGTTTACTCAATTTTTCTACTGTTATTTGTTCTTCCAAATGTGTTTCTACATATTCTATCACAAAAGCAAAACGATTTTGAGAACTGTATTTTTTGTATTCTTCAAAAATCAAATTACGTGCTTGTGTTTGCATAATTCGGATTAAAAGTTCTTGTAAGGCAAGGTCAGCCAATAAATTTTTAGCTTCACTTTTTCCTAGTGAAATATGCGTAATTCTATCAATGACATTCTTTAATTCTGCATTATTTTTTAAATGATAATCTGGATTTTCTAGTGTCCAATTTCCGTTTTTATTTTGTGGTGTTTCTAGTTTTGGAAACTGATTATTAAGAGTTTCTAAAGTAGATTTTATTTTTTCATTATCAATTGCAATTGCCAAACACTGAGTAGGATTTTTTTCGTTTGCTTCTGGAAAATCAATTATCATTTCTTCATTTGCAGGAACAATCACACTTTCTCCAGGTAAATAATCAAATTCTGTTTTGGTATTTTTTATTTCTTTATAATGATTAATATTTTCAAAAGATTGCATTACTTTTTTTCCACGAATCATTGCAGTTACTGTCAAAGTATCAAAAATTAGACTTACTTTTTCGCTTTTTTGATGCGTTTCAAAAAGATTGAGTTCAAAGTTGGGAAGATTAAAACTTGAACGATTTTCGACAAGCGTTTGAAGATTATTATAAGAAGTAAGAGCCTGCTGTTTTGGAATAAATAAAGATGATTTTAAGGAATTTTCCATAATTGATAAGATAAATTAGATAGTTGTTTGTGTGCTTTTATTGGAGTGGTGTTTTAAATATAGTACAAGATAATCAATTCTTGACAAATTTTATTTGTTGGAATGATTGATAGAATACTATAAAGTTTTGATAGAATATTAAAAGACAGTTGATTATTTATGTTTTAAATTTGTAAAAGAAAATAAGACTTTTTAAGGAACAATTACGAATTAAAAATTACAAATTACGAATTTAGTATATTCAATATCAATAAATTATTATTTCAAAATAAGTAATTTAGTTCTATTCCTAAATAAATTTTTACACACAAATAATCATTTTTTAATTATGGAAACTACCACAAAAGCAACTGATAAATTAGCTTTTCCAAAGTTTAAGGAACGCTATGATAATTTTATAAATGGAGAATGGACTTCTCCTGTTAAAGGACAGTATTTTGATAATATTTCGCCAGTAAGTGGAGAAGTTATCACAAAAATAGCTCGTTCAACAAAAGAAGATGTAGATTTGGCTCTTGATGCAGCTCACGAAGCATTCAAAACTTGGTCTAAAACATCGGCTACTGAAAGAAGTAATATTATGCTCAAAATAGCTGATATTATGGAGAAAAATTTAGAGTATTTAGCAATTATTGAAACGGTAGATAACGGCAAAGCTGTCAGAGAAACAAAAGCTGCTGATTTACCACTTTGTATTGACCATTTTCGTTATTTCGCTGGTGTGATTCGTGCCGAAGAGGGAAGTGTTGCAGAACTAGACCAAAACACAGTTTCAATGAATATTGATGAGCCATTAGGTGTGGTGGGTCAGATTATTCCTTGGAATTTCCCTCTTTTAATGGCGACTTGGAAACTTGCGCCTGCTTTGGCTGCTGGTTGTTGTGTCGTAATGAAACCTGCCGAACAAACACCTGTCGGAATTTTGATTTTTATGGAACTTATCAAAGATGTCTTGCCTAAAGGTGTCGTTAATATTGTTTCTGGTTTTGGTGTAGAAGCAGGAAAACCATTGGCAAGTTCCCCACGAGTAGCAAAAGTTTCTTTCACAGGAGAAACAACAACAGGACGTTTAATTATGCAATATGCGTCTGAAAATATTATTCCTGTAACTATGGAATTAGGTGGAAAATCGCCAAATGTATTTTTCCCAAGTGTAATGGATGCCGACGACGAATTTTTTGATAAGTGTTTGGAAGGTGCTGTTATGTTTGCCTTAAATCAAGGTGAAATTTGTACGTGTCCTTCAAGATTGCTTGTACACGAAGATATTTATGATAAATTTATAGAAAGAGTCATTGAAAGAACCGAAAAAATCAAAATGGGACATCCATTAGATGATTCGACGATGATGGGCGCACAGGCTTCAAAAGATCAGTACGAAAAAATATTATCGTACTTAGAAATTGGAAAAGAAGAGGGCGCAGAAGTCTTGACAGGTGGTGCAGCCAAATATGTCGACGGACTAAAAGACGGATATTATATTCAACCAACTATATTAAAAGGACACAATAAAATGAGAGTTTTCCAAGAAGAAATTTTTGGACCTGTTCTTTGTGTTACAACATTCAAAAATACCGAAGAAGCCATCGAAATTGCAAATGATACGCTTTATGGACTTGGTGCAGGTGTTTGGACGAGAGATGCTCACGAACTTTATAATGTTCCTCGTGCGATACAAGCAGGTCGTGTTTGGGTAAATTGTTACCATAATTATCCTGCTCATGCTCCGTTTGGAGGTTACAAAAAATCTGGTTTTGGCAGAGAAAATCACAAAATGATGTTAAGTCATTATCGCCAAAACAAAAATATGCTTATTTCTTATGACAAGAAAGCATTAGGTTTCTTTTAAAATTGTAAAGTAAAAAATCAACCAGTTATATCAAACCCTAAGGGACTATGAAGACCCTTAGGGTTTTGCTATAAAATGTAGGTAGTTTTTTGTCGTCGGTAGGGACACCGACAACGGCTCAATGTAGCTTACTCTTTAGAGTGAGAAACAATGTACCGAAAACTTTAGTTTTTGTATAAAATAGACAACCAATTAAAATAAAAACAATTATGAAAAATACGCAAAGAGTAGTTGCAACAGATGCAGCCAAAAAAATTATTGATGAGCTAAGAGAAGAAAATGGAGAACTTATGTTCCATCAAAGTGGAGGGTGTTGTGATGGTTCACAACCGATGTGCTTTGCAAAAGGAGAATTTAAAGTTGGTTCAAATGATGTTTGGGTGGGAACGATTCACGGATGCGATTTTTTTATGAACCAATCTCAATTTGATTATTGGAAACATACGCATCTTACGATTGATGTTACAGAAGGGCGAGGTTCTAGTTTTTCGTTAGAGATTCCTTTGGGTTATCGTTTTATTGTCAAGTCCAGACTTTTTACGGAAGAAGAAACCAAAAATTTGATTCCTGTCAAAAATGGAGAGGAATATTTGGAGGAAACAGCTTTATAAATTATTCTTACCTCAACGACGGCAACACCTCGTTGACGGTTGAAAACAGAATAAAACTAATAACTAACCGTCGTTGAGGCTCAAATGAAGCCGTCAACGAGGTTTCTTTATTAAAAATATCAGCCTTTATACAAACTTCCATCTACTTCCAAGGCAAAAACATTTAGGGCTTCTTTAAACTCCTCATTTTTTATTCCGGCTACAAAAAAACCTTTGAGTTCTTGGTAATTTGTGCTCATAGAAGAAGGAATAATTATATCCATTTCTTCAAAATATCCTCTGTAATTGTTGGAATTTAACTGATTTAGGGCTTTTTGGATTAGTGGGTGCATGTTTTTTGTGATTTAATTTTTGTAGATAGATTATTGAACAAAACCAAAAATAATTGTATTACTATTTTTTGTATCTTAGCTTATCAAAATTACAAAATATATAGATTAAGAAAACACTTGTTTTACAGACTGATAGTTCAAGAAAAAGGAATACAAACCAATTATGAAAAATAAAATTCCAAAACCAAAGAATGAAATTCAGTATTTGTACGAAGACATAAAAGAAATTGCAGAGCAGTTTCCTACTGACTATAAGTGGAATTACGAAGAGTTGTGTAATCATTTTCCTGAAGACCTTTTAGTAAAAGTAGAAATTATTGAAAATAGTCTTTTTGTTTATCCAAGTCCTACTCTAGAACATCAAAGTATTTTAGAAAATGTACTCGTAAAATTTCATCGTTTTATCAAAGATGATAATTTAGGACAACTCCTACTTGCTCCTTTAGATGTGCAACTTGACCAAAATAATATTTCACAGCCTGATATTTTGTTTGTTGCGAAAGATAATCGCAAAATTCTAGGAGAAGCAAGTATTGAAGGCGCACCTGATTTAATTATAGAAATTTGGTTGCCAATGGAAAGTTCAAAAATAAGAGAAGCAAAAAGAGAACTTTACCAAAAAAATAAAGTAACAGAGTTTTGGCAGGTTTATCCTAAGAGAAAACAAGTTTTTGTAGAGGTTTTGAATGAAAAAGGAAACTATCAAACCTTTTCAGAAGCAGAAAAAGAAGGAATTATAAAATCGAAGGTATTGACAGGTTTTGAAATAAACATTACAGATATTTTTGAAGATTAATTTCTCGCACCATTGGTGCGAGTTTTATAAAAACTAATTGTGTCACCACTGGTGACAGTATTTGAAAAGCCGTTGTCGGTGTCTCACCGACAACACAAAAACAACTTACTCAAATCCTTTAGGTTCAACCATTACCACATCTTCTCTTTCCACGACAACTGCACCAAGTGCTGCTCCTTTTGGTTTTCTGACATATTTTTTAGGTGTTACGATGACAGGACAAAGCGAATCTGTTTTTCGCTTGGAATAATAGGCTGCTAAACTGGCAGCTTTTTCGATGACCGATTTTGGAAATGGTTTTCCTGCTCTATATTTTATCACGACATGCGAACCTGCAACACCACGAGCATGAAGCCACAAATCTTCCTTATAAGCATATTTTTGAGTAAGTAAGTCGTTGTTTTTAGAATTTTTACCTACCAAAATCTGAAAATCTTGATATTCAAAAACTTTAAATGGAAGTTCATCAGGTTCGCTTTCTTGTAAATTGGTTACCTTAATTTTATTTTCCTTCAAAAATTTTCGCATTTCTTTGAGTGAATCAAAATTATTTATTTCGTCCAACTGACTTTCAAAAAGGTGTAATTGCTCTTCTTTTTTCTCTAAATTTTGATACAAATTATCAATTTCTAGTTTTTGATTTTTGCCTTTTCTATAAAAAAGTTCTGCATTTTTTTGTGCTGATAAATGGTCTTTTAATGGAATTGTGATTTGCTCGTTGGTATAAAAATCAAAAAGTTCTACTGATTTTGAGCGAGGTTCTACAGCGTGAAGATTTGCCATCAGAATATGTCCAAATTCTTCGTAACGCATTGTATTTTCTACTTTTTCTATCTTTTTGAGTGTCTTGTCTATGTAGTTTTGAGTTTGGCGATGACGTTTTTCTATGGCTTTAAGTGCTGCATTTTTTTCTTTGCCTAAATAATAACGCCTTGAAAACTCCATGTAAAACAAATTACAGGCTTCAATGGCATTGTCTGTTTTGTGTAGAATTTCAGCATCTTTAATAAACTCTTTTGGATTAAGAATCGATAATTTTACTTCATTTGTTTTTAAGAAAACATAAAAATCTAAATTTTCAATCTCATCAAAATAAGTAATTAATTTTTCGGTTTCTTGCCAATATTTTTCTCTGTCTTCTGTATTTTCTACTTTATTGTTGATATATTTTAATACATCTTTTCCAAAAGTAGGAAAGGTTTTCTTGATTCCATTTTCTATAAAATCCTCTTTTTCCTGTTCTATACTTCTATCCAAATCTTCATAAATTATCTCCCAATCGGCTTGTAGCTTATGTTGAAAAATAGCTTCAATTTCTTGTTCTGAATTTTCACTTTTTGAACTCTCATCTTGAGAAAATAAAATAATATTTGAGCGATTACCAAATAATTTGAATAGCAAAGTAAAATTTTCTTCCAATTCTATTCCAAAAGCTCGTTCATTATTAAACTGACGAATACTCGTTATTTTCTTTCCAATAATAGAATCAAAAAGATCAATGCTATTTCGCTTTGCTCGTGCAAAAGATTGAGGAAAAGAAAGTGTTGTGAGTTCAGGTGTAAAGGTAGCACGAATCCAAAATTCAGTTTCTGGATTGTTATTATCAATAAGTCCTATCAATAATTCATCTTTATTTTGCGAAAAAATAGTCGCAATTTCAAATCCTATAATCTGTTTGGAAAGTTCGTTGGAAAGACTTCGAATAAAATAATAATTGTTTTGCATTGATTTTTTTATAAAATTTGGTACTAATCAGACTTAGAATTTTTACTTTGTAATCTATAGTATGTATTTCAGACTTCCTAGTCTGAACAAAATGATTTTTTATTTTCAAACAGACTGGAAAGTCTATCATACGTAATTTCTCCTATACAACCCCAAAAATCACAAAAAGATGCGACAATTTATTTTATTTTTTCTATTCCTTTCATTTTCATTTACTGTTTTGGCTCAAAATGACACTATAAAGGTAGAAAATTTGGATAAACCACTATCAAAAGTCAAATTTAGTGCGTATTTAGAAACCTATTATATTTATGATTTCAATGAACCTGAAAATCATGTTCGTCCAAACTTTTTTTATGCATATCATCGTCATAACGAACTGGCTTTAAATTTAGGATTGATTCAAGCTGATTATGAAACTGAAAAAGTTCGTGCAAGACTTGCGCTTATGACAGGAACGTACTCAAACATAAATCTAGCAGCAGAAGAAGGTGTTTTGAAAAACATTTATGAAGCATATGCAGGAGTGAAAATTTCAAAAACAAAGAATATATGGATTGATGCAGGTATTTTTAGTTCACATATTGGTTTTGAGAGTGCGATTGGAAAAGATTGTCCAACTATGACACGTAGTCTGTTAGCTGAAAATTCGCCTTATTATGAAAGTGGAATCAAAATTTCTTATACTTCAGATAATGAAAAATGGTTTCTATCAGGACTTTTACTCAATGGTTGGCAACGCATTCAGCGAGTAGAAGGAAATCAAACGCTTGCTTTTGGACATCAAATTACTTTTACACCAACCAAAAAAATCACTTTTAATAGTAGTTCTTTTATAGGAAATGACTATCCAACAGCAGAAAAAAAGATGCGTTATTTCCATGATTTTTTTATGAAAGTTGATTTTTCAGACAAATTTGAAATTATTGCAGGATTTGATATTGGCGCAGAGCAAAAACAGAAAGAAAGTTCGGAATACAATGTGTGGTATTCGCCTATTTTGATAGCAAAATATAATTTTAATGAAAAAATTTCTTTAGCTGTACGAGCAGAACATTATAACGATGAAAATGAAGTTATTATAGTCACAGAAACTCAAAATGGCTTTCAAACCTCAAGTTATTCTATTAATCTGGATTATAAAATAACAGAAAATATACTTTGGAGAATCGAATACCGTAGTCTGAAAAGTAAAGATGACATTTTTATAAAAAATGAAAATTCAGTTTCTACTAACTTATTTTTAGGCTCTTCTTTAGCTGTTGGTTTTTGAAACGTATAAATTGTTTGTAATAGACAAAAAAAATAAAAATTTGCTTTAATAGTTGTATTTTGCTTAGATATAGAAATAGTTTTTTATATTTACTAACATGAAACTTTTAACTTAAACCCCAACGAATATATGATTATCTATGAAAGTGATTATTCAGTTTTTGATTACGATGAAGAAAATTCTATCTTTTCACACATTTTTAAATCAGGAAGCGAAAATTTAAATGCTGAAAAATTTAAGAAAGAAATGCTCACCTATCTTGAGTTTTTTGAAAAATACAGACCTAAAAAGGCTTTAGTAAATAATCAGAACATGGAGTATATTATTGTACCTGAATTGCAGGAATGGCATGCTCAAAATATCTTTCCTAAGTGCATTGAGCTTGGAGTGGAAATGGCTGCCATAGTAGAAACACCTGATTTATTTGCTCAAGTAGCTATGGAACAACTCATGGAAGAAGAAACTACAGGAGGATTTGCAGTTCGTTTTTTTGATGATGTTGATAAAGCAAAAAATTGGCTAGTATCATAAGTTCTTTATATGTTATCAATCTATTTTTAATAAAAAAAATCTATTATTTTAATTTTTAATCAACATGAATAATCGTAAATCCATGAACAGTCTTTGGTTAGATATGCCTGAAGATGTACAGGTACGCCAAGGTTGTGAGCCAATAGACTGGGCAAAACTAGAGCAAAAAACAATTTTAGACGGCAATTTTATTGTTCGTGAAGCAACAGAAGCTGACTTAGAAGGTGCATCAGAAGCCTATAAAACAGGATTTCCAGCTCTAAAAGGCTGTGATTTTGAATTGCTGTTTACACCTGATGGTTTTGCTCCTTTTGTTGGGCAAGGTGAGACATTTAATAAAGGAAATAATTTTCTTATTGTTATTGAAGAAGTAGCAACCAAAAAAATTGCCTCAGCTTTAATAATTACGATGTGGAAAATGTTGCGTAGAGGCGAGTTATTAGTTATTGCTACTCATGAAGATTATCAAGCTGCTGGCTTAGGAACTGAAATCTTGAATGCAGCCGACAAATTATTTGAAGATTCAGGTGTTGAAATGGCTTATGGCTGGTGTGCAGGTATGCACACAGTTACACAGACTATTTTGAAAGATATGGGTTATGTTCCTAGAGCTGTTGTACCAGGTTTGTATAGACTTTGGGCAGGCGAAGGTGAGCAATATCGTAGAACAGTAGAAGTATTTTTTCAAAAATTCTATGGGGGTGCAGAAGAAATGTGTACAGCCGATTTGAATCTTTTACCAGAAATAGAAAAATTACTTATTCCTTGGCGTAAATAATTTATTCTTCAAAATTATCTCTCAAAAACTCACTTGTTTCATAAAATGAGTGAGTTTTTTATACAACGAACTGATAATCCAAAACAAAAAACTCAAACATTTCTGCTTGAGTTTCTTTAATTTAACTTGTTCAAGTGTCGACGCTTGAACAAGTTAAATTTATTTCCTAACAGCTCCAATCGGCATATTTGGGTCAAAAAGTCCATATAATTCTGGATTCTGACGGTAGTTTGTATACTGGCGAGTTTGTGTTTGGACATAATCAAAAAGTTCTCTTACCGAAACTATATTATCAGCATTAAAATCAGCTTCGCCTTTCAAGCCACGAATCAAATAATAACTAAAGACTCCTTGACGAATTGTCTTGTTTTCAAGTGAAGTTTCTTCTGCTTTTGATGACATCATAAGTGCTGTTCCTCCAGAAGTTTTGGCAAGAGCTTGATAATACTTATCCATTGTTGCTTTTACATTTCCTCTCAAATTTTCACTACTACTTCCCGAATGACAGGCATCTGCAATAAATAATTTGTTTTTTGCTTTGCAGCTTGTAAAAATATCTTGAACGTCTTTGTGCAGGAGTTTAGTGCTTTCTGTTCCATTGTAATCGTAAGGAATAAAACTACCTTCCAAACCGTGTCCAGCATAATAAAAAATAACTAAATCATTTTCAGAAGCAGCACTAAACTTTTGACTTAAAGAATTAGTAATTTGTGATTTTGTAGCATTCTCATCTACTAAAAGTGTAATTTGATTGTCAGAAAGTGCGCCACCCTCTGGGCTTTTCAAAAAGGCATACATTTGATACGCATCATCATCTGAATAACGCAGTGTTGGCATTGCTGTATAACTTGCCACACCTACTACAACTGCCCAAACTTTTGGCATTGAAGCGATAGCATTTTCTGCACGAGTGGGAGTAGTAAAGATAATATTTGCTTTATCTGAAAAAAAAGTTCCTTGTGCTGTTGTTGCTTCCAAACGAATTTCATTAGTTCCGTTTTGCAGTGGAATTTTGCGTTTTATAGTAATAGCACACATAGTGCTTGGGGTGACGGTAAGTCCTCTAATTGGGTCTTGTTCTTTATTATTCACAAAAACTTTTACTTCATTTACCATCAGTTCGGATTCCAGACACACTTCTAAATCAAAAAAAGAATTTGAAACGGTTGCTGTAAGTGAAGATGGGTTTTGAAAATGAAATTTTACATTTTTTTGTTCGTTTGCTTTCTTTTCTTCTGCAATAAGTTTGTCAAGAGTTACAATTTTCTTTGCAATTTCTGCACGGTTTGGGTGTCCTAATTGTCTTGCTTTTTGGAGGTTTTTTAGGCTTTCTTCATAATTTTTATTCAAATAATTAATGGTAGCCAGTTCATAATTTATCTCTGCTGATTTTGTACTTCCTTCTCCCAAAGCCAATCTAAAATTTTCAACTGTTTTATCAGAATTATTTAATTTTTGATACGCATATCCTTTAAATTCATAAATTTCTGTATTAATTTGAGAATCTTTTTTGGTATTGGATTTTAACGCTTTATCAAAATAAGTAATAGCTTCTTTGTAAGAATCCATTGAATAATAACTTTTACCTTTCCACAGATTTGCTTCTGCCAATTTATAATTAAATAAAATCGTTCTGTCCAAATCTGAAATTGCATCTTTATACTTTTCTAAATGCCATCTAGCTATTCCTCGTTGAAGATAGGCTTCCATATTTCGGCTATTATGTTTCAGAGAAGTTGTATAATCAGTTTCTGCTTGTACATAATTTTTTTGTTCTAATGCTTGATTTCCACTTTTTAGATAATGTGTATCATACTGAGCAAATACCAAGGTTTGACAGCAAAATAAAAATAAAAAAGTAAGTGTAGTAGTTGATATAAAGGAAAAAGTAGGCATAGAAGTAAAATTTAATATTTAATTAAGCTGGTATTTATTCAGAATTACTCATCTGTATTCTTTATTTTAACGAATAAAATTTGGTATTCGTCTATCAAAAAAGAGTATTCATCTATTCTTATTTATACGTACGCAAATAATATGCAAAAAGGTGTCTGAAAAAATATTAGTCTTTCTCTCAGAGTTTTTTTAACACAAAAAACTCATTTTTTAGGTGTGATTTCTAAAAAATGAGTTCTATAAAACGTAAAAGAATTAAACTACTGTTTCTTTTAGTAACCATTCCATTGCAGTTTCCATATCATTAGAAGTTGCCCCCTCTAAATTAGGAGTGTTACCACCTATTTCATTAATTACTTTTTGAGAAGAAAATTTTCCGAAGACATCACTTGGAAGAATATAGGCATATCTATTATAACCAGCCATTACTGCACGAGGCATCCAATCTTCAAATATCCATTTTTGGTCATCAGGAGAAGCTGATTTCGTACGAGCAGCATCAAATAATACTTTTCCACTTTGTGTTTCTTCAATAGCCGTAATGATAGCATTGGAGGCTTCTCTAAATATTTTGCTAGGACAAAAGCCTTCCCAGTTTGTATGTATGTAGCCTTTTTCTTCGTCATAATAAACTTGACAGGCTGGAGTATCATAATAATATTTCATAGAGGTAAGAATATAGTAAGGTTGAATATAAAATAAAGTTATTTAAAATGAGGATATATATTTTTGTCAAAAATTTCTTGAATCTGTTCTCTTTCCTTTCTAAATAAAAGCCCTCCCATAAATTTTCCCAAAAGAGAATCATCTATCAAATGTTGATAATCTGATTTGACAGGAATATTATAGTATGAGTTTGTAGTTTTTGCTTCTGATAACCATGCTGAATGCAAAGTAGTGTTTGCAATCCATTTTGGATGAGTTAGTTTACAAATAGCACCTTTTTTAAGATTTTGAGCATCAAAAATCCATAATTGAGTTTGGTACTCTATGCTTTTGGTCGATTTATTTAATTTTTCTACAGTAACTACACAAGTCATATAGCCTTCATTATCATCTTTATTGGTAGGGTTTTTCTTAGGCACAAACTGCATTGCTCTGTATGATATTCCTTTTTCAAATTGATAATAATCTTCAAATTTCATAGTTTCGGTATTCATCCTGCTGATAACAAATGGAATCCCTTGTTGAGTGTATTTTTTCATATCTTCTACAGATATTTTGCGATTTGGATACTCTTTATACAAATTAAAAATAAAACGTGTGAGAAAATCTTTGTCTAAACCAAATGACTGCCAATAAATATTCTTGATTTTTGGAACTATCTTACTGGCATCTACCATATTTGGATAAGTAAAAAGTGCAATACCCCAAGTATGCGCTCCTATATCCTTTTTAGGTAAGTCTTGACTATTATTGTCATCTTTAGTATCAATATTTCCTTTTTCTGTAATAATAGTCTGTTCGATTATATTTCCAGTCTTAGCATCAATCAAATATTTTCCTATTCTGCTAATATCTAAAATGCCTGTTGGTGGAATTCCTGTTATATTTTCTTTTACAGGTTCATTTGTAAACTCATTTACATCAAATAATCGTATCCATTCAGCCAAACAAGCTGTTGCATTATGAGCTGCATGTAGCGTAATTTGGTCATCAGGGTTTTCATAATCTGCTGTCAAATGTATAGTTTCGAAAGGCAAAGAAACGGGCAATTTTTTTACTACAATAGATTTCAATTCATCTTTCATATCTGCTCTATTTACAATATATGTATCTGTTGTAGCAAGCATTGGAGCTGTCAATATTTTGCGAAAAAAATTATCTATTTTAGAATTATGAGGAAAAGGATTATTAAACATAATATCTAATGTGAGTTTAAAACCAGCATCAACCAAAATAATATAATCTCTTGTCACAGCAATTTGATGCATGCATTGTTGAATGCGTAATGGCTTTTTTGTTGTATTATCTATCAAATTCCATTTCTTCCATTTTCCTGTTCCTTTCCAATTCATCAAAAATACAGCATCTTCTACAGTAGTTTCTTCTTTTATATGTTTTTCTAAGGCTTCTTCTAGTGTTTTAAGTAGATTTTTCCACCATTTAGATTTTATATGTACATGATTTTCTATGCAATCAAAAAAGTCATTTGTTTTTTCTACGAGATAATGTTTGTGTGTCAGTTCAGAGGTAGCAAGTCCTTGTCTAGCCGATTCTGCCTCTAGTTTGTCAATATATTCCTCAAATTTCTTTTCTACTTCATCAGGGCGATTTTTCAAAAGTTCAATTAATTTTATCTGACTTGCCATCGTCTTCATAGACTTTGTAAAATTAACTGAAATCAATTCTTGTGTTACAGGATCAAAAAATGGATGTGCTGTACTTTGAACTACACCAAAAGGATATACCAAGAAAGGAGGTGTAGAGGTAGCCCATTCTGAATTAGCACCAATAGGAGTTTTTATTTTTAGTGTTTCAGCATCAAACTCATAGGGTCTTCCTGCATCATAATTAGCTAAAATTCGTGGAGAAGTATCATTTTTAAATTGAAAAGGAGTTACAGCTGTACACAGTTCGTTTCTAACTCCCATTGTAAAGGACATACGAGTAAGTCCTAAATTACGAAAACCATAAATATTGAAAAGAGGATTTTTTTTATTCTCTTTTTCTAAATAATAACGAGTAGCTTCATCAGCATAATAACAAGGCGTTTTGAGTAAGCGAGATGTTAAATTTATACTACTAATTTCGTTTTGAGTTGCACTAAAGTCTAATTTATAAATCATTGAATCACCTCCTAGAAGTGGACTTCCTAGTTCTCTGTTGTATGTTCCATCAGGACGAGTTGTTGGAAAAGGAATGCCATCAGAGTTTATAGTTCCAACTGAAGAATTGATATAAACAACTCCATCCATATCTTTAGGAAGTTCTCCTTCAATAATTTTTAATTCTATATCTAGTTCTTCTCTGCTTGCTGCTGTGAAAAATGATGAGTTCATGTAATAGTAAAGTGAGATTTTGATGTAAATTTCTTATTACTAGCAAAATACAAATTTTCATTTATTAAAAAAATCTAATTTTCATAAAAAAATATTTCTTCCAAAAAAGTTTAACAGGACATTAGAATGTTTTTTTAGCAACAAATTTTAGTAAGGATATTGTTTGAGTAAAATGCTTTTCTAAAAACTTTTGAGTAATTTTAGGCTGAATCAACTAAACAAACATAAACAAGTAAAAATATGCTTACAGAAACACAAAACGTATCAGCAGGTCAGCAAAAATTCATAGACTTAGAAGATAATTATGGAGCGCACAATTACCATCCACTTCCAGTAGTGTTAGAAAAAGGTGAAGGTGTTCATGTTTGGGATACAGATGGGAAAAAATATTACGATTTTCTTTCAGCATATAGTGCTGTAAATCAAGGACATTGTCATCCCCATATCATAAAAGCTCTTACTACACAAGCTCAAAAATTGACACTTACTTCTCGTGCATTTTACAATAATGTATTGGGAAATTATGAAAAATTTATGACAGAGTTTTTCGGTTATGATAGAGTTTTGCCAATGAATACAGGAGTAGAAGGAGGAGAAACAGCAATCAAGCTTTGTCGTAAATGGGCATATAAAGTAAAAGGAATAGAAGAAAATAAAGCAAAGATACTTTTTGCAGAAAATAACTTTTGGGGAAGAACACTTGCAGCCGTTTCTTCTTCGACAGACCCAAGTGCGTATAGCGATTATGGTCCTTATTTACCAGGTTTTGAAATCGTAAAATATAATGATTTGTCTGCTTTGGAAAAAGCATTGGAAGATCCAAATGTGGCTGGTTTTATGGTTGAGCCAATCCAAGGAGAAGCTGGTGTAGTTGTTCCTGATGAAGGATATTTGAAAAAGGCTTATGAATTATGTAAATCTAAAAACGTTCTTTTTATTGCAGATGAAGTGCAGACAGGAATTGCACGTACTGGAAAGTTAGTATGTTGTGACCATGAAGGTTTTCAACCTGATATTTTGATTTTGGGTAAAGCTCTTTCGGGTGGTGTTTTTCCTGTTTCGGCAGTTCTTTCTAGTCACGAAATTATGCTTACCATCAAACCAGGTGAACACGGTTCTACTTTTGGTGGAAATCCATTGGCTTGTGAAGTAGCAATGGCAGCTTTGGAAGTTGTAAAAAATGAAAATCTTTCAGAGCGAGCAGAAGAATTGGGTAAAGTTTTCCGTCAGAAAATGAGTGAATTGGCTGACAAATCAGACCTAGTAAATTTAGTTCGTGGAAAAGGTCTTTTGAATGCAGTAGTAATAAATGATTCGCCAGATAGCTCAACGGCTTGGGATTTGTGTGTTGCTTTGAAAGAAAATGGATTGCTTGCCAAACCTACACACGGAAATATTATTCGTTTTGCTCCACCACTCGTAATGACAGAAGAGCAATTACTAGAATGTTGTCAGATTATTGAAGATACAGTTTTGAATTTTAAGAAATAATTTTTCCAAAATAGTAATTTAATAAAAAACGAATTTCATTTTTTTGAAATTCGTTTTTTTATGAATCTTAAACTGTAATTCCAATGATACAAATGTCATCAATTTGTTTTTGTTCTGTTCCAATCCAATCCATCAAAGTCATCTTTAAAGCTCTACGTTGGTGTAACATAGATGAAGTAGAAGTTTCATAGAGAAGGCTACGGAAGCGTTTTGACATAAATTTACGTCCTTCTTCTCCTCCAAATTGGTCTTGGTAGCCATCAGAGTACAAATAGAATGTTTCTACTTCTTCTAAATCAATAACATGATTGGTATATTTTTTATCTTGTACCTTTTTATTTCTTCCTCCTATCGAAACAGCATCTCCTTTAATAACGGTCATATTTTTTTCTTCTCCTCCTCGTTGTCTTTTCTTGTGCATATAAACGAGAGGATTTTTTGCACCTGCAAACTCTAAAATTTTTCTCTCACTATCTATAACAGCAATAGAAATATCCATTCCATCTTTATTTCCTGTTGTTTTTTGCTTTAAAATATCTATGATTTCTCGTTGTAATGTATCTAAAATCTCACTTGGTTTAGTTATTTTATGGTGTTTTACAATTTCATTGAGAAGTGTAATTCCTAATAAAGACATAAATGCACCTGGAACGCCATGTCCTGTACAGTCAGCTACAATAATAACCTTTCGATTATCTACTTCTGCATACCAAAAGAAATCTCCTGAGACAATATCTTTTGGAGTAAAAAAGACAAACGAATCTTTAAAAATAGATTTCATTTCTCTAGTACTCCCTAATAGTGCAAACTGAATTCGCTGTGCATAATTTACACTGGATACAAAATTATCATTTTGTTGTTTTATCAGTCTTGATTTTTGTTCAATATTAAGCCTAAAGATTTCAGATTTAGTAATGTCTTGTAATGTACCTCGTTTTCCTATCAAGATGTCATTTTCATCAAATGAAGGATAGGCTTTTTCTTTTATGTAAAGTGTCGCTCTTTTAGGTACATGTATTCTATATACTTCGCTAAACTTTTCTTTATTTTCTATAGCTTCTTCCCATTTTTTTACGACTCTTTTTAAATCTTTGGGTTCTATCCAACTTCTAAACTCTTCCAAGGAATTAGGGAAATCTTTTTTATCAATTTGAAAAATTCCTTCAAAACTTGCTGACCATTCTATTTCCTCAGATTCAATATTCATATCATAACTCACTATTTTTGCTAAAAGTTGAGATTCTTCTAATCGTTCTTTGTTCTTTTCTACATTATCAAAAAGAATTTTTACTTTTTCATTTTGTACAATTTCTTGTGTAACATCTTGAGCTGTTCCTATCAGTAAATAAGGTTCGCCTTCATTATTGTAGTTAATCAAAGAAAAAGCACGGTAATGCTTCCAATCTTCTTTTTCAGATAAATGAGTTGGTCTTGCTCTATAATGCGTCAAGAGTTCTTTTTGATTTCTTGTTGCAGCTTCTGCAAGAGCTAGTTGATTAATCTTGTAATCTTCAGGATGGACAATTTCTCTGAAAGTAGCTGAATTAAATTTCTGACCTTTTTCTAATCTATAAATAGATGGCAAATTATCTGAATGAGTGATGAGTTCTGTTTCTAAATCCCAGACAAAACTGCCCATTTTTGCCATTTTTTCAGCACGATTGAGCAAATCTTGTTTTTGTTCGATTTCGTCTTGAGCAGATAATAAATTATCGTTAATCGAACGCAATTCCTCTGCATTCATTCTTAACTCTTCTTGTGATGCTTCTAATCTTTCATTTTTCAATATTGATTTTGCATTGGCTTCTTCTACATCAAAAAATGCTTGTTTTACTCTTTCTATCATTGGTTTTAAACCAAATACTGATAAAGCGATTACAAAAATCATGATAACTACCACAACTACAAACTGTACAATTTTCAAATTTGTAACCTTATCTTTTGCCTCTTGCTCATAATTATTAATAATAGATTGCATACGGGAAGAAAATTCTTCTTGATTTTTTTCTAATGTTCTTACTGTTTTGGCTTCGTGATTCTGAAGGCTTAAAGAATCTACATTTTCGATAGCAAAAGTAGGATTTAAAAGCTCATCAATTCCTATAACTATATTTTCATAACTACTTGCCAAAGTATCAAAGGCATCACGAACAGATTGAGAGTTTTGATGTTCTTTACTGATTCCTAATGTAAATGACTTTTGAGTGAGGTTTTCGTGTCCTTCTTTGAAATTTTTTAAGGCAATAAGTAAAGAATCTATGTGTCTTATTCTTTCCTTTTCTAGTGTAACAGGTATTCTACTAGAATGATAAAGAATTTTCTGACTCAGTGTAGACTGATTGCTTCCAATTTTAATTAGATGTATATCATCTTGTTCTTTATAAGAAAAATCTTGAAGCAACAAAAAACCTGCAACTAATATCAATCCAATCAGTATAGGAAAGAAGGTGTTTGCAAGGCGCATTCGCTGTATAATTGCCTTATTTTTTGCATTATATTTTTCAATGTTACTATGACGTAAATCACTATTTTCTTTTAGTCTATCTATATAAAAACCAATTGTCCCAAAAGCACCTCCCAAAACAAAAGGAGCAGAATCAATTACAAAATGGATAGGATTAATACGGTGAATCTGAACAACTGTTTCTAAACTTAATGACATTTCATGAAAAAATAATCCATCAAGAATCCAAGAAAAGAAAGGAAAAAGAAGTCCAAATAAAAATCCTCCTAAAGTATAGCGTTGTGTGTTTGAAATAGGAGTCATATAAAGATTAAAAAATGAAACACTTAGAGCATTACTAACCCGTAAAAGAGAGTTATGTTTTGAACTACAAATCTAATTAATTTTTATGAATTTTTATTACTTGAGACATATTTGTTTTACGAAATTCATTTTTTTTAATAAATAGCTGTTTAACTATAGAGTTGAGTTTCCAGAACTACTAGTTAAAATCAGTTTTAGTGTTAAATTTTAATTCCGATTATACAAATATCATCAATTTGCTTTTGATGTCTTCCTATCCAATCTCTCAAGTTATTTTTTAATGCTCTACGTTGTTGAGACATAGAAGAGTTATAGGTATCATAAAGAAGACTTCTAAATTGTTTGGACATAAATTTTCGTCCGTTCTCTCCCCCAAATTGATCTTGATAACCATCAGAATACAAATAAAATGCTTCTACTTCATTTAAATCAATGATATGATTGGTATATGTATTTGATTCTACTTTTTTACTTCTTCCTCCTATAGACACTGGATCTGCTTTGATAACCGTCATATTAGATTTTTCGTCTCCTTCTTTTCGTTCTTTGTGTATATAAACAAGAGGATTTTTTGCTCCAGCAAATTCTAATGTCCCTTTTTCCTTATCAACAACAGCAACAGAGACATCCATTCCATCTCTATTCTTAGTTGTTTTTTGTTTTAATATATCTGTAATCTGTATTTGTAATCCTTCTAAAATAAGACTTGGAGTAGTTATTTTACGATATTCGACAATTTCATTCAAAACCATTGTTCCTAATAAAGACATAAAAGCACCTGGTACGCCATGCCCTGTACAGTCAGCTACTACAACAATTTTACGATTATCTACTTCTGCATACCAATAAAAATCTCCTGAAACGATGTCTTTTGGTACAAAAAAGATGAAAGAATCTTTGAAGATATTCTGTATTTCGTTCGTTCCTCCAAGTAAAGCAGACTGAATACGTTGAGCATAATTAACACTTGATACAAAGTTGTCATGCTGATTTTTTATTTGCTTTGATTTCTGTTCAATATTAATTCTAGCTATTTCAGACTTAGTAACATCTTGTAGTGTTCCACGTTGCCCTATCAAATTTCCCTCTTTATCAAAAGAAGGATACCCTTTTTCTTTTATGTAAAGTACATGGTTGGAAGGAGTATTTATTTTATATATTTCATTAAATTTATTTTTTGATTCTACCACTTCTGCCCATTTATTAGTTACTCTCACCAAGTCTTGAGGGTCTATCCATTTTCTAAAATCAGCTAGAGAACTAGGAGTGTCTTGTTTGTCTATATAAAAAATATTTGCAAAACTATCTGACCAATTTATACTTTTGGATAGTATATCTATATCATAGCTTGCTATTTTAGCGAGTTGTTGTGCTTCTTCCAAATGCTCTTTATTTTTTTCAGCATTCTCAAAAAGGGATTTTACTCTCTGATTTTGCTTTATTTCTTCAGTAATGTCTTGAACTGTACCGACAACTTGATGAGCTTCATCCTTATCATCATAGTTAATCATAATAAAAGCACGATAATGTTTCCACTCTACCATATCAGCAAGATAGGCAGGTCTTGCTCTATATTCTGTAAAAAACTCTTTTGTGTGTGTAGATATAGCTTCAGAAAGTTGATTTTGACTGACCTCAAAATCATCAGGAGCTACATTTTCTTTAAAGACATTAGGAGTAATTACATTTCCTTCTTCTAATCTATATATATAAGGTAAATTATCTGAGTGTTGGATTGTTTTTTCCTTCAAATCCCAAATAAAACTACCCATTTTTGCCATTTTTTCGGCTTGGGAAAGTAAATTTTGTTTTTGTTCTATTTGCTCTTGGGTGGCTAATAAGTTTTCATTTTTCTCTAAAAATTTAGCATTAGCTTCTTCAACATCAAAGAAGGCTTGTTTTACTCTATCTACGGTTGGCTTGAGTACAAAAACAGCTAAACTAGATATAAATAAAATAATCACTACTACTAAGGCAAACTGTATGGTTTTAAAATTTTCGTTTTTATTATCTACTCTTTTTTCATAGTTAGTAATAATAGATTTCATAAGAATGGAAAACTCCTCTTGATTTTTTTCTACTTGCTTTATTGTTTTTGTAGTATTATTTGTAAGGTTTAAAGAATCAAGGTTTTTGATTGGAAACGGAATCAAAAGTTTATTGCCATTCGTAATTACATTTTGATAGCTTCTTTTTAAGGAATCAAATAAATTTTGATTTTTTTGATTTGCTCCTACTAGTTCAAATTGTTGTATGAAATTTTGGTGTCCTTCTTTCAAATTTTTTATTGCAAGACGTAGCGAATTGGTATGTTTTGTTTTTTCATCAGCTTCTGTAATGGGAATTTTAATAGCATTATAGAGTATGTTTTGACTAATTATACGCTGATTATTTCCAATTTTAATTAAATAGAGGGCATTTTGCTCTTTACTTGAAAAGTTTTGTAATAGCAAAAAGGATGTTATCAGCATTGTAGAAATTAGGATAGGAAAAATGCTATTTGCAATTCGCATTCTTCTTATAATAGCTTTGTTATCTTTATTGTATTTATCAATATTGGTATGATGCAACAAACTATTTTCTTTCAATCTATCAATATAAAAACCAATTGTACCAAAGGAACTTGCTAAAATCAAAGGAACAGAATCTATGACAAAATGTATAGGATTATTTATATGAAGACGAACCACCATATTCCAACCTAAAGTCATTCCATTAAAAAATAACCCATCTAAAATCCAAGAAAAAAAAGGAAAAAGAAGTCCAAATAAAAAACCTCCAAGTATATAACCCTTTGTGTTTGAGATGCTATTCTTCAATTCATATAAAAGTTTAACAATGAAATACTTTGGCTACTACTAGATTCACAATAATATTGCTAATTCATAAATATAGCTACTTTTCATGAAATTTCATATTTAGAAAATGAAATTAAGTCATTTGAAATTATTTCTTCGACAAATCAGTCTGATTAAGATGTATTCAAATATAATTTTTGTGATTCAATTTAAACAATGCAAAAAGATTTGTACTTTTGCACCGTTAAATTTTTACACAAAATTAAAGAAAATGAATAAGTTTTTTTCTATACTTTCTGTTTTGGCAACGTTATTTTTTATTGCGTGTTCGCCAAAAACAGTTTCTAATAAGGTAAATTACCCACAATCGCCAACGCTTCTAAAAATAGATGACCAAATTGTTTCGGCTGATGAATTTGAATATCTCTATCAAAAAAATAATTCTACAGAGGAAGACAGCCTTTGGAATAGAGAAAAAATTCAAGAATACTTAGATTTATATATCAATTTTAAACTCAAAGTAGAAGAAGCTAAAGAGCTGGGAATGGATACTTCTCAGGCTTTCAAAAAAGAATTTGAAATTTATAAAAATCAGCTTGCTGAGCCGTATCTTACACCTAAAAATGTAAGTGAAAAATTGGTAAAAGAAGCCTATTCTCGTCTGACTGAATCAGTGCGTGCTTCTCATATTCTGATAATGGTAGAGCAATATGCAAATCCAGAAGATACTTTGGCAGCCTACAAAAAGATTCAAGATGTTAGAAAAAAAGCTATAGCAGGAGAAAATTTTGCAGAATTGGCTAAAACGTATTCTGATGATCCATCAGGTAAAATAAATGGAGGAGATTTGTATTATTTTTCTTCTCTACAAATGGTTTATCCTTTCGAAACAGCAGCATATAATACTGAAGAAGGTAAAGTTTCAGAGATTGTTCGTACTCGTTTTGGGTATCATATCTTAAAAGTTACTAACAAACAACCTTCTTTAGGAAAAGTACAGTTAGCACATATTATGATTCGCTCATCTGATGGAATGATTGCAGAAGATACATTGAAGGCATATCGAAAAATTCAAGAAATTTATACGCAATTAGAAAAAGAAACTGATGAAGCCAAACAAAAAGAATTATTCGAAAATTTAGCAAAGCAGTTTTCAGAAGATTATCGTTCAAGAGAACGTGGTGGACAGCTTACCAATAATGGAAATCCAGAGTTTACTTCAGGAACGCTTGTACCTCCTTTCGAAGAAAAAATTTCTACTCTCAAAAAAGGAGAAATTACAGCACCTTTCAAAACTGCTTTCGGATGGCATATTGCTAGATTGATAGAAAAAGATGCTATCGAACCTTTTGAAGAGTTGCAGCCTATTCTGCAACAAAAAATAGCCAAAGATTCTCGTGCTGAAATTCAACAAGCTGTTTTGATTGATAAATTAAAAACTGAAAATGGTTTTTCTCAAAACAAAAAAGCAGACGATTTTTTAACACAAATGGCTGCCGATTCAGCTATTCAAAAAGCAAATATGTGGACGGTAAAACGTTTTGAAAGTCAGAATCCGAAATTAATGAAGGATAAAAATTTATTTATGGTTGGAACAAAAAACTATACTTTAGATGATTTTGCATCTTATTTGGAAGAAGGGAATAAATTGCCTGCTCCTGAAAAAGCATTGCCATTTTTGAGAGAGGAATTTCAAAGTTTTGTAGCTCAAAAGATTATTGATAATGAAAAAGCATTGTTATCAAATAAATATCCTGACTATCGTTTCTTATTACAAGAATATTATGATGGTATTTTGCTTTTCAAAATAATGGAACAAAAAGTTTGGGCAAAAGCTCTAGCTGACCAAGAAGGTTTAATGGGTTTTTACGATGAAAATAAAGAAAATTACCGTTGGCAAGACAGAGCAAAAGTTACTATCTATAATGCAGCTGATAAAAAAACACTTTCAATGTTGAAAGATAGTTTGAAGTTAGGTTACTATGAAACAGATAATTTCAAGCCTTTACAACTTGAGTTTTCTAGAAAAAATACGAATTTATCAGAAAGTCAAATAAAAAAATTAGGTCCTTTTGCACTTGCAGCCAAAACAAATCCTTCTTATGTTCTTACTATTGAAGCAGCAAAAGCAATAGGAGAAACTGATGCGATTATGCAAAGCCGTATTGATGCCATAAAATCATACTTCAAAAGAGAAAGCGTGGATAATGTTCGTTTTGTAGCTCAAAAAATAGGTAATGCAAATGCTGCAAAAGCAACTATCCAACTCAAAATTTTCACAACAGATTATAAGGTTTTGGAAAAACGCTTTAATAAAGAAAATGCACTTCGTTTAGAAATTACAGAAGGACTTTTTGAAAAACAAGCACAACCAGTTCTTGCAAAAGTAGATTTCAAAAAAGGAGATTATACTGTTGAAGAAAATGGAAGAATGTACTATGTAATTGTTGAAGAAATTGAGCCAGCTAGAGTGAAAAAATTAGACGAAACTCGTGGTGTTGTTATTTCTGATTATCAACAATTCTTAGAAAAAGAATGGATTGAAGAACTACGTAAAAAATACGAATTCAGTACAGATGAAAAAGTAATGCAAGCTATTTTGGAGAAGAATAAAAAGTAAAATTATTTTAACCAGCTCAAAAAAACACCTTATTTTATTCATTTTTTTGGATAGAAGGAGGTGTTTTTTTGTAAATCTTTTCTAGTACAAGAATATCAAATACACGGCTACAATAAATCACTTATTAAAAACGAGCGATAACCTGCTGTTTTGTGAGCCATATAAGGAGTAATCTGCTTTACAGTACTGGACATGAGTTAAATTTTTGACAAAGAAAGGACAGAAAGAGTTAATTTAGAAGTGTGAAAACCAAAAAGCTCTATTCCGTCCTGTTGAACAAATATACAAAGGAATTTTCAGATATTCCTATTCATCATGTTCATACTACTTTGTTGCTTATTAGCTGTATTCTGATAAAAGAAACAGTTAATTTAAACAAGTTAAAAAACCAAGTAGGTATTTTTTTAAATTCTCCTACTGTTCAAATTAATTCTCATTATAAGCGTCTTACTCGCTATTTTTTGGATGTTTATGTCCAAAAAACACTTTGGAAGTTGATTTTAGTTTTTAGTATAGGTTCTTTTTTAAATAGGAAGAAGGTAAAAAAAGAAATTTTCTATCTAGCTATGGATGGTAGTGTTTGGCAGTTAGGCGAATATACGTATCACGTTTTGGTATTAAGTGTTATTTATAGAAAAATGGCTATTCCTATTTTTTGGATAAATTTAGAACGAAAAGGCAGTTCTACTTTGGCTCATCGTAAAAGTTTATTAGCATCAGCTTTACTGTTATATCCTTTTTTGAAAAGATTTACAATTTTAGCTGATAGAGAATACAAAGGTAGAGTTTGGTTTAGGTATTTAGAAGAACAAGGATATACTTATATTATTCGGCTTTGTAAAGGAGATTATCAATTAGAGGTTAAAAAGTACCACAGTTTGCTTAAAAAAGCTAAATTAGGCAAATTAGTAAGTCAAGAATTTGAAACTGACTTTGCAAAAAAACTAAAAATAGTTATTTCTTATAATGGGCAAGCAGCAAAAGAAAGTGAAAAATTTGTCATTTTATTAACCAACAAATATCGTTTAACAAAAGAAAAGATTAGTGCTATCTATTATTTAAGATGGAAAATAGAGTGTTTATTTAAACATTTGAAAACAAATGGATTTCATTTAGAGGAGGTAGGAATGGTAAATCCAAGAAAAATTCGTGTTTTAATGGCATTAGTAATTGCATCTTTTTTACTCTGTATCTTAGAAGGAGTAAAAACAAAACAGAGAGTAAAAAAAGACAATGAATCTTTTTATGAATCTGTATTTAGAATGGGGTACGGAAAAGTAGTATTTTACGCTACTTCCATAGACCAAATAATAAAAAAAATAGTTCAATTATCGAAAAACTACAAAATTCAAAATACAACCTAAATTAAACCATGTCCAGTACTGTAAATCTGCTTACTGTATTTTTTTTGTCTCTGAAGCAATAAACGTAATTCCAGCAGCTAGAAATGTATAGGTTAATATATTTAGAATGAGAGCTACATAAAAAAGTGAACCATTTAATAGATTATCATTTTCTGTAAACTCTTCAACGAGGAAAAAAGGATACTTGAAGGACAAAAATATTCTTTGAGAAAGCTCACCTAGCCAAGTTATTTCTAGTGTTCCCTCATCATGAGCAAAGGCTAAAACAAAATTTGCAATACACAAAACAAACAAAACAAGAAAATATAGCAGAAAAAACTTTGTGAATTTGTTCATTTATAATAGTTTTACTATCTGTTTATTATCTCACTACAAATCTAAATGTATTTAGGCAGCTTACTTGTATTGTAGAAAGTACAAAGCAAGATATTTTATTCTTGACAGAGTAATTTCCCATTTCTTAATCCTCCAAAGCACTAACCAAAAACGTATTTTTCAAAGCAAGCCAAATAATCAAGAATACAAATGCCCACGTTAAATAGATTTCATAAAAATCTCTCGTCAATGTAAATTTGTTTTCTTTGATTTCAGAACGTTCTAATTTATCAATCGTAGAAAAAATCTCTCCCAAAGAAGCATTATTGGTAGCTCGGAAAAATTTCCCCTCACTTATTTGTGCAATCTGACGCATAACAGTTTCATCAAGCGTATTATCAATATATTGAACCTGTCCAAAACGGTTTCTGTAAGGTACTTTTCCTTCTTTACCTACACCAATAGTGTAAATTTTTATATCATATTTTTTTGCTAGTTTGGCTGCCGTAATTGGGTCAATTGTTCCTGCGTTGCTTTCGCCATCTGTCAAGAGTATCATTACTTTTGATTTGGTTTCGCTCTCACGCATTCTGTTTGTTCCTACTCCAATAGCACTTCCGATGGCTGTTCCTCCTTTTTGTATCATTCTGAAATCTATTTCATTCAAATACCCATAAAGAAGTTCGTAATCTGTGGTAAGTGGAGCAAGACTAAAAGCATCGCCAGCAAAAACTACAATTCCGATTCGGTCTTGCAAACGTCCTTTTATGAAGTTATTAGCTACCATTTTGGCTGCTTCTAAACGATTTGGCTTGAAATCTTCAATTTGCATAGATTCCGAAATATCCATTACAATCATAATATCAATACCTTCTGTATAACGTTCAGGAGGCTGTTCAGATGTTTTTTGAGGGCGAGCAAGTGCAATCAAAACAAAGATTAAAAATAGACTGAAAAATACTTTTGGAACGTGTCTCAAAATTGTCCAAAAATCTGATTTCAAACTTTTATCTGGAAAGGCAACTTCTAATTTTTGACGAAAACGCACAAAAATAAGCCATTTCAGTAAAAATAAAAATGGAACTCCAATAAGTGCATACAACCAAAATGGACTTTGCCAATCAAAACTACGAAGCGTTTCAAGACTAAACCATTTAAAATCTAACCATTCAAAACTTGATTTATCAAACATTTTCTTCTTGATTTAATTTTCTATTTCTTTTTTCAACTTGTTTCTCAACAGATGAATTTTGTTTTTTTGCTTTTTTATTTAAGTCATCTTCGGAAGTTACTCTCAGCTCTGCCAAACGTTTTTCAAAGATATTAATGGCATAATTCTTTAGATTTTGAAGTGCCAATTCTGTATTATTATCTATTTGTCCTCCATAAATGGCTCTATCAATTACTTTAAGATTTTGTCCTAAAGATTCATTTTTGGTAAGGCGAGAAATTTCACTTGATGTATAAGTAGTAAAAGGCTCATTTTTGAGCTTTTCGATATAGGCTTTCCACATTCCTAATGTATGGTCGGTTGCTTCTGGATTTTCTATTCGTTTTAATTGGTTAGCATATTCTTGTATAAATTTTTCATGTTGGCTCTGCAAACGTTTCAAACGATAGCCTCTTCGAATGCTTTCGCCAAAAAACACAAAGAACAAAATAACTCCTGCTAATAAAACAACTACAATTAATCCATACAAAGGATAGTTTGTAAATCGTGGAATTTCCAAAAAAGTAGTATTTTGATAAAAAGTAATACTATCTTTTTGTAGCATATTTTGTAAAGCTGACTTTGATAAAACAAACTCAGTTTGTTTGGTAGAAACTTCTGTAAAATACTTGAGTGTGTCACCTGTCTTTTGGTCAAGAACAAAAACGGGTAGTTTAAGTGTTTGGGTAGTATCTAATTCAAAAGTTCGTAGCCAATAAATAGCACTATCAGTCGCTATACCTTTTGAGTCTGTTTGAGTAGGAAAGGCATCTGTTTTTACCCATTCAAAAGGCTCAAAATTATAGGTAGAATCGGCAAAGATAACTTCTTTGTCATAATTATGAACAAAGACGACTTTGAAAGGAATGTGCTTGCCAACCTTCAAACTGTCTTTTGAAAAAGAGCCTGTTATAGTTGGTAAATTATCTTTTTCATTATTATTTTGTGCAGAACTAAAAAAAGCACCAAAAATAAAATTTCCAAATAGAAAAGATAAAATTAGTAAAGGAAAAAAGTATTTTTTATTGATTTTCATATTTTATCATTACTTTTCACGGTATCGAAACCACGAGGGTCTTCAAAACCCTTAGGGTTTAAAATTCAAGATTTTTTTATTACAAACTTAACTTATAGAGTTCCTTTTTGCAATAGAACAGCTAAACTAATAACTTTTTTTGTGCAAATGCTTTGGGAAAGTTAGTCATTTTTTTTTATTCTTCTTCAACAGCTTATGCTTTATTCTCAAAAAGACTTTATCAAGATGCAACGCTAAGAATGTTTTTTGTATCTAAACCAAAAAATAACTTAACTAGCTATGGCAGACAATTACTTTGATTTTGATTTGAAAAATAGAATCATTTTTCTTTTTTTCCTTTGTTGCATTGGAATTTCTCAAAATACAAATGCTTTATCTTCTTTTGCTGATTCAGAATGTGTTGCTGAAAAAAGAGAGACAAAAGTATCCAAAACAGAATCTAACAGAAAAAATAAAGATGACTATCAAAAAAAATCTACTAAAAAAACTATTTTTAAATCTAAAAATACAAAATCAAATACCAAAGTAAAAAAAATATCGTTTCGAAAAAAACTTTCTATCTTAAAGCTAGTTCTAAAAAACAAACCCTCCAATAAAAAATATTATAGATTTAAAGAAAGTAACAAATCTATAAAGAGGTCTACAAAATGGAATGGTCAGCATACAGCTGGTCTCTTAAGTTGGGCAAGTGTTCTTGTAGCTGTAATGGCTTTTTTTACAGGATATTTTTTGCTTGGGATTTTTGCTTCTTGCAGTGCAATTCTTTTTTTGTTTTTAATTTTTGTAGAAAAAGGTAATAAAGGAACAGTAGATAATGTACTTTGGCTTTTTTCGCAGATTATTAATATAATAGTTATTATAGGAACTATTTTTGACTAAGTTTCTCACGTAATTTTGGATTTTTTTTATTGTGCATATATTTTTTTCAATTTAACCCTCAATTTTTATTTTATGAAAACTACCTTTTTAACACTTGTTCTTTTAGTATTTGGATTTTCTTCTTTTGCTTTCATGCCTTCTTTCCCTGCTGAAAGCACTTCTACTTCAGAAAAAAATGTAGCTGTTGCTTCTGAGAAACCAAAAAGTGAATCAGAAAACAAAACAGAAACTAAAGAAGCTAAAACAGTTACAGCTAAAGAACTTACTCAGAAAATGGAAGCTAATTATGAAACCAACAAAAAACAAATGAGCTTTAAAGAGCGTTTGGCTAGTAAATTACTTATCAAAAAACTTCAAAAAGCAGTAAAAAAAGATGCTAAAAGCCCAAATAAATCAAAAGGTTCAACAGAGTTGTTTCATATTTTAGGTATTTTATTGATTGTTTTGGGGGTTATTAGCCTTATTTTCCTAAATTTATATGGAGGCGTTGTTACTATTGTTATTGGTATATTCATTTATTTATTACCAGAACTGATTTAGTAATGACTGTTCAAGATTTTTAATATAAAATAAAGCAATGTATTTTTAATTGCATTGCTTTTATTTTAATTAAAATGTGCTCATTTTTTTAATAATTATATTTTTTCACCTTTTATTATTTACAAATATGAAATTTTTTTCAATCATATTGATTTCGCTTTTTATCAATTTTTCTTCTTTTGCTTTTATGCCTGCTGAAAGCAAATCTAATTCATTAATTTCTGAAAGAAGTAATTCTGAATCGGAAGCTAAAACAAAAGAAACTAAAACGCAGACAGCAAAAATAAACTCAACAGAACTTATTGAGAAACTGGAAGCTAATAAGTCAAAAATGAGTTTTAAAGAACGTTTAGCTACTAAACTCATTACTAAAAAACTCAAAAAAATAGAAAAGAAAGAGTCTAAAAACATCAAGTCTACTAAAGATACTAGCCCATTAGGAGCTATTTTCAGAATAGTAGGTGTTGTTTTGATTATTTTGGGTGTAGTAGGATTATTTACTGTTACTGTTACAGCAGGTGTTGGTGCAATCTTATTAGGACTTCTTTTATTTATACTACCAGCATTGATATAAAACTTTGTTTTTTGATTTTTTTCTAAAAAACAGTGCATTTTTAATTAAATTGCACTGTTTTTTTGTCGATTTTTATCAGTTTTTGTCAAACTATTTCATTTTTTTATTAGAAGCATTCAAAACAAAGTAGCCCAAAATAGATTTGTAAAAATAGGCATCATTAACTATAAAAAAGACCTTTCCCATAAAAATAATCAGTCATGAAAATAATTGAATTACTCAAAAATCTAAAGACACAATCCATACAAGGAGATTTAGAAGGTGCAATAAATCAAATTCAATTTGACTCTCGCAAGATACAGAAAGATGATATGTATGTCGCTCTAAAAGGAACAGTGGCAGATGGACATCAATTTATAAAACAAGCCATTCAAGATGGTGCAAAGGCGATTGTCTGTGAAAAATTGCCTGTTTATTTAGAAAGTCATGTTACCTATCTTGAAGTAGAAAATACAGCAAAAGCATTAGGAATAATAGCAGGTAATTTTTATGGAAATCCTTCTAAAAAACTCAAATTAATAGGTGTAACTGGCACAAATGGAAAAACGACAGTCGTAACAATTCTTTATAAATTATTTAAAAAATTAGGGTATAATGTAGGACTAATTTCTACAATTCATAACAAAATAAAAAGTCGAATTTATCCGTCTACACATACTACACCTAATCCAGTAGAACTCAATCGACTGCTTGCTGAAATGGTGAAAAAACGCTGTACACACGTTTTTATGGAAGTAAGTTCGCATGCTGTTGTACAAAAACGAATTGAAGGACTTCACTTTAAAGGAGCTGTTTTTACCAATATTTCGCACGACCATTTGGATTATCATGGAACGTTTGCAGAATATATTAGAGCTAAAAAAGGTTTTTTTGATATGCTTCCTCATACTTCCTTTGCACTTGTCAATCAAGATGACAAAAGAGGATTGGTTATGCTGCAAAATTGCAAAGCCAAGCATGTTACTTATTCAATGAAATCTATGTCTGATTATAAAGTCAGAATTATGGATAGTTCATTTGAAGGAATGCAATTACAGATAGAAGAAAGACATAATGGCAAAATTAATGGAAAAGAAACTTGGACTAAACTGATTGGACATTTTAATGCCTATAATTTATTAGCTGTTTATGGCGTAGCTATGCTTTTGGAAGAAGATGAAGATGAAGTTTTGACAGAATTATCTAATATAAAAGGGGTAAATGGTCGTTTTCAGCGTTATACATCGTCTTTAGGAGTTCATGCGATTGTAGATTATGCTCACACACCTGATGCACTTGAAAATGTTTTGAAGACAATAAGTGAAATCAAAAAAACACATCAACATTTAATAACTGTTGTGGGTTGTGGGGGAAATAGAGACAAAACTAAACGTCCAGAAATGGCAAAAATAGCGACTAATTATAGTGACTGGTCTATTTTTACATCAGATAATCCACGAACAGAAGAGCCAGAAACAATTATAAAAGATATGTTAGAAGGCGTAAAAGAAGTAGAGCCTTCAAAATATCAAATTGTTACATTGCGAAAAGAAGCTATTGAAAGAGCATGTAGCATGGCAGGTAAAGATGATATTATTTTGGTAGCAGGAAAAGGGCACGAAACCTATCAAGAAATAAATGGAGAACGTTTTGAATTTGATGATAGAGTTGTTTTGAAAGAATCTTTGGAGTGATTTTGTTTTACCTAAAAAATTAAATTATGGAGCATCATAAATTTGCCATACAGGGCATGTTCATAAAAATCTTTTATGTTCAAAGAGGTGATATACATTTCGTTCTTTGTAGGCTAATTCTTCTCTGAGTACTGTGAGATTTTCTACTTTTTGCACTTCCAATAGGTTTGTAGCTAGTATTATACAAACAGCTATAAACCTACTTTGGTTTTCATTTCTAGTTATCAAATTGTCTTCTCCCATTTGTTTATCTCTTGTATTATGATGTACTTCTATTGTCCAATGCTCTCTTATAGCCATAAATAATTCTAGGAAATTAATTTGGTTGAGAGGTAAATTGGTTACCCAGTAACTTTTTTCTTTACTTTTTTTCTGTGTTTTTGTAATTTTTCTTTCTCTTTCTACTACTATCAGGGTTTTGACTTTCGTTTCTTTCCAACGTTTGGGTAATGATTCTGTATTCATTTCATATCCAAAACCGATTCGTATTTCTTCTCTTCCATGCGCTTTTTGGTAGGCTTCTTTTTTATAAGAAGTAGTTAAATTATCGTCAATATGTTTACAATCTTCTAAAAGAAGTTTTTGATTTGCCTTTACTTGCATCAAATAAATACCTCCTTTTTTTGCTATTAAAGCAGGTAATTCACTACTCAAATGAAGAGCATCTAACGTATATTTACCTAATAAGTAATCGTAGGAGTTAAAATAATGAGATACAACAGTCTTTTCCGAGTCTTTACTTCCATTGTACCACCCTACAATACTACTTTGTTTAGTTGAATGAGAAGTACGAGAAACTACATTTTGACCTCGTTTTTCTCCTGCTACATCATCAATACTACCACGAAGTTCTTTTCCATCTATGGCGTACCATTCTAAAGCATCTTTATAAATATATTGATGAAAGAAGGTTTCATTAATTGCATTAAAACCTTGATAATCAACTTTTTTTAGAATACGTTGAAGTTGAGTATAAGAAATACACGAAGAAACTTCTATATCTAAATCTTGAGCTACTTCTTTATAAGAACGGCACATAGAACGATGAATATAGGCGACTGTCAGTTTTTTATCAGAGCGTAAAATACAAAGCATAAACAGAACAATGACAAATGCTAAAGAATGCTGTTTTCCACGGTTATCTCGGTGGTCTAAAAGACAAGTTTGTACTTCTTGATAATACTTTGTAAATTCGTTTTTTGGGGAGTATGCATAGTTTTATATTTTGTAGGTTAGAATTACAAAAATAGAAAATTTAGCAAACGCCCCTTTTTTTTGGACATTATTTTTTATGAACATGCCCTGATTTGCCATAGTCTTTACATGTTTTGTCATTATATTTACAGGAGTACTAGGTTCTATTGCTTTGTACGTTGGTATTCAACAATATAATAAAACAAATTTTCTTGTTGAAAATGGCATAACTACTACTGCTGTGGTTATAGATGTAGGCAAAAAATATGTTCAAAGTCCAAAACGTGGTCATGGTAAGTATGTTGCCTATGCACCCATTCTACAATATTCTGATTTAGAAAATAACAAAATAACATTTACGCACAACGTACCTGCAAATTCTACATCTATTATTCATGAAGTTGGAGACTCTATACAAATAATTTATCAGAAAAATAAACCATACAGAGAACGAGAAAATTCTTTTCAAGGACTATATCTGATTCCAACAGTTGGCTGTTGTATGGGACTTTTAGCTTTAAGTATTGCTCTATGGGGCGTTATTTCAATCTTTAGAAATATAAAAATGAGATAGAAATGAAATTATTTTAAAGTAATTTTGTTCTACTTAAAAAAACTACTCAAAATTAACTCTGCTTTTATGTATAATTTTCTTAAAAATATAGCTTTCTATTCAGCCTTACTTTTTTTTATACAATCTTGTTCCTCTGCTCAAAAAACAGGTTCGCCCATGAACGAAAGTATGGAAAGTACAGAAACTGCCACTAATCAAGATAAAAAAGAACGTGCAGAAGAAGATATTGCAGCAGGAGCTACATCAGAAGAAGCAGAAGACCCAACCATGGTTGTAGAATCAAAACCTTTGAATCAACTTTCTATTCCAGAACAAAAGTTTATTATTGAAAGAATAATAAAAGTGAAGGATAATAAAAGCGAAAGTGATATTTCTAGTGAACTTACAAGTGAAAATGAGCAATTAAGCGTTTCAAATAAACATGCAAAAGTATTATTATTTGCCAAAAAACTAGAAAAAGGCACTTATCCGATTGCAAAAAATAATCTTCCTTATGCAAATGTACATGTAATGCTCACACAAGGTACAGAAAAGATTGAAGGAGATTTAGAAAATGGAACTGTAAATTTATTGCTTTTAGATTCAGCAGGAATAACAAAAGGAAGGTTTGAAGGAACGCTCATCAAAAATAATGAGCGTTATTATATTGGAGGAAACTTTTCTAATTAATACAAAACCCTAAGGGACTATGAAGACCCTTAGGGTTGAAAATTTATAATTGGTTACAAAACTTCAATCATAAAGTTATGATTTGTATAGATACAAATATCAGCAGCGATTGTTAAGGCTTCTTTTACCATTTCTTCGGCTGTCAAATGTGGGGCATGGCGTTTGAGAGCAAGAGCAGCCGATTTTGCGTACATACTTCCCGAACCAATTGATTCTACATCTTCATCTGGCTCAAGCACATCACCCGAACCCGAAATATTCAAGATTCCGTCTTTATTAACCACAATCATCATGGCTTCTAACTTGCGAAGATAACGATCTGTACGCCAGTCTTTTGCTAGTTCTATGGCAGAGCGTTTTACATTTCCACCATATCCATTTAATTTTTCTTCGAATCGCTCTAAAAGTGTAAAGGCATCAGCTGTTGAGCCTGCAAAACCTGTTATTACTTTTCCGTCTGCAATCTTACGAATTTTTTTGACAGTAGATTTGGCTACTGTGTTTCCCATTGTTGCTTGTCCGTCTGCTCCAATAGCAATTTGTCCGTTGTGAGAAACGGCAAGAACAGTTGTTGATTTTATTTTTTGCATTTTTAATTTGATTGAGTATTATTATTTTTAGTATTATTTTTACCATTTTTTACTATTTCTAGTAATGTAGTATGATGGTAAAAAGTCTTTTTAAAATCTTGTAATTGATAAGCTGTATTTTCTAAAACAATAAGACTTGTCTTTGTTTGAGGAAAATAAAAATTAGAAGAAACAAATCCTGCTGCAAAACCTAAAGCTCCAATCTGAATAGTTTGTTCATTTTTTTTGAAAGTAAGACCATACCCATAGTCTATTTCATCAAAAATAGGGTGTTTTCTCGTCTCATATCTTTGAACCATTAATTTGAAAGTATCTTTTTTTAGAATTTTTCCACTATGAAGAAGCTTATTCCATTTTACTAAATCATAAGCTGTAGAAATAAATCCACCTGCTGCTACATAATTTTTGAATGTATTAGTTTCATAAATAATATCTCCATTTTCTTGTTCTGTATAACCTTTGGTCATTTTCTTTTGCTTTTTTAAGCTAGGATAAACTGTATTTTTTAAACCAATTCTTTGAAAAAAATCATTAGAAATGGTTTCAAAAGATTGCTTTTTGATACTTTCTAAGATATTTGAAAGTAATTCAAATCCTAATTGAGAATAATCAAATCTACTTCCTAGAGGAAAAGCTAAAGGTTGATTTAATTCTTTAATTCCGTGTGTATGCGTCAAAAGATGATGAATAGTTACAGAATCTGCCCAACTTTGCTCTAAATTTGGTAGGTAAGTACGAATAGTTTGTTCAAGTTTTAAAGTCCCCTTTTCATATTCTTCCAAAATCATAACAGCCGTAATTTGTTTGCTTATCGAACCAATTACAAACTGATTTTTAAGGGTTAGAGGAATTTTTTTATCTCTATCAGAAAAGCCTTTTGTTTTAGAATAAATTTCTTTTCCTTCCCTAACTATCAAAACAACTCCATTAAAAGGCTTGACAGAATCAGATTCTATAACCGAATCAATAGCTAAAAGATAATCATCATTCGTTTGCACTACTTTTTGATTTTTACAATTAGAAAAAATAAGGACAACAAAAATCAAGAGTGAAAAATAAGGTAGTTGCATTGTTAAAATTTGTTTGTGTTAAAATTCATCATTAAAATCAGTATCAAAGTCAAATATTTTGCGTTTGTATTCATACTGACGACCAAAATAAACGTCTTTTACTCTATTATTTTGTGATACTTCTTCAGGAGTTCCATTGATAAGTGGGTTTCCTTCAAACATAATATAAACTTTATCACAAATAGATAAAGTTTCGTTGGCGTTGTGGTCTGTGATAAGCACACCAATATTTCTTTGTTTGAGCTTGGCAACGAGCATTTGTATATTTTCCACAGCAATTGGGTCTACACCAGCAAAAGGCTCATCTAATAAAATAAAATTTGGATTAGTTGCTACTGCCCTAGCAATTTCAGTACGACGACGCTCCCCACCAGAAAGTAATTTTCCTTGTGTTTTTTGGAAACGCTTCAAACGAAATTCCTCAATAAGTTCTTCCATTCTTTCTTTTTGTTCTTGTTTGGTCAAATCTCGCATTTGTAAAGGAGCCATGATATTTTCCTCTACAGTAAGTTCTCTAAAAACAGAGGCTTCTTGCGCCAAATATCCAATGCCAAGTTGTGAACGGCGAAACATAGGAAGTTTTGTAATATCTCTATCATCAAGATAAATTTTACCACTATTAGGCTTTACCAATCCTACAATCATATAAAAAGAAGTTGTTTTTCCAGCACCATTTGGTCCTAAAACACCTACAATTTCGCCTTGATTTACTTCTATCGAAACGCCATTAACGACAGTTCTGCCTCCGTAGCGTTTGATTAAATTTTCTGCTCTTAAAACCATTTTTTTACAGTTATCAGTTATCAGTTACCAGTAATCAGTGAAATTCAATTTTATTTCCTTGAGTAACTTTGTACTTCTGTGTTTATAAAATATTTTTTTAGAATGAATTATGAAATTTGAGTATTGTCATTTGTATTTCCCAATCTCTAATTTCCATTCCCTAATTCCTATTATTCAAACTTACGAATTACTAATCGTTTTGATGTAATTCTGTTTTTAACAAAACCTTATTTTGTGAATAAATAAGTATTTTATCTCTATTTATAGAATCTTTTAAGAATTTTGAAATAGCATTGTTGCTAATTAAATCAACATCAATATTCAATTCTTTTTCTAAATCTAATTGTAATTGAATCAAATCAAATAAAGAAAAATCAATACAATGTTCTATTAAAAAATCTATATCACTACTTGGATTTTGCTTATTACGAGCATAAGAACCAAATAAATATACTTTTTTAAGTTTGTGTTTTTTCCAAATTGAATGTAAATTTTGCAGCATATGTATTAAACCGTCAACGAACTTAAAAGCGTCGTTGAGGTAATTTATCTCTATTCAAATAAAGCTAATTCTACCCATTCACACAAAATATGTCCTACCAAAATATGACTTTCTTGTATGCGTGGTGTATCGTCAGAAGGAACATTCAAAATTATATCACAAATTTCTTTTAATTTTCCTCCTTTATTTCCTGTCATTCCTATCGTAATCATTCCAATTTCTTTGGCTGCTTCGACGGCTTTTACAATATTTGGAGAATTTCCAGAAGTAGAAATCGCCACCAAAACATCGCCTTCTCGTCCCATTGCCTGTACCATTCTTTCAAAAACAATATCATAACCATAATCATTTCCTACGGCTGTCAGGTACGACGAATTGACATGCAAGGCTTCGGCAAAAAGAGGTTTTCTATCCTTATAAAAACGACCAGAAAGTTCGGCAGAAATATGTTGAGCATCAGCAGCACTTCCACCATTTCCACAAAAAAGAACTTTTCCACCTTTTTCAAAAGTCGTTTTCCAAGCCTGTGCAGCTTTTGAAATGCTTTCTAATAAAGGTTCATCTGTCAAAATTCGCTCTTTTGTAGCGATGCTTTCCTGTATGCGTGTGTTTATGAAATTTTTGTTCATTTATTTCTTTTTATTGTTTTATCACAAATTTACCAAATAAAAATCTCAAAACTGTAATACTAGTTTTAAAGTTGCTACTAATAAAGGAAAAATGTAGCATACGCTTTAGCGTGTGAAAATGTACTGTACACTTTAGTGTGCGAAAAAGCTAGTCTATGAACGAAGTAATCCGTACCGAAAAAATATCAAGGCGTTATAAAATGGGAGATGAAATTATTCACGCTCTCAAATCAGTTTCTATTTCTATTAATTTTGGTGAATATGTCGCTTTTATGGGGCCTTCGGGTTCTGGAAAATCTACATTAATGAATATTGTGGGATGTCTGGATACGCCTACAAGTGGTTCGTATGTTTTGAATAAGCGAGATGTAAGCCGACTTTCAGAAGATGAATTGGCAGAAATTAGAAATAAAGAAATTGGTTTTGTCTTTCAAACTTTCAACCTTTTGCCTCGTGCTTCTTCGTTGGATAATGTAGCTTTGCCGTTGATTTATGCAGGATACAACAAAAAAGATAGAGATGCAATGGCAAAAAAAGCATTGGAAGATGTCGGTTTGGGCGACCGTTATCATCACAAACCAAACGAACTTTCGGGTGGACAAAGACAGCGTGTGGCTATTGCAAGAGCTTTAATAAACAATCCAAGTATTATTTTAGCCGATGAACCCACTGGAAACTTAGATACAAAAACTTCGTATGAAATTATGAATTTGTTTGCCGAATTGCATAAAAAAGGAAATACAATTATTATGGTTACCCACGAAGAAGATATTGCAAATTATGCACATCGTGTCGTTTTTATGCGTGATGGAAATATTGAGCGAGATGAAATAAATGAAAATCCAACACAAGTAAATTTGATTGATTTAGCTAAGAAGGAGTAGAAATTTTGTATTTTTGCAGGAAGATTTTAATCAAAACAAAAATCTTTCTCAAAAGATTATAAAAAATATACTATCAACTATAAGTTGTCCGTAATTTTTAATTCGTAATTCCTCCCAAGCTATGCAAACCACAAAAACAAATATAAACGATACAAATTCTGAAAAAATAGTTCGTGCAAAAAAGAATACATTAAAAGATTATTTTGCATTAATGCCTGTTTTAACGTATTTTTTTACAAAGAAAAATTCGGCAAACTTCAATATTCGTGCAATGCACACTATTAATAAAATTTCAATTACTGTTTTTTTATTAGGACTTATTTTTATCATTGTTAAAAAATTATTCTTGTCTTAATTTTAACTATTGACAAGGTCAAGACCATTGTCAAAGTCAAAATTGAAAAAAATGATATACATTCATATTCCATTCTGCAAACAAGCCTGTCATTATTGCGATTTTCATTTTAGTACAAATCTCAAGCAAAAACAGGCTTTTTTATATGCCTTAGATAAAGAAATCGAATTGAAAAAAGATTTTTTTAAAGAAGCCGTTTTTCCTTCGTCGTTGTCAGTGCTTCCACCGACAAAAAAAACACTAAAAACTATTTATTTTGGTGGTGGAACGCCTTCTATTTTAGAAATTTCAGAATTAAAAGCAATTTTAGAAAAAGTAAAATCTATTTTTGAAGTTGATAAAGAGGCAGAAATTACACTGGAAGCAAATCCTGATGACCTTACTTCTTTAGAATTTTTGAAATCATTAAAGGAAATTGGCTTTAACCGTTTGAGTATTGGTATTCAATCTTTTGAAGAATCTTTTTTGAAGTTTATGAATAGGGCGCACAATGCCGAAGAGGCTAAAAATTGTGTAAAATTATCTCAAAAAGCAGGTTTTGACAATATTAGTGTAGATTTGATTTATGGTATTCAATTACCAAAAAAAGAAATTGGATTCAATGCATTTGAAAATAATTTTGAAAAACAAAGTAATTATTTAAAATCAAATCCTCATTATTTTTGGAAGAACGATTTAGAGTTTGCGCTTTCTTTGAATGTTCCTCATATTTCTGCTTACTGCTTGACTATCGAACCCAAAACGCCTTTTGGAAATAGTCTGAAAAAAGGAAAACTAAAACCGATTGATGAAGAATTTGCAGCACAACAATTTGAAATTCTGACCGAAACATTGAAAGAAAATGGTTATGTTCATTACGAAATTTCCAATTTTGCAAAACCCAATCAGTTTTCAAAACATAATACAGCCTATTGGAAAGATGAACCTTATTTGGGTTTGGGAGCTTCGGCACATTCTTACGATGGAAAAAATCGTTTTATGAATGCTGCTAATAATAGAAAATACACTGAAAGTTTGAATAAAAATAGCTTACCTCAAATCATTGACGAGCTTTCAGAAAACGACCGAATAAATGAATATTTCTTGACTTCTCTGCGAACAATTTGGGGAATTGATTTGAATCATTTAATCAAAAAATATAAATATAATCTTCTGCAAAATCAATCAAAAATTGTTTCAAAATTAGTTGAAAATCAAATGGTTGAATTAAAGAATGATACTGTTACTCTTACAGAGAAAGGAAAATTATTTGCTGATGGAATTGCTTCTGATTTGTTTGTGTAAAAACTTAAATTGTGTATCACAGATTTCCTAGTCTGTGTGAATGATAGTGAAAAATGATATTTATTCAGAGTAGGAAGTCTGAGATACTTGTAAATCACTTTTTAAATAAAATCAAAGTAATTTTCTCAGGTTTTCCACTCTCTCCATTTTCTTGTTTGTAGTAATAGTCTTCAATGAAATCTTCAAAATCTACGATGAAATAAAATAGAAAATCACGTACTTGATAAAAATCAATATTTCCGTAAGTATGCTTCAAAAGTTCAGTCATTCTGTAGGAAACCTTTACTTTTTCTAAAAGAGAATTGATTTTTCGTACTCCTTGTGCTGCTTTGCTTGTTGCTTTTTCATCGATTAGAGAAAATGATTGGTTCAAAATAAGAGCTTTATTTTTCTCTAATTTCATAAACTGACTTACAAAAGAAGAATAAGCCTTTTCTATAGGAAATTCAAATTCAAAATTGGTTTCAATATCGTTGCTTTCATATTTTTTTAATGCAGGGCGTTCTTTCTTATTATAGATTTTTCCTATTTCTATTCCGTTTGTTTTTTTATGAATGGTAAGTTCTGGTTTGTCGTATTTATTATGATAATGGTCAATTACAATTTTCTCCCACCCTTTTGGCTGTGCTAATGGATTGTTTGCTGCTGGATGCCATTGATGAAAAACAGGCGATTTTTCGGCATTAAGCCATTTCATTTCTAATTTTTCTTTATAATCATAATTCAATAAACGTCTATTCAAATCTTTGTCTTCTATTCCCCAAAGCCTGTAATATTCGTCAAAAGCTCCTATTTCTTTTAGTTTATTGGTTGGAATAATTACAATTCCCATCGCAGATTCTTTACTGCTTTTTTCAAACTGACCTAGATTCTCAATCTTCAAACTATGATTTTCTAAATATTTATCATATTCAAACCCTTCATTCAAATAAAAACATTGATAATGTAAAAGTGTATTTTGATTGATATTCTGATTTACTTCTTCCAAAAAATTAGGAGAATAAATCATATCTACATCAGCAATGATACAATATTCTCCTTGCGCTAAATAAATTCCGTTGTTAATAGAAGCCGAACGAGACCAAAACATTCCTCTTACTTCATTAAAAACATAGTTTATTTTATCCAAATCAGTACAAAAACTCTCTAATTCATTAGAAATAACTTTATCACTTCCATAGTTTATAAAAATTACTTCATAGTCTGTAATTACTTTCTGAGTCTGAAGAGAAAGCAAACAGCGTTTAGCTATTTTTGTGTCTCGGTTGCGATAAGGAACAATAAAAGAGAATTTTGTCATCTGATAGAATAGATAAATAATTTAATCGAAAGATTTAATAAAAAAGTAAATCAATTAAAACGAAAGTAATAGTTTTTTGTTCTCTATGCTAGTTATAGATTGAAATTAGTCTAAAACTAAAACAGAATTATCAAAAATACTTATAAAATTTAGTTTTCTGTAAAAGGATGACCTAATTTTGCTTATAGAATTACGACCTGCCAAAGCAGTGAAGCTAATTACGAATTTTTCTCATTAAAAAAACTCTCATTTACAATAGTTATCAAAGAAACGCAGTTTCGAACTGATAACTGATAACTGATAACTGATAACTGATAACTGATAACTGAAAAAATTGCAAAAGCTAAAAAAAATATATCATAATCTTGCTGTTTACCTCCGATGGTTTATGATTCGGGTGGGCAGAACCATACGCTTTTCATTGAAGCTAATGGTAGGTATTTTGCTTTTTTTGCTTTTTCTGACACTTATAGGACAATATTCGGGTACACAAACTTGGGCTGCCAAAATTGGAGCTACTTATTTGAGTGAGCGTTTGGGTTTTCCAATTACTATTGAAAGACTATATTTTTCTGATATTGATAAAGTTACCCTGATAGGACTTAGAGTAATTGACCATACTGACCGTCTTTTTATAGATTCAGACACGTTGAATGCAGATTTGGGTTGGCGAGCTATTTTTGGAGGAGAAGTCATTCAGATTGATAATGTAGAGTTGCGTGGGACACAGTTTAATATGACTATGAATCCTGCCACAGAATCTTGGAATATAAATGAGCTTGTACGAGCTATTTCTGCACTTTCTTCTACTAGTGATACTACTCAAAAGACAAAGGATATTCCCTTTAAAATTAGTAAAGCTAGTTTGCATAATGTACAGTTTTCGCTTCACAATCCTACTAGAGATTCATTAGAAACAGGACTTTTTGATTATAATCACTTTACAATTAGTAATATTTATGGAGAGTTAGATTATTTTAGACTCTTTAAAGATACTGTCGAACTCAATGTTAGGAAAGGAAGCCTGATTGAGCCTTTTGTTGATTTTCCTGTCAGTAATTTGGATGTGTTTTTTCGTTATACCAACAATTCATTAGAATTTCTGAATCTTGATGCACAAATTGGAAATAGTCATTTGAAAGATACTCTTATTTTCAGGTATGATAGTACAGCTTATCTTTCAGAAAATTTTATAGAAAAAGTAGATATTTATGCAAATCTCAAGAATGCTCAACTAGATTTTGCTGATTTGGCTCGTTTTGCCCCTTCTTTAAAAAAATATAAAGAAAGAGTAGTGGCTACTGGCTTAGTTCGTGGAACAGTTGATGATTTGCGTTCGAAAGATTTACGGATTGATTTTGCCAATCAAAGTTTTGTCGATGGAAAGTTTGCTATTCGTGGTTTGCCTGATTATGAAAGTTCCTTTCTTGATTTACGATTTAAAGATGCTCGTCTGACAATTTCTGACATCAAACAATATCTATCTCCTTCTGATTATCAAACCATTTTGCCGTTAGGAATGGTAAATTTTTCAGGGGAATTTTTGGGCTTTCCTTCCGATTTTGTAGCGAATGGAAAATTCAAAACATCCATAGGAAATGCTGTAACTGATATTCACTTAAATACAACAAACAAAACTTATGAAGGAAAATTAAATTTAGTTCGTTTTCAAGCTGGAAAGATGGCAAAAAGTGATTTTTTAGGACAAATAACAGCAAAAGGACAAATAAATGGAAAAGGCTTTACAAAAGAAGAAGCTGATTTGGAAGTAAAAGCTGCTGTTGATAGTATTACATTAAAAAACAAGTTTAAATACTATTCCTATAAAAATATTATAGTAGATGGGCGTTTGAAATATCCATCTTTTACGGGAGAAATGACAATTAATGATGCCAACCTAGTCGCTGATATGCGTGGCAAAATTGACTTACAAGACAGTGTCATTAATGGAAGAATTCGTATCATAAAATCAGATTTACAAAATTTAGGTGTGTCAAAAAAAATTGCTAATCTACAGGGAAATGGTAATTTTAATCTAAAAGGTCTTACTCTAAATTCTATTACAGGAACTGCCGAAATTCGTCAAGCTCAAATTGATTACAATAAAAATAAATTGGCTTTAAGTGTCATTTCATTAAATTCTACACTACAAAATGGTTTTCGTGATATTCATTTAGAATCTGATTATGTTGATTTGGATATAAAAGGAGAGTTTCAATTACAAGATGCTATCGATGATGCAATAAGCACTTTTGAAGAATATCAATTAGAGTTTTTAAACGATTCGGCTTCACAGGTGGCTTATTATGATAAAAAGAAAGAAAAAGTAGAGAAAAATCCTGCTGAAAAAATACCTTATAAAATTGATTATTCTATTGATGTCAAAAAAATAAATCCTCTTGTACAGCTTTTCGAACCTAAATTTTATATTGCTTCTGACTCAAAATTTGATGGGATATTTGAGCGAGATATAGAAAAAAATCAAGTTAAATTTACACTAGATTCTTATATAGACTCACTCTCCTATCAAGATTTGGCATTATATAGAACCGATTTGAAAATTAATGCCATCAAACCGTTAGATTCGATGGGAGTTGATGTTCAGACCAATATTTCCTCAGAAAGACAGTATTATACAAGCGCTCTTTCTGCTGAAAATCTGCGTATTGATGCACAATGGTTTGGAAGAGAAATTTTATTTGATACCTACATAAAGAGACAAGAACATAATGATAATGTTTCATTAAAAGGCTCTTTAAATATTACAGATTCACTTTATGCGCTCAATCTTATCAATCCAGAATTTTTAGTGTTAGATAAAAAGTGGAAAAGTGATTCTTCTGTTAGAATAGGAATACGTAAAGATGAAATTCGTTTTGAAAATCAATTTATTTTACAAAGTGATAGCCAGCGAATAGAAATAATGGGTAGAGTCTCAAAAGACCCAAATTCTGTTTTGAATGTAGGTTTGGTAAATGTAGATTTAGAACCCTTTGGGATATTTCTTGGACAAGACTTGGCAGGACGAGCAAGTGGAGAAGCATTTGTCAGTGGGGTTTATGATACACTAAAATTAGAAAATAACCTTAATCTTCAAAATTTAGTAATGGCATCCATTCCGATTGGAAACCTACATACAGAATCAGTTTGGAATAATGAAGAACAAAAATTAAATATTGAGGCTTATTTGGCATATGGACGTAGAGAAGTTGTCGATATTTCGGGATATTATTCACCAAAAGACAAAGAAAATCCATTGAATTTGGATGCAAAAATTATTGGAATGAAACTCAATATTGTAGAACCATTCTTAAATGTGGTAGCTGATGGTTTTAAAGGAGATGTTTATGGAGCTGTCAAGATAAAAGGAAAACCCAATCAGATAAAATTGATAGGAGAGGCTTTTGTAAGTGGAGGAAGTTTTAGAGTAGATTATCTCAACACAATTTATCATTTTGATGATAAAATTACTTTTACAGAAAATCAAATTGGTGTGGATAGGTTGCGTTTGTATGATGATGCTGATAATATTGCGTTTTTGGATGGTGGTATTTTTCATGATGGTTTTAAGGATTTTGTAATGCAATTGCGTGGAGAAATGAAAAAAATGAAGGTTTTAGATACAAAACCACATCATAACGATCTTTTTTATGGAACTGCCTTTGCAACTGGAGATTTTGAGCTTTTTGGTGCTTTAGAGCAGTTAGGAATTACAATTAATGCAAAGAGTGAAGCAGGAACTCGTATTTATATGCCATTATCAAATCCTGAAGATGTTGCGACACAATCCTTTATTCGTTTTGTCAATCATACTGACTCTACCAAGTTAGATTCTCTTCAAAGTCGTTTGAAAAAAGAAGATTTGTCTAGCTTAAAAATGGAATTTAACTTAGATATTACACCTGATGCTTATATAGAGCTTATTTTTGATAAAAAAGTAGGTGATGTAATCCGTGGAAACGGAAAAGGAAGGCTCAAAATGATTATTGATACAAAAGGTGATTTTAATATGTATGGCGATGTAGAAATTGTAAAAGGAGCATATAATTTTACTTTTATGAATGTCATCAATAAAGAGTTTAATGTCGATAGAGGAAGTCATATTACTTGGAGTGGTGATCCATTTGCAGCACAAGTAGATTTGACAGCAACTTATCAACAAATGGCTTCTCTTGCACCTCTTATTACTGTTTCGGATAGTAGTGTCTTGGCCAGTCAGGAGATAAAAAGACGTTATCCTGTTGTAGTAGATTTGTTTTTGAAAGGTGATTTGCTCACACCTGATATTCGTTTTGATATAAATATAACTCAATATCCTGCTTTGATATTGGCAGGAGGAACACCCATTTCCTTAGAATCTTATGTAGCAGCTTTCAAAACTCGTATCCAAAACGACGACCAAGAGATGAACAAACAGGTTTTTAGTTTGATTTTGCTACGGCGTTTATCGACACAAAATGCCTTTGAGGGAATCAATCGTTCAGCAGGAAGTAGTGTAAGTGAGCTTTTATCGAATCAGCTCAGTAATCTCATTTCTCAAGTAGATGAAAACCTAGAAATAGATTTGAATGTACAAGGATTAGATGCACAAGCATTAAATACATTACAGCTTCGTTTGTCGTATTCTTTTTTTGAGGGTAGGATACGTGTAACTCGGGAAGGTGCGTTTACAAATGTTCAGAATCAAGCTAATTTAGCCAGTATTGCAGGTGATTGGACAGTCGAATATTTGATTTTGCCAGATGGAAAATTGCGTATGAAAGTGTATCATAAAAATAATGTAAATACGTTTAATACAGCACTTCAAAACAACTCTACAGCAGGCGCAAGTCTTCTGAAAATCTTTACTTTTGATAATTTTAAAGACCTTTTCAAAATCAAAAAGAAGAAAAAAGATGTTCCTTTTGTGCAGGATAATGAAATTCGGATTGAGGAATGATTTTTTAATAAAAAATGAAAATATATAAACTACTATTTTTTTTAGTCTTGAACATATTTGCTGCTTCTTTTAGCTTAGTATCTGCACAAGGAGGCTGGGATATTGGGTATTTCCCCATACAACATTTGGATTCTATGTATGAAGCCTTTAAGGGCAAGGAAATCAAATTAGATTTTAGAGAGGATTTAGGAGATACAGTAAAAATAACAGGTACTCTTATAGATAATATGCTACCTCTTTCTCGTAAGGATACTGTTGCAATAAGAATATTTGATAGTTTAGATGTATTTGTTGAACACTGGGAAACTTATGTTGATCAAGGTTATTTTAAAAAGCAATATCTTAAAGGAATAAATGAAAATTCATTTATAGAAATAAGAAATATTATTTTGAAAGCAATAGATGAGAATTATCTGTATCTTACTGTAGAAATAACTGGAGTAGGATTTCAGCCCAATAAAGATATTATACTAGACAGAAAGTTAGTCAAAGGAATATTATATGAAATAGAATAAACCAAACGATTCACTTTGAGTAAACCGTTTGGTATATAAACCTAACTCATCGGAACTTCCATCAATAATACTTCTGCATCTTGTGAGGCTTCAAGTTCAAAATTTTTGGTGTCCCAAATTCCAAAACCATCTTTTGTGTCTAACTCTTGTGTTTCATTGTTATTTTTCAAGATAACTTTACCTTTCAAGACAAAAATATAAACACCATTTTTTGCAGCATCTTTCAAATCATAATCTACTTTTGTTCCTGTTTCAAGACTTCCTAAATGAAACCACGCATTTTGATGAATCCAAACACCTGCATCATCAGCATTAGGCGACAAAATCTGTTGTAATTTGTTTTTTCTATCTGCTGGATTTAGCTTAATTTGGTCGTAACGGGGTTTTACGTTTCGTTTATTTGGAATGACCCAAATTTGAAGAAATTTAGTCGTCTCTTGTGTGTCATTCACTTCGCTATGTTGCACACCAGTTCCTGCACTCATTACCTGTATCTCGTTTTTCCCTATGAATGAAGTATTACCCATACTATCTTTATGACGTAAGCCATTTTCTATAGGAATACTGATAATTTCCATATTGTCGTGAGGATGCGTTCCAAAACCACTTCCACCTGCAATAATATCATCGTTCATGACACGCAAAACACCAAAATTCATACGTTCTGGATTGTAATATGATGCAAAACTAAAACTATGTGCGCTTTTAAGCCAACCATGGTCAGCCATTCCTCTTGTATTTGCTTTGTGAAAAACTGTATTTGCCATAATAGATTGTGTTGAAGAGTTTGGTAAATGATTAAATCCTAAAAAAGTGTCAGAGTCTGTAACAGAATTTACTGTTTTTTTCTGAGTTTGTTTGCCAAAAACATTTCCCAAAACAGGTGTAGAAATTAAGAAACCTGTTCCAAGTGTTGTCTTTAAAGCTCGCTTTAAAAAATCTTTTCTGTTCATTACTGTATAAATTGCTAAAAATCAGTTTCAAATTTTTAATTGTATATACAATTATTGTACCTACATCTATTTATATGTAAAAAATCATTCTAATACTTGAGATATAAATTCAACTTGATAAAATAGTACCTTCTTTTTAGTTTTTAAAATGCTTTTTTGTCAGTAACAAGAATTTTTTCGAATAAATTAATCAGTCAGATTGGCAATACATTTTTCTCTTAACTGCCAAAGGGTGTCAAAATTAATTGCAAAATCAGATTTTTTATTTTGGTTTTCAATCCAATTTCTTAGAAAATTTTGATGATAGTTTACTTTAAATTCATTGACTTGATGTGTTTCGATTTCAATCTCTTCCAAAATATCATTTCTTAATTTCTCAAAGTCAGAATTATTATCCGTAAAATCCTGTTCTATTCCATTTATTTTGAGGTAACAATGTGCTTCTGGAATATAATCTAATCGATAATCAAATTCATTGTCTAATAAAATATTTCCAATCTTGGGCGTATTGGAGCTATTCATTTTATAAATTCCGATATATAGCTTTACATTTTCTATCTCGTTCAAATCAGCTATCTTTTTGAGAAAAGCGTGTTTTGAGCTACATGTTCCTTTTTGTTCTGTCAAAACCAAACTCAAATCGTGGCGATTTTCATTTCTTCCATACGGTAAATTCTGAATATATTTTGTTAATTCATTCCATGTCTTTATTCCTAACTTTTTGATTTGTAGAGTTAAGTTATCTTTTGATTTTAGAAAAATCATATTTATCCAAAATTAAAATAGAGTCTATAAAATTTTTTTTTCAGTAAAATCTAAATCAAAGGAATTAAAAAGAAAGCTAAAACTACTATTACAAATCCAACAGTATATAAAGTAGAGTGTACTAGGTTAGTTTTATTCAAAGCAGAAAGCACACTTCCAATAACTACCCCAGATAACAAAGAAGTACAGGCAGCCAGAATAAGCGTAATTAGCCAATTTGGAAATATCTGATGAGGATGAGCTACTGAGTTCATGCTCCAAATTAGTCCAACCACATAGCCTAATAAGGAAGAAATAAGTAGAGAAATTCCTACTGTTTTTAGAATGAAAATGAAATGTTTCATAAAGTAATTATATTTATATGTGTATTAACTGTTCAATTCCTAAAGTATCTTGTATTTCTTTTAATAGCTTTCCCATATTAGATTCTACTCTAGGGCAATATACCTTTCCTAGTTTTACTTTTCCATCAATGTAAGCTGCAAATATATGCTCTGTTCCATCTAAATAGTAAACCTTCGGACATTCTCTTGCATCTTTTACGGCATTGAAAACTTTGTCCACAAGTAGTTGTGTTTCATCTGATTTTATAGGGCTAGGATTTGCGTAACTATTTAGATTTATTTTTTCTCCTTCATTATTAACAGCATTATATATAAACCCATCTCTACCTATTTTCAAATATTGACCAGTTTCTCCGTGCCAAGCAAATTCCATTATTACTACTTCATCTTCTTTAGGTTTTTCAACACCTAATTCTTTTTTCCAAAAGGGACGAATATGCGATTCAAAACTACTTTCTATTGGAGTTAAGTATTCGGCAGACTTCATATTATTAACTACAATATCGTAATTGACTTTTACATTCATCATTATTTTATCGTAGTTTTCTCCCTTCCAAGTATCTTTTTTTCCACATAGTTTTTCCAATAATTCTAAATTTTGGTCAATATATTCTTCAATAGTCATAAATAATATGTTGTTCTTGAAATTAATATTATACCTCTGGATTTATACCAAAAGGATACAAAGTATAATATCCATTCATTTTGGCGAAATATTTCTCTGCAATAAGGTGATTGTTTATAGTTTCGGCTACTATTGTAAGATAGCAATATAAAGTGTAACGATGAATTGAAGAGGGAGGGTTTTGAGATACACTTCTATCTATTTCATAAAGAATTTCATTTGCTTTTTTATCCAACTCACTCATATTATTTCCAAAATAATTAATTTCAGCTTGATAAGCCTCTCCAATTATTTTTAGTAATGTTATTTGTCGACTAAGTTCATGATTTGGGAGGTTGGCTAATAATTCTCTAACCAACTCTTCATCTCCTCCCCATTTTGGCTGTATTAATTCAGAATAACGCAAGTAAATCCAAATATCATTAGGAGTTCTATTTTTAGCTTTTTGGAAATAATCTATTGCTGTATCTAACTCACTTTCTCCCATGTGAAATTGCATCAAACGAGAATAGAGTTCTGTTAATAAAGAAGTGTTTTCTGAGACTTTATATAAAGTTTCTAAGCCTTTTTGTTGGTAATAAGAAAATGTTTTTCTGCCATCTTGACTGACTTCTCTGTATAAAGCATGAGTACGAGCTTTCCAGCCTTCATGATTGTAAAATACACCTAACATGAGTATAGGAATATCTCTTGAGTTACTATTTTCTATCCATTCCAATAGAATATTTTCATCTACTGTAAGAGTAATAAAATCTATAACCGTCGACAAGTCATCACAATTAAGCCGTTGAATCTGCTCTTCTACCAAGTCATATTTTTCTAAAATAATATTACTTCGTATGTGTCTATAAACTTCATTTCCATACGAATAATCTATTGTATTACCGTATAGTTTAGGAGTATTAAGAAATTGATTGGCTAGATTTTTTATGAAATCAAACATAACAAATGAGGTTATTTAATTAATGCAAAAACAGTTGAGTTTTCATCAAATTCAAAAATCTAACTTTATTTTACCCTCCTGCATACACCCATTCCATCAACCAAGCTGCTGCAATTGCTCCATACGTTCCGAGTGCATAACCCAAAACAGCCAATAAAACACCTACAGGTGCAAGTGCCGTACTAAAAGCCGAAGCTACCACAGGCGCAGAAGCAGCACCACCAATATTAGCCTGACTTCCTACAGCTACAAAAAAGAAAGGTGCTTTTATCAGGTAAGCCACAAAAAGCAAAATACTAACGTGAACAAGCATCCAAATAATGCCTAAGAAAAATAGACCTAAATATTGACCTATTTCAGCTAAATTCATGTGCATTCCGATTGTTGCGACAAGAATATAAATACAAACACTTCCTATTTTTGATGCGCCTGCCCCTTCTAATTTACGAAGAGGAGTAAAAGAAAGCAAAACACCGATTGTAGTGGCAAAAACTACCAGCCAAAAGAATCCACTTGTAAGGGAGTTAAGTCCAATATCATTTAATTGCTTTTCATATCCTTCCATGATTGGTGTAATAAGATCAGCAAAAAAATGCGCTCCTGCCGTTGCACCAAAACCAATTGCCAAAATAACAAATAAATCAGTTGTAGATGGAATACGGGCATGTTTGGCTTGAAAATCTTCCATTTTCTTCTTTAAAGCTGTGATAGAAGAAGTATCAGCTTTTAAAATTCTGTCTATTTTATCGCTCATATTTGCACCATATAATAAAAAGCCCATCCAAATATTAGCTACTATAACATCAATTACTATCATTGCACCAAACAAACTTCCACTTGGTTGATAAATTTCTTTCATGGCTGCTTGATTTGCCCCTCCACCAATCCAACTTCCTGCAATGGTTGATAAACCTCTCCAAACAGCATTATTTCCTGTTCCTTCTACTGTTTCAGGACTTACTGCATGAACAATAAAAAGAGCAACAGCACCACCGATAACAATTCCGACTGTTGCAGTCAAAAACATAACAATGGCACGCCAACCCAAATTCAAAACTCCTTTCAAATCAATGCTCAAACAAAGCAAAACCAATGCAACAGGTAATAAATAACGAGAAGCAACAAAATAAAGATGAGATTCTTTTATAAACCCTTTGTACTGACTTTTTTCGATTCCATTATCTGAAAAAATCTGTTTTACTTCATTAAAATTAGCACCCTCTGGAATAGAAATATTGAGTGAGCTTGCAAATTCCAAAATATCTGAATCAAACCATTCTGCTGCAATAAGATGCAATGGATAATTTAATAAAGCAGGAATAAAATAACACAAAAGCAAAGCAGGAACATATGTATAAAATTTTTGCCAACCTTTATTTTTACTATTTGAAGTAACAAAAATAATAGCCAAAACAATAAGTAAAATACCTAAAACAATAGCATCGTTTGTAAAAAGAGGAGAATTCATGTCAGTTATCAGTAAACAGTTATAAGTTACCTGTTGAATTACAAATATGTAATTACTAAAAAAGGAATTTCAAAACTGAATGGATTAGGATTAAAATTAATAAAAATACTAAGGGGATTTCAAAACAATCTACAATATAGAATCTGTTTTTTGTGTTTACAACTGTTTGTTAAAATTTTATGTAAAAAATACTTAAACAAGTCGTATCAATAAACGTTGTTCTGTTTATAATCTCATTTTTTATTAGAATATAAAACAAAAAAATATGAAAGCAGCACTTATTACTGGCGCATCTAGTGGAATTGGTCTTGAACTAGCTCATGTGATGGCAAAAGAAAAACATAATTTGGTTTTGGTAGCTCGTAGCATTGACAAACTCAATGAGCTTGCTACTGAACTTACACAATCACACGGTGTAAAAGTTCAGACTTACAAAGCTGACCTAAGCAATACAAAAGAAATTGAAAATCTATATCAACAAACTCAAAATGATGATATTGAAATCAGTTATTTAATAAATAATGCAGGTTTTGGGGAATATGGAAATTTTATAGAAAATGATTGGGAAAAGCTCAATTCGATGATGCAACTAAATATGATTTCATTAGTGCATCTGACCAGTTTGTTTTCAAAGGATATGATAAGTTCTAAGTTTGGTAAAATTATGAATGTGGCTTCAACAGCAGCTTTTCAACCTATGCCTTATTTTGCTGTCTATGCTGCTACAAAATCATTTGTGCTTTCATTTTCAGAAGCAATTGCAAGCGAGCTGAAAGACCATGGCATAACTGTAACAGCACTTTGCCCAGGGCTTACAGGAACAGGTTTTGTAGAAGCAGCCAATATGGGAGAGAGCAAATTTTTAGATAAAGCAAAGTCAAGTATGGCAACTCCAGAAGAAGTTGCAGAATATGGTTATGAAGCCATGATGAAAGGAAAAACGGTTGCTGTACATGGAATGATTAATTCCTTGATGGCACAGTCTGCAAGATTTTTGCCTAGAGATTTGGTAACTACAATTGCTAAAAAAGTACAGGAATAGAACAAAGTTAGAAGTTAGATTTCAGAAGTTAGAATTAATGATAAATAAAATCAACTTAAAATTAATGTATAGAATAGGAGTAATATTGATTTTCTCAATTACTCCTTTTTTTTGTATGGAGATTTTTGGTTTTGAAAATTCAAATCCTCAACGACAGCTTTACGCCTCGTTGATGGTTCAGAAAGAATTTATTTCGAAAACAGAAACTCAAAAACTCTATGATGAAATTTTTGATTTAAAATTTAATTATGCTAATTATCAAATAAAGGAAGAAGATAATAAAACAAAAACACCTTTATATTTAGTTGTTGAAGATTTTAGAGATATGCTTTTTATTCTCCTGACAGAAGACAAAAAAAACTATGAAAATTTAGAAAAAAATGAAGAAATTAGACTGGACGAATTAGAAAAATTTAATACCAAAAAAAGCAGTTATTATAAAGAATATAAATGGGCAAAAGCCGAAATAAAACTACATTGGGCAATAATAAAACTTAGTTTCGATGAAAAATGGGCTTCTGCGTGGCGAGTTAGACAAGCCTATAAACTACTTTTAGAAAATGAAAAAGAATTTCCAAATTTCATTGAGCAAAAAAAGTCATTAGCTTTGCTTCAAATTGTTTTGGCAAGTGTTCCTCAAAAGTACAAATGGGCATTGGATTTAATTGGAATGGAAGCAGACTTGGAAAGTGGAATCAACAACCTTCAAAAAAGCACTTCGCAAATTCATTTTTTTCAAAAAGAAACTTTGCTTTGGCAGGCTTTACTTCAAACCTATTTAGTAGAAGATTTAATAAAAAGTGGAGATAGGTCAAAACAGATTGTTCAAAATTTAATAAAAAAACATCCTTCTGAAAGACTGGTTTTGGTGGCTTCTAGCTTAGTTTTGATGAAAAATGAATCACATAAAACAGCTCTTTTAGCTTGGCAGAATTACGCTAGAGTCTATCAAAATAATACATTGACTTTTGATAAAAAGGAACATTTTAGTCAAGAGTATCTTTTGGCAGAATTATATTTTTATTCAGAAAAACCCAAAAAAGCAAAATTTCATTATCTTAATTTTTTAAAGAATCTTAATTCAATTCAAAACCGAAATTTTATTAAAGACAGTTATTACAAATTATTTTTGATAGAATGGCTAAGGGAAAAAAAGAATACAATCAATGACTCAGATGACATTGAAAATGTAAAAGAAAATAATTATTTTACTTCTATTTCAAGTAAAGGAAGTACAAAAACAGCAGTAGATAAAAATGCCAAAAAATTTGTAGAATTGGTAAACGAATCAAATCATTTACCAAATAAAGAATTGTATCAAGCAAGGATTTTGACAGATGGAGGAAATTATCAAAAAGCCTTAGAAACTCTAAACCAAATCACTAATTCAGAATTTCAAAAGTGGGAACAAGAAAAGCAGTTTGAAATTATTTTAGAATATAAATATAGAAAAGGCAGAATTTTAGATAAGCTAAGTCAATTAAATCAAGCTATTCCTTTTTATAAAAATGTAATTGAATACTCTACTTTGCACAATCAAAATGAAATTCATTATTTTGCTGCAAATTCGGCTCTTCAACTTGGTTTTATTTATCAAAACCAAGATAAAAAACTAGCTAAAATCTATTTTGAAAAAGCAATTAGTTTTGAAGGGCATCAATATGAAGAAAGCATTACACAAAAAGCCAAACTGGCTTTAAAAAAATTATAGACAAACATTTCCATCTTTTCATTATGAAATTATTTTTATCATTTATTTTTTCTATTTCTTTCTTTTTCACAGGTTTTTTTATGGTTCTAGTGGCTTCTCGCCCTGCTCTAAAAACGGATTATTATTCAGAAATGAAAAAATCATCTTTATCAGAAGATAAGATAAAACGTAAAATTGAAAATAAGAATATTTCTTTAAGAGATTCTGTTGAAACGAAAGTAGAAGTTCTCCCTGAAAAACCTAAAAAAAATGGGCTAGGAATGATAATTTGGGGAAGTTTTCTAAATCTTTTAGGAATTTTATTTGGTGTAACTCTGTTACTTACCTTTTTACTCGGTTTTTCTATTGGTTCAGGCTTTTACTTCAAAGATATTTATGCAACAGCTGGCGTAATGTTAGCAGGACTAATTACTTTTGGAGTTGGTATTTATATGATTTCAAGAGGTAGAGAGCGTTGGAAAGCCTATAAAAGATATAAAAAGGCAATTAAGAAAATGAAGCAAAATAATAACTAGAAATAAATACAAAAACCGTTTTTAGATTTTTTCTAAAAACGGTTTTATTTGATAAAATTCTAAGCATATTCAATGCTCACAGTTTTATTTTCTACAAGATTAGGTTGTATATGATTTGCTAGAGTTACTTTCCATTTTTCCAAATCAAAGCCTCCTTTGTATCGTTCAGTTTTTTTTAAAATTGCAGTAACATGGTTGTCTTTTATTTCATAATTTACTGCAAAGCCTATTTTATTTATTTTAACAGACAAAATTTCAGCTTGCTCCTCATCTTTAAATATGTTCATATTATTTTGTTTTATGATGAATACGATTTTTAAATAGACGATTTTTTTAGTGAATAGGTTATACCAGCCTTTTTCATGGTTGTTATCCTCACCAACAACAACATACTACAAAGTCAGCCAACGCACCAAAGGCAAAAGTTCGGTTTCCCATTGCCAATCATAAGCACTCAAATAAAGTGTTTCGCCATTTGGATATGATAATTCTATCTCATAAATATTCGAATTATCAATTTCCATAATTGGCTGTGAAAGGTCTTCTACTAATAAAGGTTCTTTGTGAGAAGTTTCTTCGTGATGCACATGGACAGTCTGAAAATTGACTTGTACGCTGTTCCATTCTTTTTTACGAAGCATTCTTTTGAGTTCTTTTTCTTGTTTAGGAAGTTCCCAACCCAAAACATAATTTCCCTGCATTTCTATCCACTGATTGCCTTTTGCCATATATTTTTTGGTATTTCTATATGAAACAAGACAAGAAACAGGAGTTTGCATTCTATAATTTTGATACAACGAACGCAAACGCAGACGAGCAATAAATGGATTTTCGATAGATTTGAAACTATGTTGATAATTTCTAGTAATAATCTGTTTCCAGTTTGCCCACGCAATACGACTTTTGGGAAAAGTATGTTCGTGAACAGTTCGGCTCTGCATCGTGCTTCCGATTGCACCATGAGTTACCCAAATTGTTTTTCCATGTAGTTCGCCTTCCCAAAAAGTATTTCCTTTTACCATATAAAGTGTTGCCGAATACTGCTCATCTTCACCCAAAGAATACATTCTGAATGTTCCGTTACACTCATAATCCCATTCTTCTTCTGTGGCAAGTTCGTCCATCCAAAGCGAAACTTCCGACTGAATGGCATGAAAACCTTTTTTTCGAAGTTCATTTTTTACATCTAAAGTAGTTGTAAAACCACGTTTTTTGAAATGCTCGTGTGCAACAAGCTGTATATCAATCAAAGAGAGTGTTTTCATTGTAGATTTATATTTAGAGTTTGAAATCAATTATGAACTGAAAGTCAGCGTAGCTAATTACGAATTAAAAATTACGATTGTAATAATGCTCTTGACTTTAAATAGTTAAGTGTAATTATCGTAATCCGTAATTATTTCCTAGTAATGCACTTCGACCAAATATCGAATTGTACATTGATTTTCTTTGTAGATTATGAATTCATTATTGAATAAATCAATACCACCTTTTGCAAAAAGAGAATCAGCTTCTGAGTTTTGATTTTTTAGGTTTTCATAAGTCAGACCAGCGCACCAATCTTCATATTCTTCAATTTTGAGCTGCCTGCCTGTATGTACTTCATAGATTGCTAAAAAGGCTTTTTTATCATTTCCTGATGTCCAAAAAGAACCTGCAAGAGATGTATAATTCAAAGATTTTCGGCATTTATCAGCAAAATAAAGTCCGTAGCCAAACATTTTTCCTGTAATAAGTGCATTAGTAGGACGTAAAACCAAACCTGTTTTTAAGATAGAAAGCCAGTTTTCATTTCGACTTCCATGCCAGAGTAAATCTGTTGTTCTGTACTTGCTTTTTTTGAGAGCAGTAGCAAAAATCTGTTCTTGAGCGATGTCTTTTACTGAGTATGCATTGACAAATTTTCCAACTTCTTCTTGCATCATTTTTTTGATACGCTTAATTTGAATGGCATCAACTGATTTTTTTTCATCTAAAATACTGACTTCAATTCCTAAGGCATCTAAAAGTGTTTTTTCGTCTTGTGTTTTATTTCTTGTTGCTTTTGCTTTTAAATTGTCTTTCTTGTTTTGCTGTATTCGTAATTCTACTTCGCCACGCATTACATCTAGTGTTTCTTGTTCATGTGTCAAGATGTTTCTAGCTTTTTGTAAAACCTGTTTCGAAACATTTTTTCCTGCTGTGTATTCTAAAAGATAATTCTGAACACTTTCCATTTTTCGTGGAATAACTCCATAAAGTTCTAATAAAAGAGCGTTAAATCCGATTGTATCAAAATTTTCTAAGTCTTTTTTGCTTACTTTATTCGATTTAAAATCTACTTTTTTAGTTAAGTTATCCAACACATTTTGGGCTTCTTCTACTTGTGCCATTGTAACATCAGCAGCCGAAACTTGGTAATTATGATGAATCGAACGCTGTGCATACTGTGTCAGATGACGAAAAAGCTCACGAACTTCTCCATTTTTGATAGCTGACCAAGAGTTTAAAAAATTAGAAGAAGTTGATTTATTCTTTGATGATTTATTTTCCAGTTCTTCTAAAAATAAATGGGTTACATCTTTATATCCTTTCCGTACTTTTTCTCTGTATTTGCTTTCCCATTGATACATTGAATATTCATTTATGGCTGCTCGCTGCCCTACTCTTCCATATAATACCGAAAAAATATCATCAGAAATCTGTCGCATTTCATAGTATTTATTGTTGTTGTGAGCTGTTACCATTACTAGTTTCGCTGTTTTGAATTTAGTAATAGGCACTTTTGGTAAATGAGAACCAGCAGGAATAAAATGTTGCTTAATCATAATAGGTAAATTTGGTGTATAAGAGAATGATAATTTTTTTAGTAAAATTGGTATTCTCTTCTTTTATGAAAGCTAATATACCAATTATTTGCTAAAAAAAATAGCAATTACTAATTATTTATACAACAAATTTACATGAGTAGGTCGTAACGTATATGAGGACTAAAAAAAATGGCAAAAAAAAGCTATCAACTTTTTAGAGTTAATAGCTAGAATTTTTAAATATACAGTTCTCAGAGAAATACAAGAAATGAAATGCAAATACAATTTTTGAAGAGAAATAAAATTATTTCAATAAATTTAATGAATATATAACTATCAGCAAATCAGAATATTACAATTTTATTTTTTGACTATTTAACTAATAATGAATCTGTTTTGTAAAATAAATACAACTTTTTTTAATCATAATGCAACTAAACTGCACTTATGCTGGGTCTTTAATAAAAATAGGTATTACAAATATTCTTAAAAACACAAAGCTGATTAAAACAAAAATGCAACTATTCGAAAATTCTTACTTACTCTTTTTTAGCACTCATCAGCTTAACAAACAATAAATATTTAAAATAATTGTACTATTCCTTTATTTATAGGATTTTATTTGAAAAAAGTATACAATATCAATCAAATAAATTTTTTGAAATAGTATTATATTAATCTATCTACTTTTTTTACATTATTACTTTGTTTTACCTTGCACCTCCAAAAAAAATAACCCTCCGATAATTATTATTTATTCAAAAACCAAATACAATTAAATTTTTATTGTATCATTTAATCCTTTTTTATTATGAAAATGAAATATTTATTTTTTGCACTCCTCACAGCAGCAAGTTTATTTGTTAGTTGCAAAGATGATGAGTTAGAAGACAGTAAAAAATCAAGTGACCTTTTACAACTTTGCAATTATCAAAAAAGCAGAATAGACGGCTTTTTAACTAATCCTTGTGAAGGTGATATTTTTATCAAACGTCTATCTGGAGAAGGAGTAGTAAAATATGACTCTACTCTAAACGGTTATACTGTTTCTAGTCATGTGGAAGGAACTATTGATTGTATTATTATTACTCTTTTTTGTGAAGATTATAGTAATTTATTAGGTAAAGAAATTAGCTATTCTTGTGACTACTATGAATATAATGGGTTTTATGATTCTCCTCTAGCTGGTACAGAAGTATTCGTAGGAAAAAAACTCAATTACTAAAATATAATACAAATCTGAAAAACATTTACAGAGCCAACCCTCCGACAATTATTATTTATTTAAAAACCAAATACAATTAAAATTTTATTGTATTACTTAATCTTTTTTTATTATGAAAATGAAATATTTGTTTTTTGCACTCCTCACAGCAGCAAGTGCGTTTACAAGTTGTAATGATAGTGCACCTGACCCTACTCCAAATGAACCTTGTGTTACTTGTGAGAATGAAACTATTGTAGATTCGCTTTTTGAGTATGAGGCTGTTGTCAAGAAGCATATGCATGACCCAACAAGCACTCCTAAATATATACTGAGTATAAGTCAAAAAGATTTAACTAGTGGAGAGAGTTATACTATTGCTAATGACAGCTTATTTTTACCTTGTCCTGCACTTTCTCAAGAATATCAAGAAATCGGTCTAAGGGTAAAAATTACTGGTTATACAAAAAGTTGTACAAATGTTATAGGCGATGCTGAAACACGTCCTTTTTATGGGAGAAAACTAGAACTTATAGAAATTAAAAAATATTAATCATAGACATAAATAGTTCAAAGAAAATTACTAAAATATAATCAATTTTTATATGAAAATAACTTTACAAAATTAATCTTCCGAATATTATTTATTTATCAAAAAATCAAATTTCATCATTTATTTAATTCATTAAAATTATGAACATCAAACATTTAATCTTTGCTCTATTTACAGCAGCAACTCTAAGCTCACTAGTAAGCTGCGACGAAAGCACACCACAACCCACTCCAGAAACTTGTGTTACTTGTGAAAACGAAACTATTGTTGATTCGCTTTTTGAGTATGAAGCAGTAGTGAAAAAGCATACTTTTAATAGTGAAGGTACAAGTACAAGATATATACTTAGTATTAGAAAATTAGATCTAAACTTAGGAAATAATGATTATTCTTTAACAATAGATAGTTTATTTTATCCGTGTCCACCTTTGTCTAAAGAATATGAGGAAATAGATTTAAGAGTCAAAATTACAGGCTATACTAAGAGTTGTACAGGTGTTTTAGGAGATCCTATGTCTCGTCCTCATTACGGACGAAAGTTAGATTTAGTAAAAATCGAAAAATATTAATTAAAAATCTAAAACAAAAAAATGAAAATATTATTTTTAACCCTCATAATCACAATTATGTCGTGTACTATGAGTTTTTCACAACGTACTTGTGGAACAGAACTAGATTTAGAGCAAATTAGAAAAAATGAGCCTGAACGATTTAGGCATATTATGGAAATAGAAAAATTCATTTCTGAGCATATTCCTAATGAAAATCAGCGAATCATTGATCCAAATGGAACAATTATTATTCCTGTTGTAGTGCACATTTTGCACGATGGTTCGACTGTTGGTAGTAAATTTAATCCTGCCATGCTTACTGTACAGACGCAAATAAATGTACTTAATCAAGATTATAATCGTTTGAATGCTGATCGTACTCGTACACCTGATGTATTCCAAGGTGTAGCTGCTAGTATGGATATAGAATTTCGTTTAGCTTGTATTGATCCTAATGGAAATCCTACTACTGGTGTTACTCGTAAAAACGTGGGAAATAGAGAATTTACTACTACTACTAATGAAGTAGCTAATGGTATAAAATTTAATAGTACAGGAGGACAAGATGCTTGGGACACAAATAAATATCTTAATATTTGGGTATGTAAGTTGAGTGGAATATCTCTAGGGTATACTCAATCTATTGACAAATACTTGACTAATCCAAATACTGATGGAGTTGTTATTAATACTACTAATTTTGGTTATGATGGAATTGTTCAAGCTCCACATGAGAGAGGACGTACTGCTACTCATGAGGTAGGGCATTGGATGGGTTTAAGGCATATATGGGGAGGTGATGAGAAAACCTGTAGTGATGATGATTTTGTAAATGATACTCCTGTCCAGTATTATTATAATGACGTATGCCGACCATCAAGTTCTTGTGGTAATGAGCCAAATGGAGATATGTTTATGAATTTTATGGACTACACTCCTGATGCTTGTATGAATCTATTTACAGAAGGACAAAAAGCTAGAGCAAGGGCAAACTTTATGAATGTAGGTGTTCGTGCTAGTTTTGCTAATGGAAACTTTAATCTTAGTGAGGTATCTTCTTCTAGGTCGTGTTCTTCTCTGACTGTTTCTTTGAGAAATCAGTCTTGTCTTCCTGTTACTTAGTCGGTAGTAGGAGGAACAATAAGTAGTCAAAGCAATACACAAGCCACTATTAATGGAACTTCTGGAAATATAACGCTTACGGCTACTTCTGGAAATTATACAGATACAAAGACGTTTTATTTAGGACAAGCAGCTATTACTACTTCTGATATAGGTAAGCAGTTTTGTAAAACAACTTACTACGAAACTCAAAACTACATTGAGTTTGAAGGAAATGGATTTGCTCCATTGGGGGCTAATTTTCAAATAGAAAAGAATACGAATAATTTTGCTTACTATCTAACAAACAATAAAATGTTTATTCAACCTCATACAGCAGGTTTTATTTCTTTTAGAGTGCGTGTACTGGGCTATTGTGGTTGGTCGGCTTGGAAACTTTTTCAATATCCTGTTACAAATTGTGGTGCTGGAGGTATTTTTTTCAAAACCTATCCAAATCCTGTAAAGGAAAGCCTAACTATAGATTTTACTACTGATAGTAAGGAAAATCAAAAACAAGCAAGTTTGGAAGAAGTAAAAATAGAGTTTTATAATTCCTACCAAAAGCTAGTATTTGAAACTACATTTAAAGAAGAACAAAAAGACAGAAAAATTAATATTGATACCAACAAACTACCAAACGGAGTTTATTATCTCAAACTAATCAATAAAAAAGAAGTCTATACAGAAAGAATTGTGATAGAAAAATAAAAAAAACAGGAAAATCAATAAAAAAACAAAAGCCTTTATTAGAATTAGTCTAATAAAGGCTTTTTTGACGACTAAAAGTGTTTGAGAATAGATTTTATACTTTTCTGTTGCTCTGCTAAAGTAAGAAGTTTCTACTTACCATATTCCTTTTTGAGTTTATTAGGAAATACTTTTTTGAGTTTATCTACTTTCGGACTAATTATGAAAGAGCAATAGCCTTGAGTTTTATTATTGTTGTAATAATTTTGATGATAATTTTCGGCTACATAGAATTTTCCTAAAGGTGTAATTTCGGTAACGATTGGTTTATCAAAAACTTTTTCCTCTGTTAATCTTTTTAAGTAAAACTCTGCTTTTTCTTTTTGCTCTTCGTTGTGGTAAAAAACGCCCGAACGATATTGTGTTCCGACATCGTTTCCTTGTCTATTAAGAGTTGTTGGGTCGTGTGTAGCCCAAAAAACTTCTAATAATTCATCAAAAGTAATTATTTCTGGATTGTATGTAATTTGTGCCACCTCTGCATGTCCTGTTGTACCAGTACAGATTTGTTTGTAAGTTGGGTTTGGCACTTGCCCCCCTGTATATCCTGAAATAACTGTATCAACGCCTTCTAAACGCTGAAAAACAGCTTCGATACACCAAAAACATCCTGCTCCAAAAGTAGCTTTTTCTAGTTTTGCATTTATGTCTGTCATAGTATTATTTTTTTCTGTTTTAGTTTTTGCTTGATTTGAGTCTATAGAATCTTTTGCATGAGCATTTTGTTTTGGCGAACAAGCACTTGCAAAAATGGCTGACAAACTCATCAGAAGTAAAATGAAGAAAGGAAGTGTAGTTTTATTTTTCATTGAGATGTTTTTTATTTTATAAATGGCTGACAATTGACTCTAAATCAATAGTCATGCTTTTTTATCCTAAAACCTTCATTTTTAAGACTTTGTTAGATGATTTATTAATTTTTGTGAGAATAAATTATACAAAAACACCATTTCATTTGCTCTAAAAAATATTTTTTTTATTCTGATAAGGAACTTCTTTTACTTTTTATGTGGTTGGGTGGGTGTATCAAATAATTTTTTTCAACTGCAAACTTATACAAACAATGACGTATCGGAAAAATAACTTGTCTTTAGTATCAATGATAAGGTAAACCGTCTTGTTTCTATCTTCTTTCTTATTAATTTTTTTTGAGTGGGAGCGACTAGAAATAAGAAACCTTCTATTCGCTTTGAATTGCTTTCGTTTACAAAAACAGCCGTTTTTGTACCTCCTTCGTATTGCCTTTTTGTTAGTAAAAACAGCCTAAAAAAAATGTCAATTATGGCTTTGTCAAAACTCAAACTCAAAAAAATTAGAGAAGAACAAATTCTTCAAAATTATCAAAATACACTCAAAAAAAATAAAAACACACACGTAAAATCATTACGAAAAGTAGCCAAGCAACATGCAAAAAATAGTGTTTTGCCAGTTTACACTAATGAAAGAGTAAACAAATTAGTTACCTTGATGAGTTCTGGAAGCCATCGAAAAGAGTTTTCAGAAATTATAAATCTTATCGCTCAAAAAGGAAAAACTGAAGCACTTTTGCAAGAAGATTATATCTTAGATGCTTTGTCTTGTGTAGCAAAAGAACATTCTTTTTTCATCAGAACTATTGAAGATTGGAAACCAAAAGGACGTAATTCTGAAAAATTGTTTGCTGATTTGGTGCGTCATCTTTTTGTAAAGTATGATATTCCTGCTTGTATGACTTCACTTTGGTTTGATAGCGAAAATAAATTGTCTAGAAGTTGGTTTATTGATGTTGGACAAGGTAAAAATACTTCTAAATTGAATCATTTTCCTACAATTCTTACCAAAAAAGAGGCACATTATTTTACAAAAGCTCCTTCAAAGTTTACTTTCATTGCAGCCATTCGTTACGGACAAGTAAAGGCAATAGGAGGCACAACAGGTTTTATAAATAATCTTGTTCAGACTGATTTAGGAAAATATTTGTATCCAAAAGAAGGTTTTTGGAAAGAAGTAATTGCTTTTTTGTTCAGAAATAATCCTACTGCTACAGCACATCAACTAGATATTGTTGTCGAATATATTTGGACTCAAAAGTTTGCTAGACTTTGGGGACAAAATACCAAAGGACAAGTAGTTCAGAAAAATCCCTCTGACCCAAATTTTGATTTGAAAGGCAGAACGTGGGATTCTCTTTGGAAAAAAGCCTTTGAATGGTTTAAAGTCGTTGGTTTTTCTCGTCAAACTCCTCAAGAATGGGCACATTTTATGATGGAAGACAATTATGTGAGAGCCAAAACAGGACAATGTTTTGTTTTTCAACAACTTCTTACCAAACAAGAGCTTTTTGAAGAAGGTAAAAATATGAATCACTGTGTAGGTTCTTATGTGAGTGATTGTAAAAATAGTAAATCAGCTATCTTTTCTATGCAAAATGTCCTTTCAAGAAATAATTCTTTGGTAACGATAGAAGTAGATCCAAAAACACGAAAAATTGTACAAACAAGTCGTCGTTTCAATCATTTTCCTTCTGATTTTGAAAAAGAAATTATAAAAGAGTGGGCAAAACAAAATGATTTGAAAGTGCCTAGCTATTATTGATTGATAAAAAAGGTCTAATAAAAATTAATTTATCAGACCTTTTTGTATTTTCATATATTTCAGTTCTAACTTCTAAAATCAGACTTCTAAATTTATTCTACTGTCCTCTTTTATTAAAGAAACGCAAACGAATAATTTCCCGTTCGTTCAAAAGACGATATTGTCCACGCCCTAGCGTTTCTTTGGTAAGTCCTGCATAGACAGTTCTGTCTAATCTAATTACTTCATAGCCTAAGTGAGCAAACATGCGTCTTACAATTCTGTTTTTGCCAATATGAAGTTCTACTCCTACTGAAAGACCATCAGGTGATAAAATAGCTGCCCCATCTGCTTTGGCTAATCCGTCTTCAAGCTGTAAACCTTCTTTTAATTGCTCTACTTCTTCTTCCGAAAATGGCTTGTCTAATGTTACTCTGTATATTTTCTGAACTTCATACGAAGGATGAGAAAGTTGTTTTGCCATTTCTCCGTCATTTGTAAAAAGTAAAAGTCCTGTAGTATTTCTGTCTAGTCTTCCTACTGGATAAATGCGTTCTGTGGTTGCTTTTTTGACCAAATCCATTACAGTTTTGCGTCCTTTTGGGTCACTTGTAGTTGTAATAAAATCTTTTGGCTTATTTAGAAGAACATACACAGGTTTCTCTTTGCGAAGAACTTTACCTTTATATTTTACCTCGTCGGTTGGTCTTACTTTAAAACCTAATTCTTTTACTACTTTTCCATTTACACTAATTTCTCCTTTTGCAATAAGTGTATCAGCTTCTCTACGAGAACACACACCTGAATTTGAAATGTAACGATTCAGTCTCCAAATTTCATTATTGCTGTTTGAAGAATACGAATTTTCTTTTGCTTTATCAGAGGTTATATTTTTTGCAGCAACACGAGTAGGACGTTCAAATTTTTTGTCCATTTTTTTGAAATTCTTGTCTTTACTTTTTCGATCTTCAAAACTTCTATCTTTTTGATAGGTTTTTTCAGTAGATTCTGTGCGCTCTGTTCTGTTTGGTCTTTCTGTACGTTCTGAATTAGTTGTTTTTTCTTGTCTTAATTTAGGAGCTGTTTTTTTTGAAATAGTTTTATTTTCTTCTTGCTTTAGTTTTTCATCTTGTTTCTTTTTCTCAAAATGAGGATTAGGTTTGTTCTTCGCTTTTGCAAAACGATTACTTTTCAAGTTTCCTTTTTCAGCTGATTTGAGTTTAGGTTTGAAGGCAGAATTGTTATCTAAGTTAGAATCTTTTTTTTGATTTGGCTGCTTATCGTTATTTTTCATTGAATATCTTTTCAGTTTGTTAATAAAATTACGAGCGCATCTCGCAATTGTTTTTAATGATTGGCTTTTAGTGATTGATGAAATAACTTATCTTATTCAAATTTATTTGTTATGAAATTTTAGTTATATGCATCACTAATAATTAATCACTAATCGTTAGTTTCTTCTTGATTTTTTTTGTCTTGAATAGCTTTTGTTCCTCGTTGAAATTTGAAGAGTGAAAATTCATCACCTTCTTCGTCTTCCAAATTCGATTGTAATCTAGCTTGTTTTTGTGCAGATTCTACATCTTCAGCAGACAAATCTTCTGGCATTGGCAAATCATCTAAGGAATTAATTCCGAAATAGTGCATAAACTTATCAGAAGTTCCGTACAAAATAGGACGACCAGCTGTTTTATCTTTTCCCTTAATTACTAAAAGTTCTTTTTCTAATAATTTCTGAACGGCATAGTCACAACTTACACCACGTATGGCTTCTAGTTTTGATTTTGTAATAGGCTGTTTGTAAGCAATAAGAGCAAGCGTTTCGATAGCAGATTTTGAAAGTTTACGTTTTGCTCTTTGAGTAAGCAACAAACTTATACTACTCTGAAATTCGGATTTGGTCAAGAATTGGAATCCTCCTGCAATTGCTTTTATTTCGATTGCAAAATCAGCTTGTTCATAGCGTTTTTGTAATACTTCTATAGCATCATCTATATCTTGTTTTGGAACTTCTGTACCGAAAAGCTCCTCTAAAACCTTTTGAATTTCTTTTACAGAAATAGGAGAGGGAGAACAAAAAATAAGAGATTCTATATGATTGAGTAAATATTGCACGATGAATTACGAATGGGTCACTTGTAGGGATACAAGCAACAGATATTTTGTAAGAATAAATGAATAAGAAATTTTAAATTGAGATTTTTTATTTAAAAAATCTATTTTAAACCATTACTCGTGTCTACCACGAGTGATTTAGCTACTAAAAAATCAAGTAGGCAAAGGTACGACTTTTTCCACAACTTTCTGAAAAATAGAAGACTAGAAATTTATTTTTTTTCTCATAAAATAAATTTTTAAGGCTAAAATTCATTTCGGATGTTCGTTGTTTTTTATTTTTTTATTCTTGGAAAAACACAATGCTGTTTTACTTTTCATTTGGAACGGTTATTGAATCTAGGAACAATAGTAACATTTAAATAAAATCCTGTCTTAGTACTTCGGTACGCTTTTAGTAACTATTTAATTAAAAGATAAATTAAAGACTAAAAACGAATTCAAAATACATCGAAGTATTCAACAAAAACTTAATAATACCATCATAATGAGAAAGATTTTTATAATTTTCATTGCTTTATTTTTTGCACATGTTGCAACTAATTTTACTTATGCTCAAGATGCTCAAGCTCGTACACTTTTAGATGCAATGAGTAATAAGTATAAAAAATATAATTCATTTAGAGCTACTTTTACATCAAATTTAGCGAGTGAGTCTGAAAGCATTAATGAATCACTTACAGGAACAATTACTGTAAAAGGAAACAAATACCACCTTAAAACGCAAGGTCAAGAGATTTACAACGACCACAAAACAGTTTGGACATTTTTAGATGATGCCAACGAAGTAACTATTACAAGTTATGACGAAGCTGATGGTCTCAATCCAACTGATATTTTTGATATTTATAAAAAAGGATATAAATATGTAGTGGTAGAAGAAGTGAAAGTTGGTGGAAGAGCACACAAAGTAATTGATTTAGTTCCAGAAGATAAAAACTTACAATTCTTTAAGGTTCGTTTGACTATTGATAAGGCAAATTATAGTCTTGCAAGCTGGAATATTTTTGAAAAAAATGGACGTGTTCATTCTTACAAAATTGCTGATTTCCAACCTAATGTTTCGGTAACAGATGCTGATTTTCAGTTTAATAAAGCCAAACATCCAAATGTTGAAGAAGTAGACTTAAGATAGATACTAGTTTGTTTCAAAACGGTTAAAGATATTAGATTTTCCCTATTTACTTTTATTATAAAGTAAGTAGGGAATTTTTTTTGAATAAGTTTAAATAAAAATGAATTTTTTTTTCTATCAGATTAAACCTTCATTTTTACTTGGTATCTAACCTTACGAAAACGACTTAATCAAACTTCTTGATTGGGTTACTTAAATTAAATGTCACTAAACTTTTTTTATTTAAAAATTATGAAAACTCAAAAAATCACTTTGAACATTATTGGCAAAATTGCTCTTTTATCACTTCTTTTCTTTTTTGTTGGAATGACTACAACTTTTGCTCAAAAACGAGGAAAACGTGACAATGATGCTACACCCACTGAAAAAGCAGAAAAACGCTCTCAAAAATGGAAAACTGAATTTGGATTGAATGATACACAAACTGCTCAACTCAAAACTGCTCTTATAACAAGAATTACAGCAACTGATGCAATAAAAAATGAGGGAAAAAGTCCTGAAAAAAGAGAGCAACGTAAAGCAATCATGACTGAGTTTGATACCCAAGTAAAAAGTATTTTTACAGATGCACAATATGCAGCTTACGAGAAAAAGAAAGCTGAGAAAAAAGATAAAATGAAAGAAAATAGAGGAAAGAGAGGGCAAGGAACAGATATGGACGATGACGGTTTTTAATGTAAATTCTGATGTTACTCAAAAGGCTGCTCTGTGTGCCACAGAGCAGGGTTGAAAAAAACTAAATCCGTGTTCTGTGGCACACAGAACACTAAACTGCGTAACATCAGTAAATTGTTATTTAAGACTATCAAAGCAAAAACTTTAACTATTTATTCTCTAAGAATATTTAGTTAAAGTTTTTTTATGAGATTAGTTTATGTGTATAAAAATTCAATTTCTTTATTCTCAAAATAGCTAATTTTTCCATTTTGACCTGCTACCTCTAAGGCTAGTTTTCCTTCTGGGTTGATTCCCAAAATTTGTCCTGTAATTTTCTGATTTTTGATTTTATCTTTATAATAATGCCATTCTTGATATCGAAAAAGATGAGAAAGATAATCAGCTCTAAGTATTTCTTTTTTTCCTGCCCTTAATTGCAAATAACGTTTTTCTATAAAAAATAGAATTTCAGTTAAAATATTTTCTTTATTCCATTCTTTTCCAGTTAGTTCCTGTAATGAAACAGCTCTATTGGTAGTGTCATTTTTATCAAAAATCTGATTGATATTAATTCCAATTCCTACAATACTTTGATTTATTGATTGTGAATTGATTTGATTTTCTATCAAAATCCCTCCAATTTTTTGGTCTTTGTATTCATTCCCAACTTGATGATTTATAAAAATATCATTTGTCCATTTTATCTGAAAAGAATCAGCAATATCTGGATAATTAGTTTTCATAACTTCCTCTAGCGCATCACGAACACCCAACGAAACAGCGATGGTAATCCAAAAAGATTCTTTTGGAGATAAAAAAGTAGGAGTAAGCAAAATAGAAAAAGTAAGATTTTGATTTTCTTGTGCTGTCCAACTATTTCCTCGTTGTCCTTTTCCTTGTGTTTGATGATTTGTCCAAAGAAGCGTTCCTTCAAAAAGTGTATTTTGTGCTTTTTTTTTCTGTTCGGTAGTATGAAAAGCCAAACTCTCGTTGGTAGACTGACAGCTTGGCAGATAAATTTGATTTTGTCCTATAAAAAGTCCCTTTGTATGAATTTTGTAATTGCTCATTGTAAATGAATATTTTGACTATAATTTACTTATTAATACTGTATCTTTGTAGTTAAACTTTTGGCTACAGTATAGTTTTTAGATACTATAAATTTGATTTTATCTCAAAATTGGAACAAAATCTTTATCCTACTTGTAATTCAAGAGTGCAAATTCGTTAATAAGTAAAAATAAATAAAATCAAAATTATGAAAGCTGCTTAAAAAATAATCGCTTTCCTCTAATTTTTGAATAAAAATACTAAATCTATACTATGACTCAAAAACAGTCTGTTACTTCACAAATGCTTTCTCAAGCTGTAGTGGCTGGTCTTCAAGACCGAAAAGGAAAATCAATTACTCTTCTTGACCTTCGTGATGTCAAAAATTCTATTGCAGATTATTTTATTATCTGTACTGGAACTTCTGATACGCACGTAGATGCATTAAAAAGCTCGGTAGAAGTAGAAACCTACAAACAATATAAACAAGACCCTTGGCACGTAGAAGGTAGAGAAAATCGTCAATGGATTTTGATGGATTATGTAGATGTTGTAGTTCATATTTTTCAAGCTGAAAAAAGAGATCGATTTGGCTTAGAAGAACTTTGGGGAGATGCAAAAATTACTCAAATTCCTGATTTGGATTAGAACAGAATAGATATAAAAAATGGTAAAAATCAGAACAGAATTTTGAATAATTCTGTTTTGTGCTTTTTTTGATAAAATGATTACAAACAATAGAACTAACTTTTCGTTTACATAACCGATAATTTAGATTCATAGTTGAATACAATTAGAAACCGAAATATAAAATAGATTTAGTATTTAGTTCATTCTAAAACAAATCCTATAAATTATACTACTTATATACTTTTTTATAAATGGCGACAGAAAAAGATACTAAAACAGAAAAAGACACCAAGGGAACAAAGAATACCAAAAACACGAAGAATCCAATTCGTAATAATATACCAAAAGGTACAGGAGGCAACTATCAAATTTGGTTGTCTGGTCTTCTGATTGCACTGATTTTGGGAGCATGGTATCTCAATCAAAGTACCACTATCAAAACTTATGAACAAGATTTTGATAAAATGGCTCGTGCTGGAGATATTGAAAGTGTAAAACTCATTACAAATAAAAATATTGTAGAGCTTACACTTACAGAAGAAGCTCTTAAAAAAGATAAATATGCAAATGAGCTAAAACAAAAAAATCCTTTTGGCGCAATTATCGAAAAACCACCTCATTATTTTTTAAATATTACAAGTGGTGAGAGTTTTAAAGAAGATTTTGATAAACTTCAAGCTGATTTGCCTGCTGATAAACGTATAAAATATGATGTAGGACAAGAAGCTGATTTTAGTGGAGTAATCTTCACTTGGGGATTCTTGATTCTTATTTTGGTAGCTTTTTGGTTTTTGATGCGTAGAATGACAGGTGGAGGAGCTGGTGGACAGATATTTAATATCGGAAAAGCTAAAGTTTCTTTATTTGATACAGAAAATAAAGTAAAAATTACTTTTGAAGATGTTGCAGGATTAGATGAAGCCAAACAAGAAGTAGAAGAAGTAGTAGATTTCCTTCGTCAGCCAACAAAATACACAGAATTAGGTGGAAAGATTCCTAAAGGTGTTCTATTAGTAGGCCCTCCAGGTACGGGTAAAACATTACTAGCGAAAGCTGTTGCTGGTGAAGCTGGCGTTCCGTTTTTCTCGCTTTCAGGTTCTGATTTTGTAGAAATGTTTGTAGGTGTTGGGGCTGCTCGTGTACGTGATTTGTTCAAACAAGCAAAAGAAAAAGCTCCTTGTATTATCTTTATTGATGAAATTGATGCAATTGGTCGTTCTCGTGGTGGTGGAAAGCAACCTGGTTCGAATGATGAGCGTGAAAATACATTGAACTCTCTTTTAGTGGAAATGGATGGTTTTTCTACCGATGCAGGTGTAATTATCTTAGGAGCTACCAATCGTCCAGATGTTTTGGATAGTGCTTTGATGCGCCCAGGTCGTTTTGATAGACAAATTAGTATTGATAAGCCAGATATTAAAGGAAGAGAAGCGATTTTTAAAGTTCATTTAGAGCCTTTGAAAACTGCTCCTGAAATAGATGCGAAAAAATTAGCTGCCCAAACCCCTGGTTTTGCAGGTGCAGAAATTGCAAATGTTTGTAACGAAGCTGCTTTGATTGCTGCTCGTGAAAACAAAAAAGAAATTGGAATGATTGACTTTGAAAGTGCCATTGATAGAGTTATTGGTGGGCTAGAAAAGAAAAACAAAATCATTTCTCCAGAAGAAAAGAAAATTGTTGCTTACCATGAAGCAGGACATGCTGTGGCTGGTTGGTTCTTAGAGCATGCAGACCCATTGGTTAAAGTTTCTATTGTTCCTCGTGGAATTGCAGCTTTAGGATATGCACAGTATTTACCAAAAGAACAGTTTTTATATACTGTCGAACAGCTTACTGATGAAATGTGTATGGCTTTAGGTGGGCGTGCAGCCGAAGAGCTTACTTTTGGTAAAATCTCAACAGGTGCATTATCTGACCTTGAAAGAATTACAAAAATGGCATATAGTATGGTTTCTGTCTATGGAATGAATCCAAAAATTGGTAATGTTTCATTTTATGATGCACAGCGTTCAGAGTTTTCAGGAAAACCTTACTCTGATGCAACAGCCCAAATTATTGATGAAGAAGTAAAAGAAATGGTAGAAAGAGCATATATTTTTACCAAAGAATTACTTTCAAAGCATAGAAATCATTTAGAATTAATTGCAAAAGAACTTTTGGAAAAAGAAGTATTATTTCAAAGTGATTTGGAAAAATTGATTGGCAAACGTCCGTTTGATAAACCAACAAATTATGAAAAACACACGAAAAATGGATTTGATGATGTTTTAGAGGGTAATTTAGACCCTTTGACATAATTAATATTGAATCTTAAATCAGTTTTTTATACAAAAAAGCCTTTACTAATTCGTTTTAGTGAAGGCTTTTTTTGAGTTCAAGAAAAAAGAATAGGTAAGCAATAATTTGAATTTATGGATTTTCTGAACTTATGACATCTAGTGAGTAAGTTAATTTAATCTCAACTTAATAATTCTTACAAAAATGAGTCGAAAAAAAAACTATTTATTCTGTTTTCTGCGTTGGAGTTTCAAAATGATTCTCTTTAGCATTTCTTTTTATCTACTCTTTGTGCTTATTGGAGGTTATATTTGGACTGTCAAACCAAAAGCATCAAACTCTAATTTAGAAAACAATGAGATAGAGATTTATGTGACCTCAAATGGATTACATACTGATATTGTTATTCCTATTCAAATTGAAACTGATTTTTTCAAAGTTCTCAGTCAAGATTCTATCCTTAATTCTTATTTAGGAAAAACTAATTCTTATAAATGGCTTTCTGTTGGTTGGGGAGATAAAGGTTTTTATAATGAATCTTATAATGGAGGTTTTCCCTCTGTTTCTGCGTGTTTGAATGCTGCTTTTGTTCCCTCTGAAACACTTATGCACTTAGATTTTTATAAAAATAACCTATTAGAAAATGAAAACTGTAAGAAAATAAAGTTAAAAAAAGAGGAATATCAGAAGTTATTGCAACATATTACAATGAGTTTCCGAACTGTAAGAGAAGATTCCGAAAGTAAAGTGCAGCATATAACTAATCAGACAAAATTTATTCGGTTACCACAAAAAGGATATTCTAATTCTGACTATTTTTTTGAAGCAAAAGGTAATTATCATTTATTCTATACTTGCAATAGTTGGACAAATGAAGGCTTGCAAAAAGCAAATCAAAAAACAGCTCACTTTTCTCCCTTTGCACAAACAATTCTATATCATTTGAATTAAAAATATAAAAATCTAACATAAATCTACAACCAACCTAACAAAAGGATATAAAAATCTATTATCTTAGTAGAATAAATTGACTAAAAAAATACTTTCAACATAATTATTGATTCAAAATTTTTTACTTAGAATGAAATTTTTGGTTAAATAAAAAGAAACACTAACTAAATAAGCTATGAGCCAAATTGCAAATTTTACAAAAACTTCAATTAAAAACTCGATTCTAAAATATGGAATTACTTTTCTAATTGTATTTATTTCTACTACTTATTTTTCATCTTTTTCCTTTGGACAAGGAGAGAATCAAATGGTTCGTTTTTCAGGAATTGTAGTGGAGGGCGATAGTTTGTATGGTGTTTCGGGCGTGCATATTTATATTCCTAGAGCAGGACGAGGAAGTGTAACAAATGCGCTAGGTTATTTTTCGATGCCAGCTATGGAAGGCGATACTGTTATGGTAAGTGCAGTAGGCTATAAAAGTTCAAAAATAGTGATTCCTAAGCGAGGAGAACCTTTATATTCTGTTGTGATAGATTTGAAAGAAAATATTCAGATGTTAAATGAAATTGTTGTTTTGCCATATAAAAATTCGACAGAGTTTAAAGACATGGTTTTGGCAATGGATACCTCTGACCCACTTATAGAACAAATGAAAGAAAATTTGGATAGTGAAAGGCTTAATCAAATGGCTGCAAATATGCCAATGAATGCTAATTCGAATTATAGATATTTGATGCAACAAAATCTCAATTCAAGAAATAATAAGTTTTTTGCGCCTTCTATTCCTCTTCTAAATCCGTTTGCTTGGTCGAAGTTTATTGAATCAATTAGAAACAAAGATTATAAAAAACCACTAAGGACAACAACAGGTGGAAGTAGTGGAGGAAATTAATTTCCTCCAAACTTATAAAAAACTCTTTCTCAAAACTAATCAAAACTAAAAAGACAGTTTGGGAAAGAGTTTTTTTATGCGCTCATCAGTAAGGTAAGATAGATAAGTATAGTTCTAATTTGATTGATGTTAAATCTAGTCTTTTCTAGTCTTTATCTTCTCTATTCTTTCTCTTCATTTTTATTTTCTGTTTCTTCTTTAATCTTATTTTCTTCAGCTTCTATTTCTTTGTCTGGTTCTGCTTTTTGTGGTTCATTTATTATTTTTGCTTCTTCCTGTTTTTCCTTGTCTTGTAGTTCTAAATCTTTAGCTATGCTTTCTCGCCATACTCTACGCCTTCTGACAGCTATTTTTCGTGCTTTTTCTATGCTTACATTTATCTCAAAACCAAAAAGAATAACTAAAGAAATAACAAAGAGCCAAAACATAAATCCTACGAAAGTTCCAATCGAACCATACAATCTATTATAAGTATTAAAGTAATTTATATAATACGAAAATCCTACTGAAACAGCAACACACGAAAAAGAAGCCAAAATTGCACCTACACCATACGTACGCCAAGGAATTTTAAGAGCTGGTGCAAAACGATACAACATAGAAAGGGTAAGAAGAATAATTAAAAAGGCAACAATATATCTCAGAATTTGAATGCTGTAATAGAGTCCATCTTGACTCATAAGGTCATGAAAAATCAAGAAATTGAGTAGGTATTCACCTACAATAATTAAGACAATGGTAAGCAATAAAAGAACTGTAAAAATAAGTGTTAAGCTAAGAGCTGTAATTCTTTTTTTGATAAAATTTCGCTTATCAATAATTCGCTGTGAACGGCTAAAAGCATCCATAAAACCAATTGTTCCACTTGTTGCAGCAAAAAGTGCAGCCACAAAACCAAAAGATAAAAGTCCTCCTCGCTGTTTGCTGACAATATCATAAATGGTTGTGTCTATAAAAGCGTAAATCCCATTAGGAACAATGGCATTGAGTTCTGTAAAGATACGTTCTTCTAAATCTGGAATTTGTAAATAAGGAATAAGAGTAAACAAAAAGATTACAAATGGAAAAATAGCTAAAGTAAGATTAAAAGCAATCCCACTGGCACGGTCAGGAACGGCATCTTTTTGTATCTTAGAAAAAAAAATTCCTAAAATTAAATACAAATTAAATTCTGGGTTTTTCCTAAAATGAACATTCCCCAAAAAACGCTCAAAACCCTCTATTCGTCTGTGATTACGGATTCGATGAGAAGTTTTTTTGAGTCGTTCTCTAATTTTTTTACGCATAAATTCAAATTGGTTTAGCTAACAAACATAAATTAGCTAATAAAGTCTTTTAGTGAGTATGTGTTATCTATTTTAAAGCTGTTTTAAGAAGATAATTTTTCTATAAAGTTAGCTTGTAAAAATCTATTTTATAGAAAAATAATATAGTATTTGTTATGTTTGAGTGTGGCAATACCAATAAAAATAGTGCATCTATTAAGTGCATCTATTATTTATTCTTAAGTTACTTCTACTTCTTCAACTTTTAAGAAAAGCAAATAGTTTTAGTTTCAATTTAATCAAAAATCTAGTTAGAAAACGATTTATCTAAATAATTATTCAGATTTTTTAAATCTAAAACACTTACTTCTATCTTTTTCTGCTACATTTTTATAAATAATACTAAGCTAACTTAAAGATAGAGATAGATTTAGGTTCAAACTTGCCATATTTCAATTAAGAAACTACCTTTGTATTATCGTACTTATTTTTGTAACAAAATAATAAGTTTCCAATCTTTACTCATATTCATTCCAAAAAAACACACTTTATTCATGGCTCAAATTCAGCATATTCACGCACGTCAGATTTTAGATTCAAGAGGAAATCCAACTATTGAAGTAGATTTGCACACTTCAAAAGGAAATATGGGGCGTGCTGCCGTTCCTTCTGGTGCATCGACAGGAAAACACGAAGCTGTCGAACTTAGAGATAATGATGAAACAGCTTATTTAGGAAAAGGAGTTTTACAAGCTGTAAAACACGTAAATGAAATTATTGCGCCTGAGCTTATTGGTTTTTCAGTTTTTGACCAAAATATTGTTGATAAACTGATGCTTGAGATTGATGGAACACCCAATAAATCAAAATTAGGTGCAAATGCTATGCTTGGTATTTCGCTTGCTCTTTCAAAAGCTGCAGCAAAAGAAGCAAATCTTCCTTTGTATCGTTACATTGGTGGTGTAAATGCAAACACACTTCCTTTGCCAATGATGAATATTTTGAATGGAGGTTCGCACGCTGACAATGCTATTGATTTTCAAGAGTTTATGATTATGCCTGTTGGCGCAAGGCGTTTTTCAGATTCATTGAGAATGGGAACAGAAATTTTTCATCACTTAAAAACAGTCTTGAAGAAAAAAGGACTTTCTACAAATGTAGGTGATGAAGGAGGATTTGCTCCAAATCTTCGCTCAAATGTAGAAGCGATTGAAGTTGTTTTACAAGCCATTGAAGCAGCAGGTTACCAAGCTGGTAAAGATGTATTTATTGCTCTTGATGCTGCAAGTTCAGAATTTTATGATGCAAAAGAAAAAGTATATCATTTTCATAAGTCAACTGGCGACAAACTTACTTCTGACCAAATGGCTGAATATTGGGCAGATTGGTGCAAGCAATATCCTATCTTGTCAATTGAAGATGGAATGGATGAAGATGATTGGAGTGGATGGCAAAAACTAACTCAACTTGTTGGCGATAGAGTTCAATTAGTTGGAGATGATCTTTTTGTAACGAATGTAAAACGAGTACAAGAAGGAATTGAAAAGCAAGTAGCTAATTCGGTGTTGATAAAAGTAAATCAAATTGGAACACTAACAGAAACAATTGATACTGTAAATCTTGCACATAGAAACGAATATAAAACCGTTATGTCGCATAGAAGTGGAGAAACAGAAGACAACACAATTGCAGACTTGGCAGTTGCACTCAATACAGGACAAATCAAAACAGGTTCGGCTTCTCGTTCTGATCGTATGGCAAAATACAATCAACTTCTCAGAATAGAGGAAGAATTAGGCGAAGCAGCTTATTTCCCAGGTTTGGATTTTTAAAAAATAGAGAATAATCAATAGGAGAAATATCAACTATAAAAAAACCTTTTACTCTCCTAAAGTAAAAGGTTTTTTGCTGAAAAGTCATACATCAAAAGCTTATCTCAGACTATTTCTAAACTATTTTAAACTATTTCTTAAAATCAGAAATAATAATTTTACTAGTATTAGAATTAAAAGCTAAATCAGATTTCTTTTGACTATTCTCTACTTGAATAATTTTTGGAACAGGAATTTCTAATTCTGAATGATTTCCTTCATTTACGCTAATGTGAGGAGCAATAATCAAAGAAACAATAGACATAAGTTTAATCAAAATATTCATTGAAGGACCAGAAGTATCTTTGAAAGGATCACCTACTGTATCACCTGTAACGGCAGCTTTGTGAGGTTCAGAACCTTTGTAATACATTTTACCATCAATTTCAACTCCTTTTTCAAAAGATTTTTTAGCATTATCCCAAGCTCCACCAGCATTTGACTGAAACATTGCCATTAAAACTCCTGACGAAGTAACACCTGCTAAAAGTCCACCTAAAATTTCGGCAGAACTCACATTTGCAAAAACGCCTTTAAATCCGAAACCGATAACAATAGGAACAATAATCGCAATCGCCCCTGGTAACATCATTTCACGAATGGCAGCCTTTGTAGAAATCTGAACACAACGGTCGTAATCAGGTGTTCCTGTTCCGTCCATAATTCCTTTAATTTCTCTAAATTGACGACGAACCTCCTTAACCATTTCCATAGCTGCACGACCTACGGCAGAAATTGCCAACGCCGAAAACACAAAAGGAATCATCGCTCCTACTAAAAGTCCAGCCAAAACAGGAGCTTTATAGAGGTCAATCGCACTAATTCCAGAAATACCAACAAAGGCAGCAAAAAGAGCAAGTGAAGTAAGGGCGGCTGAAGCAATAGCAAATCCTTTTCCTACGGCAGCCGTAGTGTTTCCTGCTGCATCTAAAATATCTGTACGCTCACGCACTTCGGGAGCTAAATGACTCATTTCTGCAATTCCACCCGCATTATCAGCCACAGGACCAAATGCATCAACGGCAAGCTGCATTCCTGTTGTTGCCATCATTCCTGCTGCTGCCATAGCAACACCATAAAACCCAGCTACTGCATAAGCTCCTACAATTCCACCAGCCAAAACTAATGTTGGAAGTGTTGTAGAGTGCATTCCGACAGCCAAACCTGCAATAATATTTGTTGCTCCCCCTGTTGCAGATTGTTTAATAATAGAGTTTACAGGACCTTTTCCCATTGAACAAAAATATTCTGTAATATAAGACATGGCTGCTCCTACGGCAAGACCAATTGCAATTGCCCAAAAAACGCCCATTGAAGAGAATGCAAAACCTCTAAAATTCATCGTTTGAGGAAGCATCCAAGTTACCAAGAAATAAGAAGCAATCAGAGTAAGCAGAATTGCAGCCCAGTTTCCAATATTTAGAGCTGTTTGTACATTTCCACCTTCTTTTACACGAACAAATGCAGCACCAACCATAGAAAAAATTGCTCCCAAGCCTGCTATCATCATAGGTAAAAGAATTGGAGAAAGTCCATTGAACTCATCAAAAACTTTAATTTCTCTACCCAAAATCATGGCAGCCAAAATAGTAGCTACATACGAACCAAAAAGGTCTGCACCCATTCCTGCTACATCTCCTACATTATCACCTACGTTATCAGCAATTGTGGCAGGGTTACGAGGGTCATCTTCAGGAATTCCTGCTTCTACTTTTCCTACAAGATCAGCTCCTACATCGGCAGCTTTTGTATAAATTCCTCCTCCTACACGAGCAAAAAGAGCAATACTTTCAGCTCCTAAAGAAAATCCTGTCAAGACTTCAAGAGCCATTTCCATTTCTAAGCCATTTACTCCTACGCCTACACGCTGCACAAAATACCAGTAAAAAGCAATAAAAAGAGAGCCTACTCCCAAAATAGCCAAACCAGCAACGCCCATTCCCATAACTGCACCACCTGCAAAAGAAACATCTAAGGCTTTAGAAAGACTTGTTTTTGCAGCTTCTGCTGTTCTTACATTCGCTTTTGTAGCGATACGCATTCCGATAAAACCAGCTAATGCAGAAAAAAAAGCACCAATAATAAATGAACCTACAATAGCAGGATGTGAATTAGCATTTGTCATTCCTAAGAAAAACAAACCCAAACAAGCAATGACTACAAAACCAGCCATAACTTTGTACTCAGCCTTTAAGAATGACATTGCACCTTCGGCAATGTAGCGAGCAATTGTGGTCATTCTTTCGTCGCCAGCAGGCTGTTTGCTGACCCAAGCCGAACGAATGGCTGTATAAATAAGCGCAAGAACCCCAAAAAGAGGTACTAGATAAATGATATTTTCCATTAAAGAGGGATAAAATTAAATTGTAAATTGAATTTGTGCATTAGAACATCTAAAATTCTAATTTTTTATGACAATTCAAACAAAAATTTTATTTTTCTTGTAAAAAGAAGTGAATTATATGGATTTGTGAGTATTTTTAAATAAAAACGTCAATTGTATTTTGTAATATATAGAGTTGAAAAAAATATAAATTATTCTGATACAGAAAACTCTTATTACCAATAAATGGTGGTGTTGTAAAAATTATGATAAGTTAGGCATTGTGGTCAGTTTGTTAAGGTCGGATTTGTAAATTCTTCTTTTTACAAAAAATGTCGCCTTTTTTAGCGTAATGACACTAATAAATTAAATGCACATAAATAATTAACTGAGCAAAATAAAACATATCTAAGAAAAAAATTAGAAAGTGGAAGTTTAAACTGTCAATACACCTTTGAGATGTCAGACAGATTCCATTTGTATATAAATAATTTTGCTCAGTTACTTAATATGATTTGATTTTAGTTTTTATAAAGTATTTTTTTAGTTTGGTGTTTAAAGCAAATATATCTTTTTTAGAAAAAACGTTTTATAGAATCTTGGTTTGAATCAGTTTTTTAAAATAAAAAATTCATTTGTTTCACAACAATTTATTAAATTGCTACTTCATTTAAACATTATAAAAAAACACTATGTCGACAGAACAGATTATTCTATTTAGTATTCTCGGTATAATCGTATTAGGACTTGCCTATGTTATCCGAACCTACATTCCCGTTAATTTATGGATTACAGCTATTTTCTCAGGAGTTCGTTTGGGTTTATTAGAGCTAGTAGCGATGCGAATCAGAAATGTTCGTCCACGTAAAATTGTTTTGCCTCTTATTAATGCTAGTAAAGCAGGATTAAAAGAAATTACAGCCTCTGACCTAGAAACCCACTTTTTGGCTGGTGGTAGCGTTGAAGAAGTTGTAAAAGCATTGATTGCAGCCGATAAAGCAAATATTGATTTGAGTTTTAAACAAGCTGCTGCAATTGATTTGGCAGGTAGAGATGTTTCAGAAGCTGTTCAAATCTCTGTTAATCCAAAAGTAATTACCACTAATGCAGTTACTTCGGTAGCACAAGATGGTATTCAACTGATCACAAAAGCTCGTGTTACACTTCGTGCAAATATTGCTCAACTTGTTGGTGGTGCAGGTGAAGAAACTATTTTGGCTCGTGTTGGTGAGGGTATTGTAACAGCAGTAGGTTCTTCTCACTCTCATAAAGATGTTTTAGAAAATCCTGATAGAATATCAAAATTGGTTTTAGAAAAAGGATTGGATGCAGGAACAGCATTTGAAATTTTGTCTATTGATATTGCAGATATTGACGTAGGAGAAAATATTGGTGCAAAACTTCAAATCGAACAAGCGAACGCAGACCTTAGAGTTGCCGAAGCAAAAGCCGAAGAAAGAAGAGCAATGGCGATTGCAGTAGAGCAAGAAATGAAAGCAAAAGCACAAGCATCAAGAGCAAAAGTAATTGAAGCAGAAGCAGAAGTTCCGAAAGCACTTTCAGAAGCCTTACGAAATGGTAACTTTGGAATTATGGATTATCAAAGACTTCGAAATATGCAAGCCGATACACTTATGCGAGAGTCAATAGCCAATCCAGAAGAGCAACCTCAAAAGCGTAGAAATGATGATGATAGTTACAATCCTCCAAGAATCTAAAAAAATATGTAATGCAAAAATCCTATTTTCAGAAATGATGATAGGATTTTTTTTATGCTCATTATTTTGAGTTTTTTATCGAAAAGTAAGCCTGAATTGGACTAACTAATTTGATAATCAACAAAAAATTAGTATTATTGAATAGAATGATTTGCAGTTTTAGAGCTTAAGTTTCTGTCTACTAATATATAAAGAATAGATTGTAAGAACAATTACTTATTAAAATGATAAATAGAGTATATTATATTAATTTTTTTACAGCTATTATATTGTACTGCTGTCTGTCTGTAGTTTCTTATGCACAGCCACAGCTCAATACGACTGCCCAACAAGGACTTTTGCCTGATAAAAGTCTTACTCAATATATTCTTACCAACTGGACAACAGCCGAAGGATTGCCTTCAAATACAACAAATTACATTATTCAAGATGATATAGGTTTTATTTGGGTAACAGGATATGATGGACTAGTCAAGTTTGATGGCGCAAACTTTCAGACTTATACTAACTCTACTAATCCTGAATTTAATACCAATAGTTTTACAGCAATAGAAGTAGAATCAAATGAAAGTGGCAAAGAATCAGAAATTTGGATAGGCTCAGAAGGAAATGGACTTGTACACTATAAAAACCGTCAAATTGAATCTTTATTTGATACTTTATCCGTACGTATAGAAGCTATTTTTATAGAGAAAAGTAGAAATAATAAACCCAAACGAATTTGGTTAGGAACAAGAGGGAAAGGAATTTTTTTTGTAGAAAATGAAAAGTTAATAAAATGGGAAGGAATAACAGATGTAACAGGAGTTGTAACAGACTATAAGAATACTACTGTCAAAAAAATTGAAGGTGATCAACAAGGAAATATCTATTTTGCCATTACTGGAGTAGGGTTAGTTCATTTTGATGGTAAAAAAGTAAAAGAATTTACTCAAAAAGAGGGTTTACCTACCAATAATGTCACTGAAATTTTATACGAAGAAAATTATAAAAATCCGAAATTGTATATCGGAACGACCGAAGGAATTGCTATTATAGAAAATAACCAAGTCGAAACACTAGAAATTGCTTCTCAAGATTATATCAATTCTATGTATATAGATAATTTTAGTAGCCTTTGGATAGGAACGAATAATGGATTAATTAGAGTTACCCAAGATGAAAAAATAGAGAGATTGAATGAAGAAAATGGATTGCCTCATAATATTGTACGCAAAGTTATTCAGGATAAAGAAAAAAATATTTGGCTTACTTGTTACAAAGGAGGAATTGTTCAACTTAAACAAGGAAAGTTTACAAACTATACCACAGAGGATGGATTTACGAATAACTCTATAAATGTATTAGAAGTTTTTGACGAAAATACTATTCTAGTAGGAGCAGACTTTCCACAACTCAATCTTATTCATAAAGGCAATGCTATGGCTTTTAAGTATCCTATCAAAAACCTAAAAGCTCGTATAAAGGCAATTCAAAAGGCGCATGATGGTTCTGTTTGGATAGGTTCTGATAACGGAGTTGTGCAACTTCAAAAATTTGATCCATTAGCCAAAATACCCTATACAAAAGAAGTATTTTACAATGAAAAAAATGGACTTTCAAGTAATATTATCAGAACTATTTTTGAAGATACAAATCATAATATATGGATAGGAACACGAACAGGAGGTATTACGATAATTTCTCCATCAGGTGAAATTTCTTATCACAATACAGAAACAGGTTTTCCTTCCAATTTTATAATGTCCATCAACCAAGATAAAGACGGAATTATTTGGGTAGGAACAAATAATGCAGGTATCATAAAATTAAAAGAAAAAAAGCAAATAGAGCATCTTCTAACCGAACAAGGATTAGTGAGTGAACTTATCTTTAGCACCTATATTGATGAAGAAAATACTGTTTGGGCAACATCTACACAAGGTATTAGTAAAATAAAAAACGGTAAGTTTACAAATTTTACTGCCAAAAATGGACTTCCTTTTTCAAGTGTTTTTGATATCTTAGAAGATAAATCTGGTAACTTTTGGTGTACAACAAGTCAAGGGGTTTTCGTAATTGCCAAAAAAGACTTTGAAAAAATTACTACAGGAGAAATTGATAAACTTCCATTCGAACTTTTTAATAAAAGTGATGGAATGAAAGAAAATCAATGCTCGGGAGCTGCATTTTCATTAAAAACTTCAGATGAACATTTTTGGTTTCCTACAGTGGGTGGGGTTGCTTCTATTGACCCAAGTTCTATTCCGATGAATCAAACACCTCCTAATATAGTTATCAATAAAATGACGGTAGATGGAAAATCTATAGTCAATAACAAAGAACTTATCATACTTCCAGCAGGTACACAACGTATTATTTTTGACTATTCAGGACTTAGTTTTGTACGTCCTTCTGATGTAAAATTTAGATATAAAATGGAAGGTGTAGATAAAGATTGGATTTTAGCAGAAGAAGAAAGAAAAGCTACTTATACAAGTCTTCCTCCTAAAAAATATACTTTTAAAGTAGAAGCATATAATGAAGAGGGACTAAAAAGTGAGGAAGTAGCTTCTCTTAGATTCGAAATAAAACCTCTGTTATATCAAACTATAACCTTTAAAATAGCTATATTTGTTCTGTTCATTCTTATTTTATATTTTGTTTATAGATGGAGAGTACAACGAATAGAAATAAGAAATCAAAAACTAGAAAAAACTGTAGAACAACGAACGGCTGAAATCAACCAACAAAAAGAGGAAATACAAGTCCAACACGAAAGGTTAGAAAGCTCATATAAGAATATTGATTTAGTAAGTAAAATAGGACAACAAGTTACAGCAGAACTAGACATCGAAATCATAATACAAACTATTTATACACAAGTAACTAACCTAATGCCTACTGATGGTTTTGGAATTGGTATTTATAATGAATTCAATAATACATTAGACTTTAAATATTATATAGAAAAAGGAGAGTTACAACCTAGCTCGTCAGATTCTTTGGAAGATAATACACTTTTGTCTGTAAAATCTTTTAATGAAAAAGAAGAGATTTGGATAAATGACATGGAGAGTAAGTACAAGCATTATAAAGAAATCAAAGAAATTAGACAAGACGATTTGACGAGTTCTTTAATCTATGTTCCTTTATTTCTTAATAGCAAACCAGCAGGAGTTCTTACTGTACAAAGTTTTGAGAAAAACGCATACACTCCAGAATCTGTTTCTGTTTTGAGAGCTTTAGCATCTTATATTACTATTGCACTTTCGAACGCAAAATCTTTTTCTACTATCCAAAAAAAGAATCAAGAAATTACTGACAGCATTCGTTATGCTCAAACAATCCAACACGCAGTTTTACCTGCAAAAGAAAAATTAGACGAAATTTTGGGTGCAAATTTTCTTATTTATATGCCAAAAGATGTAGTAAGTGGTGATTTTTACTGGCTAAGTCATACACCTAGAGGTATCTATTTAGTTGTCTCAGATTGTACAGGACATGGCGTTCCAGGGGCATTTATGGCAATGATAGGCATTTCAGTTTTTAATGAACTCATCAATCTTCAAAAGATAGAAGAACCTGTCGATATTTTAGAGAAATTAGACCAAGAAATACAAATTGCTCTACAACAACAACAAGCAAAAAATAGCGATGGAATGGATTTAGTGCTTTGTAGAATAGAGAATCTGCAAAATGATGGAAAAACAAAAGTTACTTTTGCAGGCGCAAAAAATAGTTTATTTTATACCAAGACCGATAAAATAAAAAGACTAAAAGGAAGCAGACGTTCTATTGGAGGACGAAGAAACAAAAGCAATAAAAGACCTTTCACTCAAACTTCCTTAGAATTAGAAAAAGGAGAAATATTATATTTAACAACAGATGGATATATCGATCAAAATGCTCCCAATGAACAACGCATAGGTACTCAAGCATTTATGGAAAGATTAGAGAGTCTACAACATTTACCTCTATCAGAACAGAAAGAAGTATTACTAGAAACCTTAAAAGATTTTCAAAAAAATGCACCTCAGAGAGATGATATAGCTATTATAGGAGTGAAAATATAATTCTATTTTATAAAAGTTGTTTAAGAGTAGGTTTGATGTATTTATTCGGTAGCATGACTACACTAAAACATCAAAAATGACCATGAATTTTCATTGAAAATAAATAATATGAAGCTATGTGTAAACCAAAATCAGGAATTATATTTTGTACTTGTGAACATGAGAAAATTGATTCAGATATATCGTCTAATGTTAATTGGACTTTATATCGACACATTAAAGAAATTTTAGATGTACAAGAAAGTATAGTGATGGGTGTAGCTCTTATGTCTCAAGATATGCTTGAAGAAGGTCTAACTATTAATGGTGTACTTGAATGTTTGAATAATTCACATGCTTTCGATTTTGATTATCAACCTAAACAGGAAGATATTCTATGCTTGACTAAGAGAGAAGGAAAGTATGGAAAATCTATGTTTTTTTGTTATGAAAGTTCTTCTTGGAAATCATATGATGGTGGTTTTTATGATTATATAGATATGACTGCTGGATATATTGGTAATTTGGATAAGAACTCTGATTCTAACTTGAGTATAAAAAAATTACCTTGGACAGATAATGAGCTAATAGAAAAGGCTAAAGAACACATAAAAGAAAAAGAGCATCCTTTTACAGAACCAGCTCCCCCTCTTCCAAAGTTTAATATAAAGCGATTATTTAGACTTTTAGGAATCAATAGGTAAGCTATAATTCCAATGCTTTTCTTACCAATAATAGTATCCTTTATTAGATTCTAAATTTAATTTTTACATCTCAAAATATTTTCTCCAAGTAGAAAAAGCAGGACGTTCTTTTCCAGTTTCATCCAAAAGACCTGTATCTCTCCAAATACTTCCTAAATCTTGGCTTTCTTTTGGAAAATAAGCTAACAGTTTGTCATAATCTCTATGCGCCCACCAAATTACAAATTCATAATTATTGGTTTGAGCATTTTCTAAAAGAGTTTCTAAATAAACATTTTGTTCGACTTCTGACGAAGGAATAAACAAGTTATTCAGATTGGGAATATACAAATCTTGTGCTAAAGCATTTGTTTCTACAAAAGCGATAGACTTAGAAGTTTGAGTGTGTAAAAAATCAAATGCACCTTGAAACTCTGCCTTTGTATGTTTTTGCATCACAAAAGCATAAAAACTAATCGCCAAAAAATCTGATTTTTCACTTTGTGTACGAACATCATTTATAAAATCCGTTGATTGTTGATACCAAGTATGTAAAGTAAACGATTCGGTTAATTTGAGAGTAGGATATTTTGACTTCAAACGAACTCTTAATTTATCTGATAAAAGTTTGTATTCATTCCATTTACTCGGATTAGAACGTTTCAATTCATTTACTTCCATTGCCATTACCAAATAATCTGGTGAAAAGCGATCTACCAAATATTCCAAATAACGAAAATAAGCATTTTCTATATGTTCATCAGTTAAGGAATTGTAAATCGGAATTTGTTCATTATATCCCTCTTTTAAATCATTTCTAAAATCATTTAATAAACTTACAGAAAGCAGAAGTTGATGACTATTTATTTTTCGGCTAATCTTCCCATCTATATTTTCTACAAATTCAGTAGGAAAATCAGTTTGATTTAAAAGTGATTCCCAAGGAATTTTATTGTCTATCTGTTCGGAATAAATATCGGCATTTTGTTCTATAAATAAGTACGTAGAATTTACAGCTTCCATACTAAAATCATAAGGAAAGGTAGTAAAACCCATTTTATAGTTACGTTTTTCTACTACAAGATCTTCTTTTGTACACGAAAAAAAGGAGAGAATAATTAAAATTAAATACAGATAATTTTTCATAAGGACAGGAGTTTAGGAAATTACGACCTATTAAAGCAGCGAAGCTAATTAAAAATTACAAATTTAATTCATTTATTATCAGCCAATTGTATGTTTGAAAATAGCAGCTTATTTAACTCTTCTTCCTTAGTCAAACAAATAGAACTAATTTTTTTAAATTAAAACAAAAATGCTGCTACTTTAAAAAAAATGAAACCTTTATTTATAAAGTAGCGTTAAGGAATATAAATATCTTATTGTATTTTTTACACTAACTAGGCTTATCCTTTGTAAAATTCTGATTTATTCTTATTTTGAGGAAGAATTTTATCACAAAGTATTCTATTCATAACCATCAAATTTATCTATCATTTTAACTTAACACCAATAACTTATGTCTGACGTAAACCGAGAACGAGATTTAGTTTTAGCTCCTAATGAATACGCTTTTATTTCTGACCAAACAAAAGGAAACATAAATGTTTATGTAGGTCCTTACAAGACCAGTCTTGCCAATACTGACCGTCCTGTTATGTTTGACCCTGCTACAAAGCGTTTCGAAAAATGCAATTTAGAGGATTCTATGCGCTCTTTTATTATTGCTCCTGAAGGATGGTATGTAGTATTAAAAAATCCTTCAAAGGACACAAATCCTCCAAAGATTGGAACAAGTAATAATTTGGCAGAACTCAATGTAGGACGAAAAGTAAATATTGCAGGACCTATTTCTTTTGCGCTTTGGGCAGGACAAATGGCACGAGTTATTCGTGGGCATAATCTGAGTTCGAATCAATATTTGTTAGTTCGCATTTATGATGAAGAACAGGCACGAGCAAATTGGGGAAAATCAGTCATCAAGACAAAAGAAGGAGAAGCAAATGAGGCAAAAGAACTAAACGAAGTAGCAGAAACCCTAACTATGGGACAACTTCTGATTATTCGTGGCGATGAAGTTTCATTTTATATTCCACCAACAGGCATCGAAGTAGTCAGAGATGAGTATGCAGACGACGACGAATATGTACGTGAAGCAGTAACTTTAGAGCGTTTGGAATATTGTATTTTATTGAATGAAGACGGAAACAAACGCTATATTCAAGGACCAAAAGTAGTCTTCCCTGAACCGACAGAGGTTTTTATTCAAAAAAATGGAATGCGAAAATTTAAAGCCATCGAACTCAATGAAATGAGTGGACTTTATATAAAAGTAATTGCGCCTTACAAAGAAGGAAAAAATGAGTACAAAGAAGGCGACGAACTTTTCATTACAGGAAAAGATCAAATGATTTATTATCCTCGTCCAGAACATGCCATTGTTCGTTACGGAACAAAAGAACGCCATTATGCCATTGCGATTCCAGCAGGAGAAGGACGTTATTATTTGAATAGAAAAACAGGAACAGTTGCCCTTATGAAGGGTGCAGCAATGTTTTTACCTGACCCTAGAGAATTTGTTTTGGTGCGTCGTGTACTTTCCAAAAAACAAACTTCGCTATGGTTTCCAAATAATAATGAAGCCTTAGAATATAATTTAGCCTTACAAAATATTGCCAAAAATGATAATTTTGTAACTGATTTTGAAGTTCAAGAACAAAATCAAGCTCCTCAACAGTCTCAACAACTACGTAAGAAAGCAAAAATTTCAGATGAAATGGTAGGTGATGAGTTTAATCGTGATAATACGCACACGCCACCTCGCATGATTACATTAGATACAAAATATGAAGGAGCTGTTACGATTGCACCTTGGACAGGTTATGCTGTTTTGGTGGTCAGCAAGACTGGAAAACGAAAGGTTATTGAAGGTCCTCAATCCTATTTATTAGAATATGATGAAGAATTGGAAGGAATTGAACTTTCAACAGGAACTCCAAAAACGACAGATAATTCTATTAAAACTGTTTATTTGAGAGTTTTGTACAATAAAGTTTCTGATGAAATAATGGCAGAATCAGCAGATTATACACAAGTAAGAATTCATCTTTCGTATCGTGTCAATTTTGAAGGAAGTTCGGATAAATGGTTCAATGTAGAAAATTATGTCAAATTTTTGACAGACCACATGCGTTCGTATATTCGAAATACAGTCAGAAGATACCCAATTATGGAATTTTATGCCAATGGAATTACTATTTTGAGAGATGCTATTTTGGGAGAATCAGATAAGAAAACAGGAAAACGAACAGGACGACTTTTTGAAGAAAATGGAATGCGTATTTATGACGTAGAAATTTTGGATATAAGTTTGGGAGATGCAAACATTGAAAATTTATTGATTTCTTCGCAGCAAGATACTGTTATGCAAACGTTGCGTATCAATTCTGAAAAAAGAAAACTAGAATTTACACAAGAAAGCGAAGCCATTACAAGACAAATTGCTGCTACACAATCCGAAACAAAACAGACCATTTATGAGCTTCAAAAACAAGAAACTCAAAAACTCTTAGAAGTAACTCTTACTAAAATTGAAAGCGAAATAATTAGTAAAGAACGTCATTTACAAGCACGATTAGACGAACAAAAATCACTTAATCAAATCAATGATGACGAGCTTTCAAGACAAAAAGCTGTCAATAATGTAGAGTTAGAAAAAGCACAAAAAGAATTAGAACAGTTTATTTTGGAAGAGCAAACCGAAGTAGAAGCCGTTGTAGCAAAAGCAAAAGCCGTTTCTCCAGATTTGATTGCAGCTTTACAATCTTTCTCTGATAAAGAATTGGCTCAAAAAATGGCAGATTCTATGGCTCCATTGGCTATTTTGGGAGGAAAATCAATCGCTGATGTCTTTGGAAATCTTTTGAAAGGAACGCAATTAAGTAGCGTTTTGAGTGGATTGAAATTGCCTGAGAATACGGAAGAGTAATTTTTAATATTTATTAATTTCTATAAAACCATATTTGATTTTTGTCAGATGTGGTTTTATTATTTTTAATCAAAAAAAACATTATACTTTATGGAATTACAAGAAAATATTAACATTTTGACAAAAGATTTTAACTTAGATGAAATCACTCTTTTGGGTGTTCGTCTTAATCAAAATAGCAATATATTATTAGATAAACTATCTATAACAGAAAAAGAGATTACTGGGGATGGTTGGGTTAATACACACAATAACGATTTTTATTGTTATAGAACATCAGATAATAAGATTGTAGAATTTTTGATTAGAAAAGAAGGTTTAGATGCTTTGAAAATAACAGAGGCACAAGATATTGAGCGTTTATTTGGCAAAGCAGATTCTATAGAAAAGAAATATAGTTCGCATTATTACTTTTACTCTGATAAAAACTTAGTTGTTTCTTGGAATGATGCAAATAAAAAAATATTGGGTATCTATATTGGAAATACTAGAATTACTCCTACATTTTATACAGTAAAAGATTTTTTAGATATTTATCTCCAATTTGTAAATCTAGTTCCAAATCGATCAGATTGGAATGAAGAAGCTACTTCTTCTCATCCTCCAGAACTTTATAGATTACAACAACTCAAATCTTTAATGAAAGCATTTGATATAGGAGAAGATGTATCGAAAAATTTTAAAAACGGCAAATTTTTGAGAAATAGAAAGCCCTTTGAGTATAAACTAATTAATAACGATGTAGAAAGGTATGTTGATAATATAGAATCACAAAGCTATAAAAAACGAAAAAAAGAGCAATTAGAAGACTACAAAATGCAATGGGGAAGTTCTTTGTCATTTACGTTTACCAAATTTTTAGAAGTAATAGAACGAGCAGATAACCTTTTAAAAATTAATAGTGGAGTTATGGAAGCCAGTACACTTATGGGAGGTTATACTGTAAATAAAGTATGGGATTTAGCTCAAAGCATAGATAAAGAAAAGCTAGATGAAATAAAAGAATTATTATATTCTATGATAGACCCACAAGAAAAATCATTTTCAAGAAAGTTGTTGATAGAAAAGTATAATTTTCCAGATGTAGATTTAGAAGCTGTTGATATAGAATGGTACTAAAATTATTTCAAACAAATAAAAAAGGCTTTGCATCAAAAATGATACAAAGCCTTTTTTTATAAAACAAAGTTACAGAATATACTGGCTCAAATCTCTATTTTTAATAAGAGCTTTTAGCTTTTCTTGTACCATATCTTTGGTAATGACAACATGAGCATTTGGAGGAATAGTATCAGGAATGTCAAATAAAATTTCATTGAGCAAATGACTCATAACTGTATGCAAACGTCTTGCTCCAATATTTTCAAGTTCTGAATTTATATGAAAAGCAATATCTGCAATTTCTTCTAAAGCATCTTCTTGATAGGTTAGTTTTACACCTTCAGAATCCAAAAGAGCAACATATTGTTTACTAAGTGCATTTTTTGGATCTTTCAAGATTTTATGGAAATCTTCTTTTGTAAGAGAATTAAGTTCTACACGAATTGGAAAGCGTCCTTGTAATTCTGGAATTAAATCAGATGGCTTCGAAACATGAAATGCACCAGCAGCAATAAATAAAATATGGTCTGTATTGACAATTCCATGTTTGGTCGTAACAGCACTTCCCTCTACAATTGGCAACAAATCACGTTGAACACCTTCACGACTTACATCTGCTCCTCCTCCTTTGTTTCCAGAAGAAGCTACTTTATCAATTTCATCAATAAAAATGATTCCTGAGTTTTCGGCTTTTTTGATGGCTTCTATTTTTACTTCATCCATATCAATGAGTTTGAAGGCTTCTTCTTCTAAAAGAAGTTTACGAGCTTCTTCTATGGTAACTTTTCTCTTTTTTGAGCGAGAAGGCAACATTCCACTTAACATTTCTTGAAGGTTCATCATCGAAACCTCATCAATTGCACCACCAACAACACCTACACCAGGGTTATTGCTAGACTCTAAAGTAATTTCAATTTTTCTGTCTTCTAATTCTCCAGCACGTAATTTTTCTCTAAAACGCTCTCTTGTTCTTTCGTTAAGTTCAGCATCTGAAGTAGGCATTTCATCATTTGAAAAGCCAACAGTAGAAGGCGTTGTGGAAGTAGAAGGTTGTCTGTTTTTTAAAGGTGGAATAAGCGCATCCAAAATAATATCTTCTACGGCTTGTTCTGCTTTTTGCTTGACAGCATCACGTTTTTCAGTTTGTATCAATTTGACAGCCTGTTCTACCAAGTCACGCACCATACTTTCTACATCACGTCCTACATAACCCACTTCTGTAAATTTAGAAGCCTCTACTTTTACGAAAGGAGCATTTGCTACTTTTGCTAAACGACGTGCAATTTCTGTTTTACCAACACCTGTTGAGCCAATCATCAAAATATTGTTTGGCATAATTTCACGTTGCATATCTGATTTGACATGCATACGTCTCCAACGATTACGCAGCGCAATGGCTACATTTCTTTTGGCATCATGTTGTCCAATGATATATTTGTCAAGCTCCTCAACAATTTGTCGGGGCGTATAATAGATGTTATTGTCAATCATAAATTTTTTTTCAGTTTTGTTGTTGGTAGGGATACTAACAACGGAAAAAACAGCGACTTGTTATTCTCCTCGCCATTGTCGATGTTCCCACCGACGATTTTTAGCTTATTAGATTTTAAATTTATCAGTTTATTGTTAATCTAACAAGTATCGTAATTTTTTATGAGAATAAAAATTGTTATTTCATTTTTATACTTGTTTTAGCTACTTTTAAATTACTTTCTAACAGTTGTTGAAAGGTTATCGAAAATAGTATTCCTTTCTTAACGAAAAAGAATGTTTTTAGTTTTTTTTTACTGGTTTTACTGGTTCAAGCGTCGACGCTTGAACCAGTAAAATAAATAGTTAGTTCGTAATTTTTAATTAGCGACGCTGATTATTTCATAATTCGTCATTGATTTATAATATGCATGAAAATTTTATAAAAAAGTATAAAGAGAGTATTTTCTCTATTCCAAAAAACGATTTTGAAGCATTTGAAAATAAAGCTTTGGAGTTATTTTATTTTCAATCAGAATACAATCCTGTTTATAAGCAGTATATAGAAAAATTGAATATTAATCCGTCAGAAATAAATTCTATTTATAAAATTCCATTTCTGCCAATTCGTTTTTTTAAGTCACATACTGTACAGATAGAAGGTGTAAAGACAAATCAAATTTTCACAAGTAGTGGAATAACAGATTTGACACAGAGAAGTAAACATGCCATTTCGGATTTGCATTTTTATGAAAAATCAAGCCAATTTATTTTTGAAGAATTGTATAAAGAATACGGACAATTAAGTGATTTTCAGATTTTTGCGCTGCTGCCGTCTTACTTAGAACGTGATGGTTCTTCGCTAATTTATATGGTAGATTATTTTTTGAAAAATGCACAACCCAATTCAAATTATTTCCTGTATGATTATGAAAAATTGAAGAATGAATTAGAAAAAGCAACTATAACAAATCCTACAAAACCAATTCTTTTGCTAGGTGTAACATTTGCACTTTTAGATTTTGCTGATTTTTTGAAAGAAAAATATCCTAACTATTGCTTACCTAAAACTAAACGATTTGAAAGTTTAGAACCAACTCTCACTAAAAAGAATGAAATAATTGTGATGGAAACAGGAGGAATGAAAGGACGAAAAAAAGAAATGGTAAGAGAAGAGGTTCATCACATTTTAAAGACTGCTTTTGGTGTTTCTGCAATTGATTCAGAATACGGAATGACAGAGCTTTTATCTCAAGGATATGCAATTAAAAATCTAGAAAAAAATAATTTAGATGATAATGAAATTTGGTTTCAAACTCCTTCTTACCTCAAAATTATTATTCGTGATACAAATGACCCTTTTGAATTGAAAAATATAGAAAATGAATCTGAAATTCAAAGTGGAGCAATCAATGTCATAGATTTGGCTAATGTAGAAAGTTGTGCTTTTATAGAAACACAGGATTTAGGTAAAATAAATGCCAAAGGAGAGTTTCAAGTTTTGGGACGTTTTGATTATTCTGATGTGAGAGGATGTAATTTGTTGATTCTCTAATTTTCATATAAAAAAACAGCATAATTTCGAAGTGAAACTATGCTATTTTTTTGATGGGATTTATCTCTCATCTTTCCAAATTCTTTCTACAAACTCTGCTTTATCAAAATCTTCACAAACAAATCCTGCTATTCCACCCGAACGGCATACTACTTCACAGTCAGCGTTTATGATAGTGTACATTTTATCAGGGTACGTTTCTCCACCTTCTTCTAAGAAAAAGACATACTGACCTTTATATAAAAACTTGTCTATGTATGCTCTTGGTTTTTTAGGAGAATCTTGTAAAGTCATTTCTATAAAACTTTTGACAGATTCACATTTCAATACTTGATGTAGTGCATCTTTATTTTCTGACTCACTTGAAAACTCTTTTGTTTGGTAGCAAGAAGTAAATAATAATAAAATAAAGAGAGGATAAAAAAATAGTGTTTTCATTGCTTGGTAAATTTATGATTGAAAAAATAGAATCAAAAAAAAGAGTTTGATTTTTTCAAACTCTTTTTTTTATACCTCATTGACGGTTTCATTTGAACCTCAACAATGGTTAATTTACTGTACTTGGTTCATAATACGGATAGCTTCTAGTAAATGAATATCTTTTTTGAGTTCTTTCTCAAATTTATTAAAACTAGCTTGCTTTACTGTATCTGCTTTATTCTCTTCCAAGTCTTTCTTTAGAGCTAAGATTTTAAGAGTTTCGTCTGCCTGTACCAAGTTTTCGTATTTCTTAGATTCTTCTTCTAAAGTACGTTGTAAGTCTCTATATTGCTGCAAGTTAAGCGAATAAAGCGTTTCGTTTCTTCGTTTATTCAGACGTTGTGCATTTTCATCAATAGAAGAGAAAATAGTGTTTTTAGAAACTCGTTTGTCTGTTTCTTTCTGAACTTTATCCAATTTGTAATTTGGAGACCATTCTTGGTATTTTGCTTTTCTAATTTCATCCCATTTTAGTGCATATGGTTCTTGCTCTTCGCCAAAATCTATATACGAATACATATCTGGAAGTGTAATATCTGGAACAACTCCTTTAAGCTGAGTAGCTCCTCCATTAATACGATAATATTTCTGAATAGTGAGCTTTAAAGCTCCTAAAGGCTTAATACTAGCATATTCTTCGCCCAAAACTCTATCTAAATCAAGGAAGTTTTGAACTGAACCTTTTCCAAAAGTAGGACTTCCAACGACAATACCACGATTATAATCTTGAACAGCAGCAGCAAAGATTTCAGAAGCCGAAGCACTAAATTCATTTACCAAAACAATCAAAGGTTTATCAAAAACTACTTCTTTGTCATTGTCAGAATAAACTTTTGGTAGACCACCACGAGCTTTCACTTGTACTACAGGACCTGTTTCGATAAATAAGCCGACAATATCAATCACATCTCCTAACGAACCTCCACCATTATTTCTCAAGTCCAAAATTAGGCTTTCTACATTAGCTTCATTGAGTTTGATGAGTTCTTCTTTCATATCTCTTGAAGAAGTACGTCCATTTTTATCTTGAAAATTAGAATAAAAAGAAGGAAGTTTTATATAACCAATTTTCTTTCCTTTTTGAGGTTCTAAAACAACAGATTTGGCGTATGTTTCAGCCAACACAACTACATCACGAATGATTGGAATTATCTTTGTTGTTCCGTCTACTTTCTTAACTGTAAGACGAACTTCTGACCCTTTTTTTCCACGAATAAGCTGAACAGCATCATCTAAAGGCATATCAATAATAGAAACAGGTTCGTCATCTCCTTGTGCTACTTTTTGGATAATATCGCCTTCTTTTAGGTCGCCTTGTTTCCAAGATGCACTCCCTGGAACGATATTCATTACTTTTATTTCGCCTTCACGTTCTTGTAGTGTTGCTCCAATTCCTTCAAACTGACCTGAAAACTGAATATCAAAATTTTCTTTGTCTTTTGGTGGATAATATTCTGTGTGTGGGTCGTAAGCACTTGTAATGCTGTTTAAATATAGATTTCTCCAATCTTTTTTCTTTAAGCGATACATGCGTTTAAAAAACTCATCTTGATTTTTTTGTACACGCTCACGAGCATCTTTTTCTAATTCAGCCAATGATTTTGCTTTATAGCCTTTTTCCTCTTTTTGTTTTTTCTCTTCGGCTTGTAACAAATCATCTAAACGAACCATCACCTGATATTTTAAAAGTTTGCGCCAAACCTCTTTTTGTTCGGCTTCATCTTTCGCATAAATTGCTTTGTCGCCATCTAATTCAATTGTCTCATCTTTAGTAAAATCAAAAGGTGTTTTGAGAACTTCTGTACTTATTTCTTCTGATTCTTTTAATCTTTGTTCGAAGATTTCATAAGCTGTATTAAAGAAGGCGTAATCGCCTTGTAGAGCTTGGTCATCGATTAGATTTTTTTGAGCTTCAATTTTCTTAAAGTCTTCTTGTGTAAAATAACGCTTGTTGTTATCCATTCGCTTCAAAAACAAATCAAATGTTTTGGCTGCAAAATCGTCATCTAAGGCTAAAGGCTGATAATGTTGTTGTGTTAGAGCTTGCACTAAAAGAGTAAGCAAAAAGCGATTTTTCTCTTCATTATCTTCATCTGGATTGTCTAAAGTAGCCAAATTTGGATATTGCAAGGCTACATTCTGAGCAACCATCTCTATTGGAACTTGATTAGAATCTAACTCTTGAGCTTCAGCAGTATTTTGATTTTGATTACAAGAAGACAAAACCAAAAGAGCAAAAGCTCCTACATAGCCAAATCTGAAAGTAGATTTAATTTTGGAGTTAATGGATTGCTTTGTTTTCTGAAAAAGTGTGCTATCATTTTCAGTAGTTGAATATATATTTTGAAGGTATGTTTTCATGTATAAATTAGTAATGTTGGATAACTTGAATGAAAGCGAATAAAAATGGTAAATCAACGTTATGGTATTTTACTGTTCCTATTTTTATATCATTTGAACTTGAATAAACTAGTCTAAAAAATTAAGCCAAAATACACACTATTTTTCAAAAAAAGCTATTCAGAGGTTTTAATTTGCTTTATTTTTGATTTAACAGATTAGAAATAACATTTGTTAGTTTTTCAATCAAAAAAAGACCTTCTCTAATAAAGTTACCCAAAAACAAAGTATATCTGATAAATAAAATTTTATAGGCTTATTTTTTGCCTTTAATTTTTGTGTTATCGTTATAATAACAGAACTTTGTCATTTCATTCTAAACCTCATCACATGTTATTTAGAAAAGCAAAACCCTCTGAAAAAGAGTTGCATCAAAAAGTCAGTTATTCACAATCGGGAGAAGATTTGATTATAGATTTTTTCTTTACTGCTCGTAAGATAGATAAGCCTTCTTATATTGATATTGGTGCATACCATCCTTACAAAATAAGTAATACAGCACTTTTTTATGAAAAAGGTTCAAGAGGAATTATTATCGAACCTAATCCTGATGGGTTTGAAAAATTTACTAAATATCGTCCAGAAGATACAAATTTGAATATTGGTATTGGTAACGAAGAATCTGTTTTGGCTTATTACTCAATGAATTCGCCTACACTAAATACTTTTTCTGAAGAAGAGGCTAAAAGATATGAGGAAAAAGGTTCAGCACGCATAGAAAAAGTAATAGATGTACAAGTAAAAACATTGACGTATGTTCTTGAACAATATAATAAAAGTGTTTTTCCAGATTTCTTATCATTAGATGTGGAAGGTTGGGATTATCAAATATTGGAATCTCTAAAGCAATTTCAAACCACTCCTAAGCTGGTTTGTGTAGAAACATATAGCTATACAGAAGGCTATATCTACAAAGAACGATTTGATAACTTAATGAAAGAGTTAGGTTATACAATCTATGGAACGACAACTATTAACACTATTTATGTAAAAAATGAATTATTTTAATATCAATTTATGAAAAATATACAAAAAATAATATATATCCTTCTTTGTCTATCTGTGTTTACATCTTGTATGATGCAAGCAGAATTAGACTCTATACAACCTAATTCTGTACAGGTAAAACAAGGAACAGCTCCTATGCAAAACCAATCTACACTAGTAGAATATGGTACATTGAGAATTTTGAAAGATTCTGTAACCAAAAGTTATACACTTACAAATACAGGTGAACAAATGCTTTACTTTAGTCAAATTACGAGTGATAGCCCAGATTTTTTTGTGAAACTAGAAAAAGATACAGTTGCTTTACTCCCTAAACAAAGCCTAAAATTTTCTGTTACTTTTGCGCCCAAATTAGGAGGAACAACAATAGGAAAGATTAGTTTTTCTACAAATGACCCTGCTTTTCCTGTATTTAGTTTTGGTGTAAAAGGACAAGCTGTTGCCCCTCCTGAGATTATAGGAAGTGGTTCTCCTCAATTTAATGAACTAAATACAGTAGATTTGGGAACAAATGATTTGGGTGAAGATTTGGGAAATGCAACTCGTTTTACTATCGAAATTAATATTGACGACCCTTATGATAGAATAAACGCATCAGGACTTAGTGTTAAGTTAGTACCTATTTTTAGTAATGGAGATAGACCTGAGCCTATCACAAAAACTCCTAGTGAAATTACGCTAAGCGAGGACAAAAAACGCCTTATTTATAGTATTCCTATTCAATTTGGAAGTAGCACTTTTCTAGACATAGAGACAACACTTATTCTTTCAAACGGAGATGTATCTAATGTGTTTACAACTCGTGTAGAAAAACCAGCAGCAGCAGAATAAATAAGTTCAGCTTCAAAACAAGAAAAAGACATTTACTATTTTTATAAAAGTAAATGTCTTTTTTATGGATTATAAAATCTCTCAAAAAATCAATACATTTGAACGACTAAAAATAAATTCTTTTTCTATTTGACTTCTTTTTAATGAATCCTTCTAAATGGCTTTGGCTTGCTAGTCTTGCTTTTCTTCCCTTCTTATTTGCCAAAAATGGACAAACTCAAATTGATTCTGTTCTTTTCAGAACAACAGTTTGGAGTGTGGTCAATTTTTTAATTTTGGTTTTTAGCTTTAAAGAAATACCTTTTTCCATATTCAAAAAAATAGGTATCGTTTCTTTTTTAGGTTATGCAGCAATCGGAATTTTTAGTTATTTCCTAGTTCATTTTTTATATGCTCCTTTTCAGCTTGAAGGAATTTCAGAGATTATACGACTGATTAATTGTTTTTTTTCCATCATTTTTTCTATTCATTTTATCAAAAAAGAAGAAAAATTACTGTCTTTACTTACCAAAATTATTTCGTTGCAAGCCGTCATTTTGGCAGTAATAGGGATTTTGCAATATATAGGAGCTTTGCAGAATTGTGCTGATGGAGTTGCTCCTTGTGGCTTTTTGGTCAATCGGAATCTTTTTGGTTCATATTTGGTGTTAGGACTTCCTTTTGCTCTCTTGGGCTTTCAGAATGCAATTAAGAAGCAAAATAAAGAGGAAAATAATTTTATTACCAGTATTTCTTATTTAGTTGGAATAATTTTTATTCTAATAGGAATTTATCTTTCTCAAACTCGTAGTGCTTATGTGGCAACAGCTTTTATAGGGCTTTTTTATGTGCTTTATTTCTTGCTCAATCTTCGCTTTTTGTATGTTGCGCTTACTGTTTTGGTTTTGGGAAGTGTTGGTGGTTTTGTGTTTTATAAATATTCAATTTTAAATACTGGAAATTTTGACCAAAACTCTAAAGAAAAAAGTTGGAGAGATTTGACACAAACAGATAGCCAAGCAGAACGACTTTTACTTTGGGAAAAAACACTTTCAATGATAAAAGAAAATCCATTTTTAGGAGTAGGTTTTCAAAATTGGAAATATCAAATTCCCAAATATAGTTTGGAAGGACTCAGAAGTGAAAAAAATGAAGTTAATGTACAACGTCCTCACAATGATTTTCTGTGGATAGCTGCCGAAAGTGGAATTATTACACTGCTTTTTTATCTTTTTTTGATGAGCTATTTGGTTTATGTCGGAATAAAGAACAAAAATATTTTGGTGCTTGTTGTTTTTGCTTTTCTAATTGATTCTGTTTTTTCTTTTCCAAAAGAGCGAATTGTCCATACACTAATTTTGGCTACCAGTATTGGAATTATTCTGATAGATGATAGAAAATTATTTAGTAAAAATTCTCTTTCAGAATCTAATACAAAGAAGGAAATTGATAAAATAGAAGAAATTAAGATAGAAGAAAAACCGATTATACAAAACTCAAAAAATAAGAAAAAAATTAAATCTAAAAATAAAAAAACAGGTTCAAAATCAGTTCAAAAACACATTGAAAAACCTAAAGTTATTCTTCCTACTTTCAAAACAATTCCTACTTATTTAGCCTATTTAAGTCTATTTGTATTAGCTATTTGTGTTTATATTTCCTTTGTTCAGAACCGAGATAAAGCCAAAACAATTGATTTACTTATCAATAATCAAAACCGAAATTTTAATGCTGTTTTGCCTTTGGCTGACCAAATAAATGACTATTTTGTGCCATCTGATTATTTTATCAATTCGGTTTATATGCATAAAGGTTATGCATATCTTAACTTAAAAAATCCCAAAGCTGCAAAAGAAAATTATCTAAAAGGATTAGAACAAATGCCTTATAGTATTGCACTTTTGAAACAAGTAGCTGTTCTTTATCAATCTGAAAAAAAATATGACAGTGCTATTTTTTATTACGATAAAATGCAAAAAATAATCCCTCATTTGCCTGAAACTTATCAACAGATGTATAATAATTATCTTCTGAAAAAGGATACATTGAGTGCAAAGGAAATGATAGAAAAATGCCCTGCTCCTTGTAAGTAATATTCGTTGTTGGTGTCGCTACGCTAAAACACCAACAACAGCATAATAAACCAACTATTCAACACACAACCTGCAACAATTGAAAATTTTAGGAAGTAAATACTTTGTTGAAAATGACTAAATTTTCATTAAAATGCCTTTTTTGTGAAACAAAAAATTATCTATTACGTTCATCTGTTCTAAATACTTTTTATAAATGAAAAAAAAATCACTTAAAAGGTCTGAAAAAACCTTTAAACAAAAATTGAAAATGTTTTTCAAACGAACTTTCTATACTCTTTTAGTTTTAACTATTATGCTTACAATTGCTACAAATCTTATTTTACGACAAGACAAATTTGGAAAACTTCCTGATGGAGAGCGTTTGGAACGCATCAAAAAATCGCCTAATTACAAGGATGGAGCTTTTCAAAATATTCATCATACCCCAGACCTTAGTGAAGATGCCAATTATTATACAGTTTTGAAAGAATTTGCTTTTGGAGATAAAAGCCGTGTTTCACCTGTCGATAAAATTCCTTCTACCAAAATTGATTTATTTGCTTTAGATGCAACTGAAAATGTTTTAATTTGGTTTGGGCATTCGTCTTATTTTATGCAGCTTGACGGAAAAACGATTTTAGTTGATCCTGTTTTTAGTGGTTCGGCTTCTCCTTTTTCATTTACAGTAAAGGCTTTTAATGGAACAGATGCTTACACAACTGATGATATTCCAGAAATAGATTATCTCTTTATTTCGCATGACCATTGGGATCATGTAGATTATGAAACGCTTTTAAAATTAAAACCAAAAATCAAGAATGTATTTTGTGGTTTAGGTGTGGGAGCACATTTTGAACATTGGGGATTTGATTTGAATAAAATTCATGAAGAAGATTGGAATACAGAAATTAAGTTAGATGACAATTTTGAAGTTCATGTTATTCCAACTCGTCATTTTTCTGGTCGTGGTTTTAAGCGTAATCAAGCTCTTTGGGCTTCGTATGTTTTGAAAACGCCTACCATGCAAATTTATATTGGTGGAGATAGTGGTTATGATACACATTTCAAAGAAATGGGCGATAAATTCGGAGTTTTTGATTTGGTAATCTTAGAAAATGGACAATATGATAAAAGTTGGAAATACATTCATATGATGCCTGAGGAGGTCTTAAAAGCTGCTAAAGATTTGAATGCAAAACGTTTATTTCCTGTTCACTCTTCCAAATTTGCTCTTGCTAATCATGCTTGGGACGAACCTCTAACAAAAGTTTCCACACTGAATCAAAGTTTAGAAAAACCATTTTCTTTAGTAACTCCAATTATTGGAGAGAAAGTAGAAATTCAAAATAGCAATCAACCTTTTGAAAATTGGTGGAAAGGACTGCAATAAATGAAGTTGTTTAAAAGTAAAAAAGGCTTTTTTCTATTCTTAAACAACTTCAATAAATATTTATCACTTATTTATTCGGCAATTGAAACTACATTGTTTTTATGTGTTACCCAATCTTTAGCTTCTTGCAATTGGTCAGGATTAAAAAAGTCGATATGAATATTAGGTTTAAAACTTGTTATTGAATTTTTAATAATACTTGTAACAGCTTTTTCTAGTGCATTAGATGAACTTATAACAGCACAATAGATATTATTTTGGCTTAAAATAGAATGAGCTTTTTTAGTCACATAAGAAACAAACCAAATTCTGCTTTTTACTTGAGTAGATTTTTGCTTACTCAAATCGAAAATGATGCTATTATATTTGTATTCTTCGACTACTTCTAAAAACTTAAGATTTGTAGTAGTATGAAACTCTTGAGTAATATCACCTCCTGTACTGATAAGAAGATATTTCTTTTGTTCATCAATATAAATTCTGTAAAAAGCATTTTGCTTTTCGTCTTTGTTTTGGTAAATCAGTTTCATAAAAGTTAAAAGTAAAATTAGAGTTAAAATAAAAAGAGAATTTTTTTAAAAAGGAAGTTTACCTTTTTTGTTATCTTAATTTTAGTGTTTTAGCAAATTAATAACAGCACCAAGTTTTCACTGTGTGAACTCGTTTTTTTCTAGTTTAGGGTTTATAAACTCTAAGCAAAATAAAATACTCTTTGGTCTAACAAATATTTTTTGAAAGTCCTAAATTTGTAAAATGAATTTCTTTCTTTTCCTCAGTAAAATTTTCTTTTAGTTTTCCGATTGGTAAAATATTACCTTTACATTGAAGGGTTGCAGCACTTAAATTAAACCTTTCAAAGGCATTATAATAAACATTTATCTGCTCTGATGATGGTATTCCCAAAATTGAAGGCAGACTATTATCCAAATGTTTCAAGAGTCCTTCTGCCATACAACACCACGAAGTAGTTGTTCCATTTTCATCATGATTAGCAAAATCAAAAGGAAAATCTGACAAATAACCTATAGTAGAGCAATCTATTAGACCTGCTTCACAAGGAACTATATCATTTTTTTCAATTACTCTCCCCCACGCTTCTTCTCTGTTCCAACAGTAAGGCTGACTATCATCTATCAATATTCTATTGGCAGGAATATCAGCAATTTGTATTACATCTTTACTGCTTACAGCACTGATTAATACCTTACTCTCATAAATAATACTGTCCTCTTTAATAGTCCCATCGTTATTTGTTGTCTCTAAAAGAACAGGAATATTAGTTATTAATTCTAATTCTTTTTTCAGATTAATTAATTCTGTTTCTTTACTAGGCTTATCTATGAGCAGCAAATAGTTGAGTTTCTTTTCTTTATTTATTAAAAGTCTTGCAAAAGCAGTTCCTACACTTCCTACTCCAAGTAGAGATATACCTTCATTTTGCATATCTACACCTAATTCATCTATCACTTTTTTATATGTCTTGTAGATAGAAATTGATGTAAGAGCATGCCCAGTAGTAATCTGGATTGGGTAATCCTTAAGAGCTTTTTTGAGATGTCTTCCATACCCTAATAGAGATGCTGTTAAGCCTCCTAAACAAACTATTTTTGTTTGTGACACAATTAACATTCTTACTACTTCACTCTCTATTAATAATCTTACCTTGCTTCTTGTAACAGGGTTGATTATTTTCTCAGCTAAACTAGGTATAAATAAAATTCCTACATTCAAATTATTAGTTCTGATTACCTCTCCAAAAACAGGTCTCATACATCCTAATAATTCAGCTTTTTCTTCAAGAGAAATTTTGTTTGCCCAAGGCAATAAACGAACTACATCTTCTTCATCTCTAGGATGAGTAAGAAGAACTACATCTAATTCTTTTGGTATATCATTGTACATAAGGCAATTTGAGCTTATTGTTTTTTTGTAAGTAATTGTTGGTTGTGTAGTAAAATTGTTTTTTATGTGGTTTGAAAAGTACAATAAGGTTTGTGTTTTGTAAAATAACTAAAAAGCCATACCTTTGACCTTATTGATAGTTCTCAAAAGTAATAAAAAATGACTTCTCTAACAAATTAAAAATACAATATTTTATTGAAAAGGTTATAAATTTTAAAAAATGCTTGTTTTTCGACTGTTTGTAATCTTAGTATGTTTATAATTTTGCTGCAAGTCGCAATCTAAAGAAGATAGTTTTGGTGATTTTTGAAGTTTTATAATCAATAAATGTAATTTAATTTATTGATTTACAGGTTTTTGTGGATTCTGAGAAGATATTTTAACTTGTGAAAGAGGGGAAAAAAGTGTTCAAATAAATCATATTTGTATAGACCTAATTGAAAGATTTTACTAAATAAGCAAAACAGTTTGCTAAAATCATAACATAAAATAATACCATAACTAGAATGCATAAATATATAGCAATCTAAAATAATCTTTTTGTGAAAAGACTAATTTGTTACAAAAAAAATCTGTATAAATTTGTGATGTATAGCCAACGAAAAAAGAGCCAAAAATTTAACTTGAACTTATTTGGATTCAGATAAATAGGTAAAATAAATACAATTTTTAAAAGAGTTTGTGTAGTATTTTTATAATACAAAAAAAAATATTTATTTATGTTCCAATTCTACCACAAAAAAAGCAGCTGTTCCTTTTAGCGAACTAGTAGAAAATTTTACTTCATTTTGAGAATAAGCAACTTCATTTGTACTGACTAATTTATTTCCTAAAACTTGCTCTAAACCTTCTTTAAGTGTGCCTTTTCGCTGTCCTAACTTCTGATAAATATCATTTATATCTAAAGGATAACGAGAATAAATAACACAAAAGTAATCTGTTCCAGCTACATTATCCATCGTTAGATAATGTTTTTCATCTGGAAAAGCAATTTCGCCATTATGATAAGGCAAAAATGGACTTATATAAGCTTTATGAGGAAAAACAACTTGTACGTTTTTGGTTTTATCAGTTGCAAAAGCATATACATAAGCAGGTTCGAAATTAGAAAGATAAAGACGGAAATTTGTGCCTCCACTAAAAGGTTGAGGTGTTTTGTAAGTAGCAACTCCGTTCTTTTTTAACTCAATTTTGTTTCCATTGGCAAGTTCAAAACGCAGACTCCCAGCTAGTAAAGGACGTTCTTTTTTAGGTTTATAATAAGGCACAAGTTCATACGCAAAACGCACAAAATCAGTAAACGTATCATATTCTATCCACGTAAAACCACCATTTGCCCAGCCTGTTCCCCAACTGTTCATTATTTCAAAAGAACCTTTTTCTCCTTTTTTATCATCAAAGCCAACGACACAAATAGCGTGTCCTCCCCATCCTTGACCAGCTATTTCAGTAGGTCGCCAAAATTCTTGTGCTTGATAAATTGAAGGAGGTGCTTCCATTCCTACTACAACAGGATTTCCTTCTGTCAAACTTTTTTTGAGTGCCAAAATTCGTTCTTCTTGTGTAAAACCAATATTCCACAAACGTACATAATCTTTTAGTTTATACTCTTCGGCTTCTTTGTAGGTTCTCTCAGGGACATAATCGACACATTGCTCAGGAAAACTACTGCGTTTTGCTACGCCATGAACCTGCATTTTTTTGAGTGCATCGGTCATAATTGCACCATACGTACAATCTTGGTCTTCTTCTTCTTTTACTAATTTATAAATAAATCCAGGGGAAAAAATGAGTTTGTCAATTTCGGCTTGTGAACGCAAATCTAATTGACGAGCTTCTAAAATCGTTCTTGCTGCATACGCTGTCGTCCAACCTACACATGTTCCATAACTTCCTTGGTCTCCAGGGGTTGGACAGTATTGTTTGAGTGAAACAGCAGAAGGTAGACCACGATAACTTTCTTCTGTTTGCTGAGATTTTAATTGAATTTTTTGACTTTCCTTTACTTCTTCTTCTAATAACAAACCTCTTCCATGATTATCAGCATTTGGCTTTTGTTGAGCAAAAAGTGAAATAGAACTAAAAAAAGCAATCAAAAACAAACTTAAAAAAGCATATTTTGAACTATATTTATAAAATAAAACTTTCATTTGGATAGAATTTATACGTAAAACAGACTTCCTAGTCTGTTGGGAATACTATATTTTGCACAGACTGGGAAGTCTGTGATACATTTTATACCAAAACGCAAAAGTAATGCCTTCATTGTATTCCTGTAGCTGACACTTTTCAAGTGTCATAATTGTAATAGCTCTCTCCTGCTTGAAATTTTTGGTCAAGTTTTTTTTAGATTTGCAGAGATAATAGTAAATAAAAAAGACCCACACTTGCAAGTCTGAATATCTGCTAAACTGATAAATCAACGCTTAACAGCTTGTTTTTTCAATTTACTCCAACGAGTGAAGTGAGGTGTAGATTTTCTTTTATTTATTGTTTTCATTAATCTCAACAGCTTGACCATTGATTACTCTGTATGTTTGAATTGGAGTTAAAGTAATAATATCATATCCTTTTCTTGTTGCGATTGTCTTAAAAGTCGAACCCTCTTTTAAACTACCAGTCCAATTTCCTAAGTATTGATAACTATCTTCAATCTCGTCTATTTCTTCAACGAATGTTGAATCTTTATAGAGTTTTAAAATTTTATGTTCAACATCTGTATCTATTTGAAATACTTTTATTGGTTTTTCACAAGAAGTTAATGTCAAAATCACCAAGGTAAATATTGAGAATAAGTATATTTTCATAGTGGTAGTGTATATGAAATATCGCAGATTTTATGTGCTAAATTTGTAATTTGTTTGAGAATGTACTTTTGTTTCTCGTTAGGTTTCATGAATTTGTATTTTGCTGTTACAAAACAATAGATACAAATCTAAAAAATAATGTAGTAGAAAAACACTAGAAAATCTAAAACTGAACTTAAATTTACATTTATTTGCTTTGATGGGGTGATTTTCCTTATTCTTTAAAAAACATTATTACAACTTATGATAAACCTAGAAACACTAAAAAAAGAAAATTTAATCCTCTTAGAAGCACTTGCAGGAAGTAAAGCCTACGGAACAGATTTGCCTACTTCTGACACAGATATAAAAGGAATTTTTATTCTACCAAAAGAAAAATTTTATGGTTTGGAGTATATTCCACAAGTGAGCGATGAGAAAAATGATGTTGTTTTTTATGAAATAAAACGTTTTATAGAACTTTTATCAAAAAATAATCCGTCTGCGATTGAGATTTTTCATACTGCCAAAGAAGATATTATCTACAAAAACCCAATTCTTGATCTTATAAAGTCAGAAGACATTTTATCAAAATTATGTAGAGATACCTTTGCTGGTTATGTCCTTACTCAAATCAAAAAAGCAAAAGGACTAAAAAAGAAAATTTTTAATCCGATGCCAAAAGAACGAAAAAAGGTATTAGATTTTTGTTATATCCTAACTGATAACGGAAGTATTTCTCTTCAAAAATGGCTCAAAACAAACGATTACAAACAAGAAAATTGTGGTCTTTCGTCAGTAAATCATATCAAAAATACGTATTTACTTTTTTATCATAATCAAAATGAACAAAATGACTTTTATTATAAAGGAATTCTGAAAAATATAGATTCGAATGAAGTCAGTTTGAGTAGTATTCCGAAAGGAGAAAATCCGATTGCTTATTTGTATTTCAATAAAGAAGGCTATGCAGCACATTGTAAAGAATACAAACAATATTGGGAATGGGTAGAAAAGCGAAATGACACACGCTATGAAAACACACTTGAACATGGCAAAAATTATGATGCAAAAAATATGATGCACACTTTTCGTCTTTTAGATATGGCAATTGAGATTTTAGAGAAAAAAGAAGTCATTGTAAAACGTCCAAATAGAGAAGAATTACTAAAAATCCGAAGTGGTTTTTTTACGTATGAAGAACTGATTGAGAAAGCAGACCATAAAATTGAACTCCTAGAAAAAGCCTATCAAAATTCTACTTTACCAGAATTTCCAAATGTAGAAAATTTAGAAAAGGCTTTGATTGAAATTAGAAGTAAGTTTTCCCACGAATAAATTTGTGGGTTTTATTTAGATAATCAAAAATAAATGTTATTTTTTTTGGCAATGCCCTTTTAAAATGCGTTTTTTGTTAGAATTATGATTTGATATAAAAGTTGTTTCGTTTTTATGAATCATCAAATTAAAATTGTAATTAGATACACTGATTATTTCATAATTCGTAATTTTTAATTCGTAATTGTTACCATGGCAGCTACCAAACTCGCTTTTTTTCGCTATTTGCTTATCGACCAAATGTTACGCAGCAAATTCAAACCTTTTCCTACCAAAGATGAATTGTTGGAAGCCTGTCGTGAGCGTTTTGGAGTTTCATCGGCTTCTACCATCGAAAAAGATTTGGCTGCTATGCGTGACGAATTTGATGCACCAATTGAGTACAGCAAAAAAATGAGAGGTTATTCGTATTCAGATACAAAGTACAAATTTTTGTCTGTCAATCTTTCTGACGATGAGCAACTGGCTATGGCTTTTGTAGAATCTCTTTTGGGAGAGTTTAGAGAACTTCCTATTTTTAATGAGTTTTCAGGGGCAGTAGATAAAGTCTTGGACGGAATGGAAATTGCCAAAAGCTCTGAAATACAAAAAAATGTACAGCGAATTATTCAAGTCGAACAATCGATTTATAAAGGAAAAGGAACGCACCAACTCAAAGATTTAATTTATCATATTTCAGAGCAGAATGTCATCAAAATATTCTATCAAAAACACAACGAACCACACACAAAACCATACAGCATTCATCCTTATTTGCTCAAAGAATACCGAAATATGTGGTATTTGATTGGTTGGGTACGCAAATATAACGAAGTCAGAACCTTTGGTTTGGATAGAATAATGGACATAGAACCCTCCGATGAAACTCTTTTTATGACTCCAGAACAAGCTCATTTTAATCCAGAAGAATTTTATCATTATTGTATTGGCGTTTCGGCTCTCAACCAAAAGCCAGAAGATGTAATTTTGAGTTTTGACCCTTTTCAAGGAAAATATATCAAATCACAACCTATTCATCACACCCAAGAAGTTTTGATAGAAGATGATAATGAATACAGAATCCGTCTGCATTTGATTGTCAATTACGAACTCAAAATGTTGATTTTGGGCTATGGCTCGTCCGTTCGTGTGATTAGTCCTTCTCCTCTTGAAAAGCAAATTCGTGCAGAGCTTCAAAATACATTGCAGCAGTATTGATTTTTTATAAAACTTTGTCAGTCGTTTTTTTTGGTAATCCAAAATAACTCTGACGTAGGGTGTTCAGAATTTCAAAAATTTTTCCTGCAAAAAATGATTCGTTGAAATCATTTTATTTTCTTAGAAATTTAGCTGCGTAGCTGCGTACTATTTGTAGTCATGAAGAAAATACATTATCAAAAAGCTGCGTAGCTGCGTAATATCGCTTTTTGATGTTTGAAAATCATAAAATTTCAATGTTTCGCAGCTACGCAGCTCTAAATTACATCTTAATTTATTCTTCTACCAATATTACGCTGCGATGCAGCTAAAATACACTACATTTCTAAAAAATAAATTTCAAAAATTGAGGGAAAAAATAAACAAATTCTAAATACCCTAACTCTGACAATAGTTGAAACTAATGATAGTCTTATGAAAGGAGTGTCAAAGTTTCTCAAAAAGTAATTAAAATTTATCTTGTATTTATCATACAAATCATAAAAATCACTCGCTAATCCTACCTAGTATTCCCCTCAAATTCCTCAAAAATAATTCTTCCTTTTTCTGATAAAAATAATGAATGAAAAACAAGCATTGAAAGAGTTAGATAAAAACACTATTTTTGTATAAAATTTATTCCAAAATTTAGATACCTCAACAACGACGAAGTCTCGTTGACGGTTAAAATACAAAAAAAGTGAACCGTACTAAACTTATTTCCCAAATAAAAGCCAAAAATTCCTATCTCTGTGTAGGTCTGGATAGCGACATCAAAAAAATTCCATTTCATTTATTAAATGCAAAAGACCCTATTTTTGAATTTAATAAAAGAATTATTGATGCGACAGAAAAATATGCCGTTTCTTACAAAATCAACACTGCTTTTTATGAAGCTCTAGGAACAAAAGGCTGGGAAAGTCTTCAAAAAACGATTGACTTTTTACCTCATGATGTCTTTATTATTGCAGACGCAAAACGTGGCGATATTGGAAACACATCTTCACAGTATGCAAAAGCATTTTTTGAAAATCTAAACTGTGATGCCGTTACGGTTGCGCCTTATATGGGTGAAGACTCGGTAAAACCTTTTTTAGAAATAAAAGATAAATGGACAATTTTGTTGGCTCTAACTTCCAATTCTGGAGCGCAAGATTTTGAAATGTTAGAACTCAAAAATGGTAAAAAAGTCTATGAAGAAGTGTTAGAAAAAAGCCAAAACTGGGGAACAGACGAAAATCTAATGTATGTAGTAGGCGCAACAAAGGCAGAATATATTGAAAACATTCGTAAAATAATTCCAAATCATTTTCTATTAGTTCCAGGAGTAGGAGCGCAAGGAGGAAATTTAGCAGAAGTTTCGAAAGCAGGACTTACAAAAGACTGTGGGCTTTTAATAAACTCTTCCCGTCAGATTATTTATGCCAGTAAAGACCGAGATTTTGCAGAAAGGGCAGGAAAAAAAGCACAAGAAATTCAAGAAGAAATGGCGATTCAGTTATCAGTTATCAGTGACCAGTAACCAGTTGAATAAAGTTAGAAGTCGGAAGTTAGAATTTAGATTTAATGAAATTGCTTATTTTCATTCTCTATGTTCTCCGTAACTCTGTGTTTAAAAAATGTATTCGTATTTTCCTAATTTCCAATCCCTAATCCCGATTTGCAACATTTCAAACATCATCAAATCGATAAGAAAAAATGGGATAAATGTATTTCTTCATCAAAAGAAAATATTATTTATGCCTTTTCTTGGTATTTGGATTGTGTTTCTCCAAATTGGGAAGGATTTATTTTAGAAGATAATGAGCAAAATTATGAGGCTGTCATGCCACTTCCTGTCAAAAAAAAATATGGAATTTCATTTTTGCAGCAACCTCTTTTTGTACAACAATTAGGTGTTTTTTCTACTAAAAAATTATCTACTTCGGAGTTTAAAACCTTTTTGATTTTACTTCAAAAGAAATTCAAATTGGTTTCGAATTACCCTTTCAATACTACAAATTGCGAAGAGTTTTCAACTGAATTTGAAGAGGTATTTCATCACAAAGTAGATTCTAATTTAAAAAACTTTAAAAATCATCATCTTTCTGTACAGCAGAATTATCTTAAAATTCGTCAAAACTATAAGAGAGATACAAAATACAGAATCAACCAAGCTCAAAAACAGAATTTTAAAATTATCAAAAAAACAAAAGTTGATGATATAGATTTGGTTTGGCAGTTTTTTGAAGAAAGTGTTTTTTTAGAAAATGGAATTTCAAATCAAGCAAAACCAGTTTTAAAAAAACTTTTCCATATTCTGAAAGAGAAAGAACTTGCAGAGTTAGTTTACATTCAAAATAATGAAAAGAAAATTGTAAGTGGAGTTTTGTTGGTAAAAAGCAAATCATTGTATCAAGAAAATTCTATTACAAAATGGATTTATTTATTCAATGCAGCCAAACCAACTTATAAAAGAGATGAAAGTAGAAGATGGTTTTTAGATAAATTTATTCAAGAAAAAAGTAATCAAGAGGAGTGTTTTTTAAATGGAAATAATTTTGATATTCAAAGTGAAGATATAACTTATGAAACAATTTTAGATTTTGAATCGGCACAAGAGAAAGAAGTTGCTCGTTTTTATGCTAGTTTTGGAAGTGAAGAAAAGACTTTTTTTGTGGTAGATTATAATGAATTACCATTTTATATAAAACTTGCCCAAGAAATAATTCAGTTTATTAATAGAAAAATACTATAAAGTAAGTTTCAAGAAAATAATTTTAAATTTTTCTCCTATTTTTTCAATGTTTTTATAGATTTAATTCTCTTTACTATCGTTTAATAGATTTTTTTTATATTTTTGTAAACGGTCATTAAATATCCACTTTTACCAAACCCTTTGGTATTTTCCTTAGTTACGTGCTGATTTAGCCTATGAAAAAAACTTTTACTTGTCTTTTATTTTGTCACAACTAGTTTATTCAAAAAAATATAATTTTATCTTAACTAATTAGGATAGAAATGTTATTTTATTAAAACAAAAAAAAGATTTAATGAGGCTTAATCCCTTCAGCTTTTAACTAAATTAGATTCGAAATTTATATTCTTAAAAATTAAATAATTGTATGCAAATACGTAAAGTTCTTGCAGCCGTTTTGGGTTGCTTAGTAGTGAGTTTTTTTTACTCACATTTTAATACAGTTTCAGCTCAAATTGGTATTGATTCTACTGGACGTAGAGTTATCACAACTGCTGTTCCTATTTTATTAGTTGGTCCTGATTCTCGTGCTGCTGGTATGGGAGATTTGGGAGCTGCTACTTCACCTGATGCAAATGCTGCACATTGGAATCCTTCAAAATTAGCTTTTATAGAAAATGATTGGTCTTTTGGTGTTTCTTATTCTCCTTGGTTACAAAAATTGGTAAATGATATGTGGTTGGGCTATGTAAGTGGCGTAAAACGCATTTCAAAGACGCAGACAGTAGGTGTTTCTTTTCGTTATTTTGATATGGGAAGTCTTCAATTTACAGATGCTAGAGGAGAACCTCTAAGAGATTTTAACCCTCGTGAAGCAGCTATTGATGCAACTTTTGCTCAACAGCTTTCTAAAAAATTAAGTATTGCAGGTACGTTTCGTTATATTCACTCTAATTTAGCAGGAAATGTAACCAACAACGGACCAGTAGAAAATGTTAAACCAGCTAACACAGGTGCAGTAGATGTGTCGATGTTTTATAAGAGCAAACTAAACTTTAAAAGTTTTGAAGGAGATTGGGCATTAGGTGTAAATATTTCAAATATTGGTGCGCCAGTAACTTATAATGATGCAGCACAACAAGATTATTTGCCTGCCAACTTACGTATCGGAACGGCTTTTAATGCAGAGTTTGATGAGTTTAATAAACTAACTCTTGCTTTTGATGTAAGTAAATTACTTGTGCCTACTCCTGAAAACACAGCCTCTAATGGAAAAAATGATCCAGTTTTATCTTCTATCTTCAAATCTTTTGGAGATGCGCCTGATGGTTTTGGCGAAGAAGTAAAAGAAATGATTTTTGCTGTAGGTGCAGAATATTGGTATGCCGATTTGATTGCGCTTCGTGGAGGATATTTTCATGAAAACCAAGAAAAAGGAAATCGTCGTTACTTTACAGTAGGTTTGGGCTTGCGTTATCAAGTTTTTGGTTTTGATTTCGCTTATCTTATTCCAAATCAACAACAACATCCACTTGCTGATACAATTCGTTTTTCTCTTTTATTCAATATGAATAAAGGGGATAAATTAGATGCGCCCGAAGACGGAGTGACAAACTAATTATTAGTTATAAATAATTAATGTCCTAATCTAGCAAAAAACAAAAAGCCATTTCTAACTAAGTAGAAATGGCTTTTTGTTTTTTTAGGTATAAAAAAATCATCTCAAACGGTCTGCACTACGCACCATATCTTCGTCTTTTTTGATAAAACGAACAGAAAGCCAATTAAATAAAATGGCTGCCACAGGTAAGTAATAACCGTACGCCATAGTTCCTCCTACCTCAGGAGAAAAAATGTCTTGTGCTTGGAAGGTTATGAAGGTAGCAATACCAATAAAAGCAGCGATGAGAAGAGTACAAAAGAGTGCAATTTTCATCTGAAAACGACGATTTTTGAAATTAAAAATATTCCAAAGAGCTAAAATAGCTGTCAGACCTGCAATAACGGCGAGGTAAACTGTTGTTTGTTGCATAACTGTTTCCCCTGCTGAAGTTTGTATCATTTCAATAGCATTCATCTCAATTTTGTTTGTACCATCTACTTTTCCCCAAATAGGAAGAAAAACAGTAAGTCCCATTAAGATAGAAACCATCAATAAAAAAATACTTTGAATACGCTGAATCATAATTTTATGAATTTTATGAATGAATCAAAGACAATTACGAGTTACGAATTACAAATTAATCTAAGTAAATAAATTTTTTTATTAGTTAATAAGTCGTTCAAAATTTGAAAGTATTTTTAGTAAAACGTTGTCCTTTGTAAATTAAATAAATTATTTTTGTGGCTGCAAAATTACAGAACTTAGTCTAAAAAGTGGTATTAGATTCTGAAATCTTTTTTATTTAATCCTTAAAATCTCTTTTTTATTTATTTTATCTCCTCTATTATGAAGATTCAGCTTTTTGATTCAACAGCATTAGAAAATTTAGAACGTGCTTTTTCTATTCGTAGAATTGTTTTTATTGAAGGACAAGATGTTCCTGAAGAAGATGATTTTGATGGACTAGATGAAATCGCAACTCATATTCTAGCAATAGATGAAAGTAATTATGATAATGAGAAGACAGTTGGAACAGCTCGTTTTAGAGTAACTGAAAAACACAAAGATAATTCTCCAAAAAAAATAAAATTAGAGCGTTTTGCTGTTTTGGAAGAAGCTAGAGGAAAAAAGATAGGACAAAAAATGGTAGAATTTGCATTAGAACAAATCCAAAAAAAGGAAGAGTTCAAGACCGTAGAAACAATTTATTTACACGCTCAACTTGCTGCCGTTTCATTATATGAGCGTTGTGGCTTTAAAAAAGACGGAGATATTTTTGAAGAAAGTGGAATTATGCACTACAAAATGATTTATAAAGTTTAAATTACGAATTACGAATTACGAATTTTTCTTATTGTAAAACCTTTATTAATGTATTAGTAGAATCGTACTACTCTACTATTTTTAAAAAGTAATTTTTAGTTGCGGCATGACGTAATTTTTGAAATTTTTAAAAAAAATGTCAATATTTTTCACAGTACCTTTTACTTTTTCTACATTGTGTTTTATTTGTAAGTGAAGTGATACAATTAATTTGCTTTAGTGCTTATTTCAACTTATAATTATGATAAATACATTCAAAATTCATCCTAGAATACAAGAAACTTTATTTTTAGGATTTGTTACCTTAATATGCTTCGGACTTTCTGTATTTCGTTATTCTTACACAGGTTCAAAAGTGTTTTTATTCTTGAATTGGAATTTATTTTTGGCGTGTGTTCCTTGGTTGCTGACCAGTTTTGTAGCAATTACTCCCAAGATTGGAAAAAGTAAAATTATTTTAGCTATTCTTTTTTTTGTTTGGCTTGTATTTTTTCCTAACGCCCCTTACATTCTGACTGATTTGTTTCATCTACGTCTTAAAACTTCTATGCCTGTTTGGTTTGATTTGTTTCTGATTCTTTGTTTCGCTTGGGCAGGTTTACTTTTTGGTTTTCTGAGTCTTTGGGATATAGAACAGCTCCTAAAAAATCAAACAAAAAATAAAGTTTCTTCTTTTTGGATAACTGCTACAACTATATTTTTCCTGTTTTTAAGTGGTTTTGGAATTTATATTGGCAGATATTTGCGTTGGAATACGTGGGATATCATCAATCAACCTTCTGCTCTTTTTAATGATATTACTCTTCGTTTTACTAATTTAACAGAATATCCTCGGATGGTGGGAATGACAATTTTGATGGGCATTTTTCTAAATATTCTTTATTTTTCTTTTCGTTTTATTAGAGAAAGAAAAAATTTTTAAATATAAAAAAACCTATTTTACATACATTGTAAAATAGGTTTTAATCATATAGGTATAAATTAAGGAGTCAATACAACCTTAATACATTTGTCTTGTTTGTCTCTAAATGTTTTATAAGCCTCTGGAGCTTCATCTAATTTTAGACGGTGTGTAATGAGGAAAGACGGATCAATTTCTCCTCGTTCTACTTTTTCTAAAAGTGGTTTAAGATAATGTTGTACGTGTGTCTGACCCATTTTGAAGGTAAGCCCTTTATTCATAGCAGCACCAAAAGGAATTCCATCTACTACACCCACATAAACTCCTGGTATAGAAACCGTGCCTCCTTTTCTACAATTTTTAATAACTTGCTGTAATACATAAGGATGAGGGCTATGTAAATTAACAGCTTTTTCTATCTTATCTTTTGCATTCTCCAACATTGTTCCATGTGCTTCTGCTCCTACTGCATCTATACAACTTGCAGGGCCAAAACCATCTGTCATGTCTTGTAAACGTTCATACACTTCTTTTTCATTAGTAGTGCGAATTACTTCTGCCTTTCCATATTTTTCTGCCATATCTAATCGTTCTTCTACATCATCTATAGCAATTACCCGTCCTGCTCCCATCATCCATGCGCTCTGAATAGCAAACTGACCTACAGGACCACAACCCCAAACAGCTACTGTACTTCCTTTTTTAATTTGGGCGTTTTCAGCTGCCATATATCCTGTTGGAAAAATATCAGATAAGAATAATACTTGATCATCACGAAGCGAATCTGGTACTTTTATAGGACCATAATCAGCAAAAGGGATACGTACATACTCTGCTTGTCCACCAGCATAGCCACCTAACATATGAGAATATCCAAAAATACCCGAAATACTATGTCCTAAGTTTTCTTTAGCTTGCTCTGCATTTCGGTTTGAGTTGTCACAAAGCGAGTATAAATCATCATCACAAAAATTACAATGTCCACAAGCAATAGTAAAAGGAACAACAACTCTGTCTCCTTTCTTAAAGTTTTGTATAGATTTTCCAACTTCTACTACCTCACCCATAAACTCATGACCTAAAATATCTCCTTCTTTCATTGTAGGAACCATTCCTGCCAATATATGCAAATCAGAACCACAGATTGCTGTTGCAGTTACCTTTATAATAATATCGCCTTGATCTTCAATAATAGGATCATCTACCCTATCAATTCGAACATCGTTTTTACCATGCCAACAAAGAGCTTTCATAAAAATTGGTTTTTATAAGTTTAAAAAATGATTGAATAATATGATTATTTTAATAATCAATTATAGAACAAACTTGCTTTGTTTAAGAATGTTTTATATGAGAAGTGCTTTTTTGGAAAAAGCTAAACAAGACATAATTAGGATTATTCGTAAAGAGTCTATTTTTTCTTATGTTATTCTATCAGAAAAGAGAATACCAAGTAGTTTATTTATTAATATTTGAGACTTATTACTACGCTGGAAAATAGTATGCGAGAAGAATTTGATAAAAATAAAGAAAAAATAATTTTTAAAATACCTCAAGTCGATTCATTTTTACTTGAATAGAAAAGTAAGCCATTTTTTCATTTTTTTCTGAAACAGTAAATTCAGTTTCTAATGGATTATTAGATTTTCTGACCATTTCTATAAAGCCAATATTTCCTCCATAGTGTCCGTCCTGACGAGTAGCTCTTCGCTGTGAACGATAAAAAACACGCAAGTCTTTAGGGTTTAGTGAATTGATATGTTCACAATGTTTTTTCATTTTTTTTATTTTTCCAGCTTTTATCTTGTTGGCAGCTGTAAAAATATAATGTGTGTCTGTTTTTTGTACGACAAACATTCCATAGCCTACCTCTCTTCTGTCAGCAACAGAAAACTCTCTTTTTTCAGAATAATGATTGATATTCTGTCCTAGTTCGATAATGATAGCAAAAAGACGTTTACTAACTAAATAATCTTCTTCAGCTTCACGCAATCGTTTTGCCATCGTTGCCAAAATAGTTTGAGACATTGCCCCTTGATACATCAAAATGACATCTTTATGAGCTAAGGAAGGATATAAATCAAGCATATTCAGTTATCAGTTATCAGTTATCAGTTACCAGTTAAATACTGTATCTGAATTCTGTAATTCGTAATCATTAATTTGTAATTCTCCATTCTCTAATTCCCAATCTCCAATTTCCAGTTATTAAAGTCTAATTCCGATAAGGGTAATATCATCACGTTGTTTTTGATTTCCTTGATGACGATCCAAATCTTCTTCTAAAATAGTTTTTTGTTCACTCATATCAAAATCTGAATTCTGATTTAATAATTGATGTAAACGTTTCGAACCATATTTTGCACCTGCAATATTATTTTGATCAGTTATTCCATCAGTAAATAAGTAAAGCGCATCCCCTTTTTTGGCAGTCATTTGAAGTTGAATAAACGGACGTTTTTTGCTTTTTCTCCAACCACCAATAGATTTTTTATCGCCTTTCAAAATATGTGATTCTCCTCTGCTTATCCAAACGGCATGACGTTTTGCCCCTGCAAAAACAATTTCTCTTTCTAGTGTATCTTCTTCTAAAGCATCAATTCTACATAGAGAAACATCCATTCCATCATCATTTTTAGAATCTTCTTGTTTTAAAGCTGTTTTCAAACGAACGTGTAATTCGTCTAAAATTTTTGCAGGTTCAAGAACATTTGCTTCATTGATAATTTCATTGAGTAACCTACTTCCAATCATAGACATAAATGCTCCTGGTACTCCATGTCCTGTGCAATCAACAGAAGCAATAAAAGTGCGTCCTTCAATTTCTCTAAGCCAATAAAAATCTCCAGAAACCACATCTTTTGGTTTGAAAATCATGAATGAATCATCAAAACTATTTTTAAGCATATCATCAGTAGGCAAAATGGCTTGTTGAATCGTTTGTGCATAACGCAGACTGTCCATAATACGCACGCTACTTTCCTGAATCGTATTTTTAGCCTGACCCAACTCTGAATAATTTTGGATGTTATCTAAGGCAATCGAAACATAAGAAGCTAACCCTTTTAATAACGTCAAATGACGATCAGAATAAGTGTTTTTTTCTAAAGATTGTACTGTCAGAACACCAACAGGACGATTTTTGATAGCCAACGGCAAATAAATAAGCGATTTTGGAATTGTAGTCCCTACTGCTACTACTTCTCCAGCTACATACTTTGCATATTCACTTTGAAGGTCTCCGATTTTTACTTCTTTTTGATTACGAATTGCCCAAGCAGAAAGTAATGTTTTATCTCTAGCTGCATTAAAATCATACTTTAAGGGGTTTCCTTCTACTGAATATCCTCTAAATTCTATCAAACTGCTTTTCTCATTCAAAACACCAATTCCGAAACCTGGGGCATTCATTAAACTATTGACGTGTTGATAAAGAACAGCTACCATTTGGTCAAAATCTAAAGTAGCTGTTACTTGTTGCCCAATATCTGAGAGTATACGTACATTTTGATACGAATTTTCGATTTCATTTCTTTGTTTTGAAAGGTCATCACGTTGCGCCATTACTTCAGCTTGTTTTTGTTTCAAAACAGCATTCATATCTAAAATCTGACGACTTTGATTAGAAATTTCGTTGTAAGCAATCTGTAATTTTTCTTTTTCTCCTTCTAGTTCATTTGTTCTTTGATGAACTTCCATAGAAAGACGGCTTTTTTGTTTTTGCATTTCCCCATTTCGCCAAAACCAAAATGAAGCTCCAGCACCAATCAAAAGCATAGCTAATGCAATTTTGAACCAAATTGCTTCCCAGTAAGGAGGATTAATATAGATACGTAAAGTAGCACCACTTTCATTCCAGTATCCATCATTATTGGCAGCTTTTACTCTCAAAATATACTCTCGTCCTTCTGGTAAGTTGGTATAAGATGCAGTATGATTACGATAAGATGTATAATGCCATTCCTCATCAAAACCTTCTAATTTGTACATATAGACTGTTTTTTTAGGAAGGCGATAATTTAGGGCGACAAAATCAACCGAAAAACTATTTTGTCCGTGAGCAAGCGTTATCATGTCTGTTTGAGCAATATTTCTACTCAAAATTCCTGTTTCATCATTTGCACGAATATCTCTACCCAAAATCTTTAAATTAGTAAGATAAACAGGTGGAATATAATTATTGTCCTTAATGCTATCTGGATGAAAGACAGTAATTCCATACACTGTACCAAAGATAAGTTCACCATTTTTTGTTCTTTCTATGGCATTGTGATTAAAGCGATTGCTTGGAAGTCCATCATTTACATCATAATTCCTAAAAACTTGCGTATCAATATTAAACCTTGACAGACCTCTATTTGTACTAATCCATAAATGACGACTGTTGTCTTGTTCGATGGCATAAATTACACCATCAGGCAAACCATCTTTTTCGGTATAATGTGTAAAATTGTCAGCTTCTTTATGGAAACGATTAAGACCTCCTCCATGTGTACCTGCCCAAAGTACGCCTGTTTCATCTTCGAAAAGAGTAACAATATAACCATTACTAAGTCCACCAGAATTATCATTGGCTTGATTGTAGGTAATAAAATCATTACTTTGTTTTCTAAAACGATTAAGTCCATTGCTCGTTCCTACCCACAAAATGCCATATCTATCTTGTAATAATGCCCATACTGAATTATCACTTAATCCTGAGCCATCTCTTTCTGTATATTTATATACTTTTTCAGTTTTGTCTTTTATGGCGTACAGTCCATTATTTGTTCCTATCCAAATATCATTATATGTATCTTGCATCATTGTCCAGACACTATTGTCTGCAAGTTGAGGGTCATTTTTTTCTTGTTTATTTGCTAATTTGGTCAAATCAAATGGAATAGCTTCAGAAGTAGAGTTTCCTGTAAGTCCTAATGATTTTAAATTGTATTTGTACAATCCGTCTTGTAGTGTTCCTATCCAAAGATTTCCATTTTTATCTTCTAATAAGCTCAAAATATGTTTGTTTCGAAGTCCAATTTTATCACTTATTTTGATGAGTTGCCATTCTGTTGATTCTGGTTTTGGCATATAGACATACAATCCATTTTCTGTTCCCAACCAAGTATTTCCTAAATAATCTTGTTCTAAAGCCCAAATTTCGGTTTGAAGATGGTGTGCTACATATTGTAACGGAATTGGATAATTATAAAAGACCTCTTTTTCTTCATCATATTTATTAAGACCATCATAAGTTCCTATCCACATGATGCCACTTCGGTCGTGGTAGATAGTTTGTACAATATCATCACTCAATGAATACTGTTCAGCATCATTCTGACGGATAGTTATGATCTGTTCTGTTTTGGCTATAAAACGATTTATTCCACCTCCATACGTTCCTACCCAAATGTCTCCTTTTTGATCTTGTGCAATTGTTTTGACAATATCATTACTAAGTGTATGTGGGAAACTTGTAGAAGAATATTTTTGTACTTCTGTTTTTTTTCTATCTAATTTAAAAGCTCCTTCTTGTGTTCCTATCCAAAGATTTTGTTTTTTATCTTCAAAAAAAGTATAGACAGGAAATTGTGTAAGTTGTTTGTCATTTATAAAAACAGAAACAAATGCTTTACGGTGTCTATCTAATTTATAAAGACCATTTTCAGTTCCTACCCAAAATGTACTATCACTATCTTCGAATAAAGCCAAAACAGGAACATCTAAAAGACCATTATATTCTTGTGAGTATTCTATACTATTATTTAGCTTATCATAAATCTTGATTCCGTTTTCAGTTCCTACCCAAAGTGTTTCATGACTATCTTGAAAAATACTTCTTACTGTACGAGTATTTAGATTAGAAATTTTGTTTTCTTTAAGTCTGTATTGAATAAAACGATCTTGAGTAAAGTCATATTTATTGATTCCATTTGTAGTTCCTACCCAAAGCACTCCATTATCGTCTTGATGTAAAGCTGTTACCATTCCAGAGGAAAGTGAAGAAGAATCTTCTACTATGTGCGTATAGTTTTTGAACTCATATCCATCATAACGACTAAGTCCGTCACCTGTTCCTACCCATAAAAAACCACGAGTATCCTGTAAAATAGCAGTAATATTATTTTGTGCTAAACCATCATCAGAGTTAAATTTCTTGAAACGCAAGCCCATTATTGCTTGTGCTTGTTGTATTTGTTCGGCTTGTATTTGTTTAGAAATTCCTTTTTGGGCGTACGTAGAAAAACTAGAGCCAAAGAAAAAGACTACCAAAAGGACAATGTAACCTAGAAGAGGTACTATAAAAAATGGAAGCGAAAAAACACTTCTATATAGGTTATATAAATTGTTTTTGGTAAAATTAGTATTTAAAGAAGATAGAGATCTCATAACTTAAATTATTAATTACGTATGGGTGCGTATAGGAAATAGGATTTTTACTTAGCCTTTGCCTATACTTTTCAAACTTATAGCCATAAAGAAGCTATATGATAAAAATGCTCGGTAAATAATCTGAAATACTCGACGAAAAAAAGGAAGCTATAACTATTTGAAGATTAGTGTCTTTAGGATGTAGTATGCACCAAAAAGGCAAGTTATTTGCTTTAAATTTTATACACCATTAATATATACCAATTTAAACAAAAATACGTTCTCTAAATACATTTTGACAGAACCAAGTCATCAAAAATTTCGTACTTTTGTATTATTATCGTCTTTTAAATTATATTTATTTCTTGAACTAGTATTTTACCATTATCCTAGTAATCCTAAAGATATTTTATACCTCAAAATTTACTTCTATGAAAATTACTTCAATCAAAAATCTTCGCAGAGCATCAGCTATCATCGGTTGTCTTTTAGTAATCACAGCTAGTTCTTGTGCCTCTTACAAAACATGTCCTACCTATGCTAAAAAAACAAACACAGTTCAAAATTCTTCTGTGAATAGCTAATTCGTTTTCTATCTATACGATAAAAAAGGCTTACTGTTGTCGTTAGAAAGTATATCGCCCTTACTTATTTTTCAAAAATGAGTAGGGGTTTTGTGTGTTATAACTTATATTTGTTTAATGATTTTTTTTTAAGATGTTATTTTGTGAGTTAAGTTTAAACATTGTATCTTTACTGTTTAATAAAGCTAGACTATTTTTTAAACATTCTATTTTTTGTCTTTCATGTCCACTATGTCTATTCTTCAAACTGTCCGAACTGTTACTCGCCCTAGGCATGATTTAATGGAAAGTCTGATTGGCTCAGACCGTTTGAGTAACTTTTCTGTTGAAGATTATAAGTTGCTTTTAAGTACCAATTATCTTTTTCATTCTCATTTAGAACATCAAAGTCATTTTTTTTTATCTCTAAAAGATGAAAATCAAGAAGAGCAAATCAAAAAACTAGATTTTTTAAATCGTATCAAGAAAGATTCTTTAGAAATAGAATTAAGAGCAATGCTTCCTGTAGCTATTTTTCAAGAACTCAAACAACAAGAAAATACAATTCATTTTTCTAGTTTTGAGAATCTTTTGGGCTGGCTATATGTAGCAGAGGGTTCAATGTTGGGAGGAAAGATGATTCATAGAATTTTGGCTCAAAATAAAGAAATTCCTTTAGTTACAAACTTTGATTTCTTTAAAAATTATGAAGAAAAAACATCTTATTTGTGGAAGTCATTCAAAGAACTAGTTGAACAAGCGTGTAATTCAGAGCAAAAAAAAGAATCATTTTTAGAGGGGGCAGAAAAGTCATATCTCTATTTTGAAGCAGCATTTTATAAAGCTAAAAACATTTTACAATAAAAATACTTAATACAGACACCTATTAGAAACTGCCTTTATTCATCCTAAATTACTTATTTATCTATGTCTAATTTATCTGAAAAGGAATTAAAAAATGCTATCGAAAATTGTGCAAAAGAGCCTATACATCGTTTGGGTTCAATACAACCTCATGGTTTTTTGATTGTATTTTCAGAAGAAATGACAGTATTAGGAGTAAGTCAAAATCTAATACAAGAAACAAATTATAGTTTTGAAGACCTTATAAATAATTCTTTTTCTAAATTATTGGGAGAAAGACAAACTCTTTTTATCCAAAAAAAGATAAAAGAGGTTAACCTACAACAAGAAACAGCTTATTACAAAACAATCAACCCGTTACGTCTTTTCTTAGAAATAGATACAGAAAAAAAGCCATTTGATGGAATTATTCACAAAAGTAATCAAGGATTTATATTAGAATTAGAATCAATAGATACAGAAAAAACAGAACTTATAAGAGATAATTTTTATCAAATCAATAAAAAATCTATTATTCGTTTTCAACATTCCAATACGCTTACAGAGCTATATAAAGTAATTGTAGAGGAAGTAAGAAATATTACAGATTTTGATAGGGTAATGCTTTACAAATTTAATGAAGAATATGATGGACAAATTGTAGCCGAAATAAAAAGAGAGGAAATGAATCCTTATTATGATTTATGGTTTCCTTCTACCGATATTCCTCAGCAAGCAAGAGAATTATATCTCAAAAATTGGCTGCGTTTGATTGTAGATACAGATTATAAACCCTCTCCTATTTTATTAGCTGATTCTCTACAAAATGATTATTTAGATTTGAGTTTTTCCACGCTTCGAAGTGTTTCTCCTGTGCATATCGAATATCTCAAAAATATGGGAGTGGGTTCTTCTATGTCTATTTCTATTGTTATCGATAATAAACTGTGGGGACTTATCTCGTGCCATCACAACTCTGCTAAAAGAGTAGATTATTCTACTCGTATGACATCTGAGTTTTTTGGTCAGCTCGTTTCACTACAAATTGACAGATTACAAAAAAATGCCATTCAATATGATAGATTAGAAAAAAGAATTTTATCAGAAGGTATTATCGAATCGCTCAATGAAGAGAGAAATATCTATGCAGGAATGATAAAGAAAGGAAATTCTTTTCTTAGGCTCTTGGAAGCTGATGGTTTTGCTGTTGTCAATCTTATTGAAAGTACTAGAAAAATAAAAAAAATAGGAATCACACCAACTGATGAACAAATTTGGGAAATTACGGATTGGTTAGATAAGGAATATGAAAATGAATTGTTTTTTTCCTCTTGCATTACTGATGATATTTCAAGCATTAATATAGATACGACTATCTGTTCAGGATTACTCAGTATTCCCATTTCAAAAGAAGATAATAGCCGTATAATTTGGTTTAGAAAAGAATTACAACAGAGTATCAGTTGGGGAGGAAAGCCTGAAAAGGCTATTTTCAAAAACGGAGATGAGTTTGTACTTAAACCTAGAAATTCGTTTGCTAAATGGAATCAGAGTGTAGAATGTCATTCAAAACAATGGAATTTGACAGAAATAGATGTTGTTCAAAGTATTCAAGCTAAAATTTTCTATCTTGTTACTCAAAATATGAATGAATATAGAGAAGAACTAAGAAGGAAAGAGTTGGAACAACAAGTACAGATTCGTACAGAAGAACTCACAACAACAAATGAAAAATTAATTCAGGAAGTGAGTCAAAGAGAAAAAATAGCTTTTCAACTTAATGCTGGAATGCGACAACTAGAGCTAACTAACAAAGAGTTAGAACACTTTGCTTATGTAGCTTCTCATGATTTACAAGAACCATTGAGAGCAATTGCTAGTTTTAGCCAACTTTTAGAAAAACGCTATAAAGGGCAGTTAGATGAAAAAGCTGATATGTATATTGGTTTTATTATTGAAGGCTCAAATCGGATGAAAAGTCTTATTATGGATTTGCTGCTTTACTCAAGATTGCATCGCAACGAAACTCCTCATAAAGAAGTAAATTTGCAGCAAATTTATCAAAATGCACTCAAAAACCTGACTCTTAGAATAGAAGAAACAGAAGCTAAAATAGAATTGCAAGATGAATTACCTACCACAAATTTAATGGGTAATGAAACAAAGCTAACTCAACTTTTTCAAAATTTAATAGGAAATGCAATTAAATATCGCTCTGAAAAAACTCCTCATATAAAATTATCTTATACAGAAACAGAAAAGTATTTTGAATTTACTATCTCAGATAATGGAATCGGAATTGATTCAAGGTTTGCTGAGAGAATCTTTGTTTTGTTTCAACGTTTGCACACAAAAGAACAATATGAAGGAACAGGAATCGGACTTGCGCTTTGTCAAAAAATTGTAGAACAGCATAACGGAAAAATTTGGCTAAATACTCAAAAAAGTAAATTTGGAGAAGGAACAACCATCCATTTTACATTAAAAAAATCAAATTAATTAATGGCTTAAAATAAATAGCACTTAGTTGATATAAAATAAAAATAAACAAAGATAGATGATTCGTTGTTTATCTAAATATAACTAACTAATCAAATAAACACTTACTTACAAACAAAGTAAAAATAATTATGAAACCCATCAAAATTCTTTTAGTAGAAGACAATCTTGCTGATACCGTATTGATTCAGGAAAGCTTGCTTGAAAGTAAACTTAATCTTGATATTGATGCTGTTATTGATGGCGAAAAAGCAATGGAATATCTGTACGAAAGGCTAGAAAATGGCTGTGAAAGACTACCAGATTTAGTTATCTTGGATTTGAATATGCCTCGTAAAGATGGAAGAGAAGTATTAAAGGAAATCAAAGAACATGAGGAGCTTTGTCTCATACCTGTTGTGATTATGACTACTTCTGAAAATGAAGAAGATGTAAAATTTGCATATAAAAATCATGCAAATAGTTATATTAGTAAGCCTGTTGAAATGGATGAATTTACCAAAATTGTTTCTTCTATAAATAATTTTTGGCTGACCATAGTAAAACTGCCTAACTCATAGACTAGAACAAAAACACAAAAAGTGACCTTTAATTTTGAGCAATAACCTTTTACATCATGAATCGAACTTTGAATAGAATACATATTTTATTGATAGAAGATAATATAGCTGATCAGTTTCTCATGCAAGAAATACTAGAGAAGACTACATTCCCTGTCAAAAATCTAATTACAGCAGGCACTCTTACTGAGGGTTTAAAAGAATTGAATACAAAAAAAGTAGATTTAGTATTCTTAGATTTGTCATTGCCTGATAGTCATGGATTAGAAACATGTAAAACAATTACAGATAATTATTATGGAACACCTGTTATTGTTTTGACAGGATTAAATGATGTTCATGTAGGTTTAGAAGCTATTTCTTTAGGAGCTGCTGATTATATTGTCAAAGGAACATTGGATGAGTTTGGCATGGAAAGAGCGATTCTGTATGCTTTACAACGCAATGAAGCTCAAAAACAAATGACCAAAACAATGGACATGCTCAGAGGATATAATCAAAAACTAGAACAGTTTGCTCATATTATTTCTCATGACCTTATGTCACCAATTATTTCTATAAAGGCATCTATTCAACTGTATGAATTAGAAAAAAAACACAATGATTTGACCCAAACTGCCGAAGAGGTAATGGACGAGGTATATAAAGGAGTTGACAAATTACACCTTAAATTAAAATCACTTGTCAAAACTCTTGTCGAACAGCAAACTTCGGGTTCTAAATTTGATACAATAGAATTATCTAGTTTTACTAGAAAGGTAATTCAAGATATGCGAGAGATTTACAATCAACCCGATATTGACATTGAAGTAGATTTAACAGACGAACAAACTATTTCTTTTGTTCCTGACTTAATGTATAGTATTATGCAAAACCTCCTTTCAAATGCTATAAAATATCGCTCTCCGAAACGTACTCCCAAAATAAAAATATGGGCAGAATCTCAAGAAGAATATTATTGCTTAAATGTAGAAGATAACGGAATAGGAATCGACATGGAAGCCAATAAAAACCGTCTATTTGGTATGTTTCAACGTTTGCACGAAGATAATACTGAAATAGAAGGAAGAGGAATCGGATTACATTTAGTTAGAAATATCGTATACAGTAATGGTGGAAAAATAGATGTAAAAAGTACAGTTGATGAAGGAACTACTTTTATTGTTTGTTTGCCTAGAGAGCCAAAATTTTAATCTTCTTCAAAAAATTTCTTATAAACAGGACTTCTATAGGCAAATTGCGCCCACATTCCAGGATAAATTATTGTATCTAAAATTTTAGATGAAGTATAATAATCTATATCATCGATAATTATACACGAATTCTCATCTACTTTTCTTATTCTGTGGTGATGTTTCCATTTTTTGAGAGGAAAGGGCAAATCTTTTTCGGCTGTATCTATAAAATAAATTTCACTTTCTGTTTCAGCTTGTTCAACAATATAGGAAGTCCATTTTGAGCTATAAATTCCAAAATCTAATTCTAGATGTACTTCATCGCCTACCTTACAGCCATCAAAACGATTGAGTTTGAGCTTCGGAAAAGGAGGACTAAGTTTTAAAAATAGTTTTTCTGTAAAGCCATTCCATACCTCTTTGGCAGAACGGTTGATTGGAGTTTCAATGGTTAGTTTCATAATCTATAAAATCAAATTGTGAAGGAAAATGTTTTGTTATCTTTGTAAACTTAAATTCTTTCTCGGTCTGACCTTCGGCACTGACCTACATCATAAATAAAAAGATATTTTGCATTCATTCACAATTTATCATTCATAATTCACCATTCAAAAAAATGCTTTTCTCTGATATTTTAGGTTTAGATCAACTCAAAAAAACGCTTACTTCTGCTGTTCATAATAATCATGTGGCACATGCACAGCTTTTTTTAGGTTATGAAGGAAGTGCAGGTCTTTCTCTTGCTTGGGCGTATGCTACTTTTTTAAATTGTGAAAACAAACAAGAAAATGATGCTTGTGGAAAGTGTAGTTCGTGCATTCGCTACAAAAAGCTAATTCACCCAGATTTACATTTTGTTTTTCCGACAGCAAAAGCAAAAGCCTACAAGGAGAGAGAGGAGTTTATGAAAGGTTGGCGAGAATTTTTACCAAAACATAAATACCCAGTTTTGCAAGATTGGTCTGATTATTTGGAAACAGATGGCAAGCAGTTTAGTATTTCGGTGGCAGAAAGTCGTTATATTTCAAAAATTTTATCTCTGAAAGCGTATGAAGGAGGTTACAAGATTTTGATTTTGTGGTTGCCTGAATATATGAATGCGAGTGCAGCAAACGCACTTTTGAAAGGGTTAGAAGAACCTCCAAAAAATACTATCTTTCTTTTGGTAGCCGAAAAAACTGATAAAATATTAGCTACTATTCTTTCTCGTTGTCAGCTTATTCAAGTTCCTCGTTATTCTGACCAAGAAGTCAAGGAATATTTGATAAGTCAGAATATAAAGGAAGAAGAAGCTGGAGAAATTGCGCCTTTAGTAGATGGAAACTTGAATGAAGCCATGAAACTAAGTGAGCATTCGCAAAACAAAAATCAAGAGCTTTTTAGAGATTGGATGCGCCTTTGTTTCAAACACGATTATGCAGGTTTTGTAAATCAAGCTGATGTATTTCATAGCCTAGGAAAAGAAGGTCAAAAAACACTTTTAATGTATGCTCTGACTATTTTGAGAGAATCTTTGATTTCTAATTTTGGCACAGAACAGCTTATCCGTACCGAATCTGAAACACTAAAATTTGTACAGAATTTTGCTAAAGTTATCGATGAAAGAAATATTTTTTCGTTGGTAGAAAAGATAGATGAAGCCTATTTTCACTTAGAAAGAAATGCAAATTCTAAAATTATTTTTATGGATTTGTCGGTACAGATTGCTAGATTATTGAGATAAAAAAACTTCTAAACTATTTATACAATGAGAAAAACAGTTGTATTTGCTATTCTATTTTTGATTTTTTCTTTTACTACTATTTCTTCAAACTCAATTATAGACAATAAAGATGATTTTTCTATTGAAGTTGAAGAAAGCGCAATGCTCATTCACAATAATTACAAAATCTCACAAGATTGTATTAATATAAGATTACAAACACCACCTATAAAAGATGTATCCTATTCAAAAGTAGTTTCTAAAACTGATAGAAAAATAATTACTGATTTATTAGATAAAATAGAATTTGACGAACTTCGGAAAAGCTATTCCTATTATGCCATTGATGATATGGTAGAATATGATTTCACAGTCAATTACAAAGGAAAGAGTAAATCAATTCACATATACGATGTCAAAGTAAAACCTATTTTTGATTTGGTAGCAAAAATAAATACACTCTTGCCAAAAGAATATGCTATTGGTTATGATGAAGCCTACCTTTCTTTATCTAAAAGATAATAATACCAAAATGAAAACTAAACTACACCTAAATTTTTATCGATACAGATTGCCAGAGTTTTGAGATAACTTTTTAATATTTCTATATAGGTCAGCCTCGTAGAGCAGACCGTTTATAGTCTGTTCAAATAATAATCTAGTCTTTTTTCGTTCTTTAGTTATGAAATATCTACAAAACCCTTATTTGCCTACGGCTATTCTGTTGTTTCTACTCGCTTTTTTGGGGTACAAGACTTTTTTTGATGAACGTTATACTCAAACTGAAAAAGAAATTTTTGGTTATAATTATCATCAAAATATAGGCTTGAAGGAAGAATATACTGAATTAGCAACAAGAGCGTGGCATAGTGTGGGAAGGCATTTTGAAGAACATGGAGTTGAAGAAAACGATTACATAAAAAAGATAGATGCTCGTTTCAAAAAACAAAGAGATGAACTTCAAAAAATTTATCAAGAAACTCATAATACCTATTTTGAAGAGCCAAGATTTGAGTTAGTCAAAGAAAAAGTAAAATCAAATCCCAAATATACAGAAGAGCGTACCGTCGTCGAATTTCCTAATCTGAAAGTCGTTACAGCTTTCAATGAATATGTCCAAAAAGTATCAGCTTTAGATTCCTCGCTTTCGAAGCGTTATCAAGATTTTGTGTTTGAAGAGGGAATGAACAACAAAGAATTAGACGATTTTTATTTTGATACAGACGATTATTTGAGAGCCTTTCATTATTCTCGTTTTGAGGCACAACTTGCCACTATGTATTACGAAGATGCAAAACTACTTTCAAGAAAATATTTTCTCTTTCCTCTTGATTTGAAAGCAGAAGATATAAAAGTTGTGCCTTATGTGCATTACAAAAAAGAAAAAGACAAACCATATTATATTATTACAATGAGTGTTGTTCCTTTCGATAAAGAGAATACTCGTCTCGTTTACCCAGAAAATGTAGAAACCAAATTTGATGAAAATGGATTTATCATTGTCCCAAAAGAATTTAGAAAAGGAATACAGAAATTTCAAGTACAAATTCCAACGCTTCTTCAAAGTGATACTTCTTTTGTTATCGTACAAGATTTTGACTACCTAAATAAATATTATAAAGATGAAGAGTAAAACTGTATTTTCTGTTTCGCTTTGGTTCTTGATTGCTTTCTTAGGGGGGTATTATTTCGTTTCTCAAAAGAGTAATAAAGAAAACGAAGTTTTTGCAGTAGAAAAAAGTAGTCAAGTCTTGAAAAAGTCGATAAAACAGGCTCATAAAGACAGATATTTGACACTTTTGTATCACGTAGGAGCTACTATTGCTTATAGTAAAAGAGAACAATACACATTTCGCAACATAGAAAATGCTCATAAACTGGCAGAAATCAGATACGAAAAAGGTACTATTTCTCTAGATGATATGGAAAAATATCCTCTAACCAAAAATGAGTTTTCTAATAAAATTATTTCTCAAAATGATTTTAATTATTGCTCATCTAAGGAAAATAAATTTGTACAAAAATTACACAAACTTTATTTGTACAAAGACTTGATGAATTTTGTAGATGATGAAACCTACCCAAACATATCTTATTGGGGAACAGGATATAGAAGGTTTGATATTAAAATTATAGAAAACGATAAAATAGCTATTAGATTGACAGATATTTTTCATCCAGAACCTATTGAATACTATTTAAAATGAAAACTAAAACTATATTTTCTTTTTCTCTTTGGAGTTTGATAGGGATTTTTTGTTGTTCATACTTTTTTTTGGAAGAAAGGCAAGAAGAGAGAAATATCAAATCACTTGAAATCAGTAGTAGATTTTTGATAGAGAAAAGCAAGACAATTTTTTTAGAAGAATTACAAGAAGGAGAAACTCAAATGGCAGAAAGTGGCTATCACCCAAAAGATGTCAGTTTATATAGTTCATTGAGGAAGAATTATGAACTTTCGGATTCTTTGTACAAAACCGACAATTATAAATGGACTGTATTGAAAGAATATTTGAGAGATAGCTCTTATCAGAATATTATTTCTACCAAAAGTACAGAGTTATTAAATTATGGAAATCCTAACTCTTCATTACTTCAAAAATTTCATACAATGACTTTGTACAGGATACACAATCAAGCTGAAATAAGAGAATTTAGCCGAGTGAGTGGTAACTGGGTTTCTTTTGATAAATTTTCGCTCAACCTTATTGCTTTAAATCCAAAGATATTTTTGTATTACTCTGATAATCCTAAGTTGTTTTCTTACCAACTCTACCAAAACAATCAACCCATAGAAAATCTATATTTTGATATAGAAAAAGACACGACATTTCATTTTCAAATCCGAACAGATTATTACACAAATGATATATTCAAAAACACTAAAAACTACAAACTCAATATAAAAGCTGGGCAACGAAATGATTTTGAAATTGAGGAAGTATTTTGATTTATACAAGGCAGGTATTTAAACTATTTCCAAAATTACTTTGGGTTACCAAAAATTATTTTTATGGATTTATCGGCACAGATTGCTAGGCTTTTGAGGTAAGGACAAAATAAATATAAAGTAACATAGACTTCAAATGTAAAAAATCTTGTCAATCGATACAAAGTTAGCTTTGGTCTAAAATAGAGTAGTATAATAACTATTTTTATCCTATTTTTGACTTTAAGGCAAAACTATTGCAGTTATTTAACTCTTATAGTTTTCAAAATTCTTAAAGATTTCAAGACAAATACACAAATTAAAAAACTCATCTTTCCTTTCTATGTTCAAATTTCTCAATCATGTTTCTATAAAGACAAAAGTAGTCGGTTCGATTATGATAGCGACTATTATTGCTTTGATAATTGCCTTTTCGGCTTTTATTATCTATGACTTGATTGATTACAGAACCGAATTAGAAACAGGTTTGCGTGATAGAGCGCAGATTATTTCTAGGGATGCTTATCTTCCAGTTAGTTTTGCAGATCCTAAAAATACAGAAGACCAGTTAAAAGATTTATTTGCTTCTGATCCTAATATTTTGGCTGCACAAGTATATGATACACTTGGCAGACCCTTTGCAAAATATGAGCGTTTGGGAATGAAAGTAAATCCTGCTTATAAAAAACCTCCTTATGAAAATTCTGACTTTGATTTACTAAATAATCAAATGTCAATTTATCATCGTAGAGAAGTAGATTTAGCTAATTTTGATAAAGATAATACAACAGGACTTTCGATAGATAATCGTCCTCCAACTTATCCAACCGTTTATCTTTTATCTAATCTTGACCGTTTTTATGATCGTATGCAACGTTATGCGCTCATTACGGGGCTTATTTTGCTTACCGTTTCTCTTCTTACTTATTTTATAGCTATTCGTTTACAAAGATTAGTTTCGAAACCGATTTTGGAACTGACAGCACAAACAAAACAAATTGCTCAAGAAAAAGTCTATTCTACACGAATTAGTAGAGGAGAAAGAAGGGACGAAATCGGAACACTGACAGAAAGTTTTGATGATATGCTTGCACAAATTGAACAGCAAAACTTAGCTTTAGTTTTGGCAAAAGAACAAGCCGAACAATCTGCAAAAGCAAAAGAACAGTTTTTGGCAAATATGAGTCATGAAATTAGAACACCTATGAATGGCGTTTACGGAATGTCAGAGCTTTTATTGGATACTTCTCTAAATAATGTTCAGTTGAAGTATGTCAATGCCATTAAATCTTCTGCTGACCATCTTTTAGTTATTATCAATGATATTTTAGATTTATCAAAGATTGAATCTGGAAAAATATCTTTTGAAGAAAGTCCAATTGATTTTTATCCAATTGTAGAAAATATGATAAGTAGCATCAAAGTAAAAGCTGATACTAAAAAGGTTACTTTAAGAAGCAAAATAAGTCCAGATATTCCTGCTCGTTTTGTGGGCGATGAAGTGCGTTTAAGACAAGTTTTGCTTAACCTCCTAGGAAATGCTGTAAAATTCACACACAAAGGAGAAATAGTAATTGGTGCTAATTTGGTAGATGAAGATAAAAATTTTGTAACACTTCATTTTTATGTAAGTGATACAGGAATAGGGATTTCAGAAGAAAAGATAGATGATATTTTTACAATGTTTACGCAAGCAAGTAGCGATACCACACGAAAATATGGTGGAACAGGTCTAGGTCTTGCAATATGTAAACAATTGGTAGAACTTCAAGGAGGAGAGATTTATGCAAAAAGTAAAGTAGGACAAGGTTCTACATTTGCTTTTCAACTTCGCTACAAAAAATATACAGAAGTAAGTCAGCCTATGGTACAGCGAGATAGAACAAATCAAATTCCTGATTTTCTGCGTAATGCAATCAACTCTGAAAATCTTATCCAAAAAGAGAATATAGACAGTACAAGTATTGCAGCTCCCAAACCAATTACAAATAAGATTTTATTAGCAGAAGATAATGAAATCAATCAGCTTTTAGTAGTAACAATGCTTAAAAACTGGAACTATGAAATTGAAGTGGCTTTCAATGGAAAAGAAGCCGTCGAAAAGCTACAAAAAGAAGAGTTTAATTTGGTCTTAATGGATGTTCATATGCCTGAAATGGATGGTTACCAAGCTACCAAAATAATCAGAGAAACTATTTCAAAAGATTTGACTATTATCGCCATGACTGCTTCTGCACTAAAAGGAGAAGCCGAAAAATGTATTGCAGCAGGAATGAATGATTATATTGCCAAACCATTTAATAAAGAAGCCTTCAAGCAAAAACTTGCTAGTTATTTGAGAAAGTAAAGTAAAAACCTAGAAATAACAATTATTTTTTGAGAATCGGCTAATTCTATACATATTTTACGTCTCATTTTTGATGTTTAACATAGTGAAAAAAAACTTAAATACCTTTATACTTCTCTCTTTGTTAGTACAAACAAGTATAATTTTTGCGATATTTAGAGTTAGATTCAATTTTATATATTTGAATTAGAATTAATAAAAAAGACAAAAATCCAATTATGAAAAAAAAACTTATTCTATCTCTATTCTTTCTGTTTTTTATAAGTGTTTCAAATTTTGCTAAAGCTAATCAGATAATGATTGCGATGGACGAAACACAGAAAAATCATTTAAAAGCCTACGGAATTGCATTTGCTGTTCTTAAACAAGATATGACTGTCGAATGGCTTCTAAACTATCGTGGTGGTAGTTTTATGTTTGATTATTCTCGTCCTTTTGAAGAAGAAATGCGCCTTCGTGGAGTGAGTTTTGAAATTATCTCAGAAGCTCAAGCAACTCAAGTTCGCAGTCAGATTGCAAAGGCTGATGTTAATATGGACATTGTAAAACTGGAAGTTGCTCCAAAAATTGCTGTTTATTCTCCAAAATCCAAACAGCCTTGGGATGATGCTGTAACGCTTGTTCTGACTTATGCAGAAATTCCTTATGATGTCGTTTTTGATGATGAAATTATGCAAGACAAACTCCCTGAATATGATTGGTTACATTTGCATCACGAAGATTTTACAGGACAATATGGAAAATTTTATGCTAGTTATTCAGGTCAAAAATGGTATCAAGACCAACAAAGAGAATATGAAGAAGTAGCCAAAAAATATGGTTTTGCTAAAGTTTCAGAGCTTAAATTAGCTGTTGTAAAGAAGATTCAAGGATATTGCTTAGGTGGTGGATTTATGTTTGCCATGTGTTCGGCAACAGATACATACGATATTGCGCTTGCAGCTGAAGGAATTGATATTTGTGATAGAGTTTATGACGGTGACCCTGCCGATCCAGCAGCCAATAAAAAATTGAAGTTTGAGAATACATTTGCTTTCAAAGATTTCAAATTAGTCTTGAATCCTTTTGAATATGAGTATTCTAGTATTGATAATAGTTATCGTCAGCGCACAGGAATCACAGAAAAGAATGATTATTTTGAGCTTTTTCAGTTTTCTGCCAAATGGGATCCAATTCCGACTATGCTTACTCAAAACCACGTTACGAAAGTAAAAGGTTTTATGGGACAAACGACAGCTTTTAGAAAAGAGTTAGTAAAATCTGATGTTGTGATTTTGGGAGAATTCAAGACAGTAAATGAAGTTCGTTATATTCATGGAACAATGGGAAAAGGAACATGGACTTTTTATGGGGGACACGACCCAGAAGATTATCAACATTATGTAGGAGAAGCTCCAACAGACTTAAACCTACACCCACAATCCCCTGGATATAGACTAATTTTGAATAATATTTTATTTCCTGCTGCAAAGAAAAAGAAGAGAAAAACGTAAGCAAATTTAGAAGGTAGATTTTAGAAGTTAGAATTAAATGAATTTTTACTTTTAGAGTTTACGTTTTGTATTTCTAATTTTACTTCTGAATTCTAATTTCTAAAATCTAACTTTGTTCTCCTATGTTATTCGAAAAACAGCTTGCTGAACTTGAGTCTTATATTCCACAACTAGAAAAAACAAACCCAAAAGTCACACATTCAAATGTAGGTTGGCAGGTTGACCATGCACTGCGTGTTATTCGTGGAGTAGCTAAACAGCTAGAAGACTCTAACCCAAGTGAGTTTAAAAGTAAATTTAGTTTTCCTAAGTTTTTTGTAATGCTAACAAAGCATATTCCTAGAGGAAAGGCAAGAGTTCCCAAATCTGTCCGAAATGAAAATCCAATTACAGAAGAATCAATTAGAGAATTTTTAGAAAAAACGAAATTGCAGGTTGATAAGATAGAAGATTTGAATAAAAACACTTATTTTCCTCATCCTATTTTTGGACACATGAATAAAAAAGAAGCAATTCGTTTTATAGGAATTCATACTGAACATCATTTGAAAATTATTCGTGATATGCTTCAATAAAAACCAAAAAAAATAGAATAAAATAGGTAAGAACAGGGCATAAGAATTTACTATTTGTGATTAATTGTCGACTAATCAGTAATTTAAATCCATAATTCGCAATTTTTAATTCGTAATTGTTATTTAGGGCTTTTCAGAATTGAAAAAGTCCTTATTTTTTTGCAATTTTGTTTGTTGATATTGCTAACACTTTAAAGTGTCCTAAAAAAGAATTTCATTATACATTTATCAAAAATGTATTTATATATATAAAAGTTATGCTAAAAAAATCCTTATTCATAAAAGCCATAAAAATTACTTGGGCAGTCTTCGGAGTAGGACTATTTTTTATTGCCATGTGGGTAATGGCAATTCAAGAAGATTTTGGAGGTTATTTTGGTGGTATGCCAGACCTAAAAGATCTTGAAAATCCAAATAGTAATGTTGCTTCTGAAATTTATTCAGCAGATGGAACATTGATGGGAAAATATTATAGAGAAAACAGAACTCCTGTACCACTCTCCGAAATTTCTCCTAATGTAATCAATGCTTTGGTTGCTACCGAAGATATTCGTTTTAGAGAACATTCTGGGATAGACTTTATTAGTTTATTACGTGTTTTTTATGGAGTTATTACTTTTGAGCTTGATGGAGGAGGAAGTACAATTTCTCAACAGCTTGCCAAAAACTTATTTAATACTCGTACCGAAAAATATGAAGGAGATTGGACAACACCAGACAATAGCAAAATTCTACGTATGGGAATTATCAAATTTAAAGAATGGATGCTTTCTATAAAACTAGAACGTTCTTATACAAAAGATGAAATCCTTTATTGGTATCTCAATACTGTAGATTTTGGTAGAAATGCTTTTGGAATAAAAGTAGCTGCAAAAACGTATTTTGATAAAGAACCAATTGATTTGACATTGCCAGAAGCTGCTACACTTGTTGGAATGTTGAAAGCTCCTACTTCTTACAACGCTATCGGAAATCCTGAAAAATCTAAGTTTCGTAGAAATGTAGTTTTTAAGCAAATGGAAAAATATAATTACATTACTGCTGAAGAACGTGCAATTTTGAAGGAAGAACCAATGGTAACAAATGAAAATTATAGTGAAGTTGATGCACACCACAACGGAGCAGCCCCTTATTTCAGAACTATTGTAAGAAATGAAGTGATGAGATGGTGTAAAGAAAATGGCTACGATTTGTTTGCTGACGGACTACGAATTTATACTACTATTGATTCAAGAATGCAACAGCATGCAGAAGGAGCAGTAAAAGAACACATGAAAGAATTACAAGGTAATTTTTTCAAACAATGGAAAGACAAAAATCCTTGGAGAGATGAATATGGAAAAGAAATTGAAGGTTTTTTAGAAAAAGCAACAAGACAAACCGAACGTTACCGTCTTACAAAAATAAAACATGACGGAGATTCTACTCTCATAGCACAAGATATGGCACAACAAATGAATGAGCCTATCAAAATGAAGATTTTTGACTGGAATAGCAAAGGATATGAAAAAGATTCTGTCATGACACCGTTAGATTCTATTAGATATTACAAGCACTTCATGCATGTTGGTATGATGGCAATGGATCCACACACAGGACAAATAAAGGCTTGGGTAGGTGGAATCAATCACAAACACTTCCAATTTGACCACGTACAACAAGGAAGAAGACAACCAGGCTCTACTTTCAAACCTATCGTTTATGCAACGGCTATTTCTGAGAAAAAATTTCATCCTTGTTTTCAAGTTACAGATGTTCCAAAAACATTTAATTTAGAATCAGGTGGAACTTGGACAGCCAAAAATAGTGGTGGTTATACAGGACAAACCATGACACTTCGTCAAGGACTTGCTCGTTCTGTAAATACAATTGCAGCTTATCTGATTGGAGAACTAGATTCTAAAAATGGAGCAAGTAAAGTAATTGAATATGCTCGCAGAATGGGAATAGAAGCTCCTTTAGATGCCGTTCCTGCTTTAGCATTAGGCGTAAGTGATGTTTCTGTTTATGAAATGGTAGGAGCTTATGGAACTTTTAATAATGATGGGAACTGGACAGAACCTATCTTTATTACTCGTATAGAAGATAAAAATGGACGTGTACTTCGTGATTTTTCTCCAAAAACTCGTCCTGCACTCTCCAAAGATGATGCAAACACAATGCTTTATATGCTTATGGGCGCAGGAGAAGAAAGAGGAGGAACAGCTTTAGGATTATGGAAATATAAATTTAGAAAAGCAGGTGTTCAGATAGCAGGAAAAACAGGAACTACACAAAATTATTCTGATGGTTGGTTTATGGGAATGACCAAAAATTTAGTTGTCGGAACATGGGTAGGTGGAGATGATAGAAGTATTCACTTCAACAACTTTGCTTATGGACAAGGCTCAAGAATGGCAATGCCAGCCTATGGAATGTTTATGGATTCTTTGTATATGGATTCTACTATTACTGATTATGTACTACCAAGAGTAAATCTAGTAAATAGATCAGAGCTTTCCATTGAAACAGATTGTAGTAAATATAACCGTTCAGGAAGTGACTCTTCACTACGTGATCTTATGCCAGTTAGAGGCTCTTTGGAAGATGATATTATGTGATTTTGAGTAAGCATTTTTGATTAAATTATGAATTTTATGATTTAACCTAACAGAATCATATAAATTGTGTGTTTTTTAGTAAAAAAAATAAAGTGAAGCGTGGAAATGTATATCATTATACAATAAAAGTTAAAATACTATTATGTAATTTCATTAAATTATCCTAGATTTACATACTAGCTGCTTATTATAACTTTAGATTGATACAAATCTTACCCTTTTACTTTTATTTATTTTATACTAATTATGAAGCACAGATATTCGTTTTCTTCTTCAAAGAACTCAATTATTTCTTATCAAAAACTTGTATTATTACTTGTTTTGGGAATAGGTATGTTGAGTTCTCAAATGCAATCAGCAATTGCACAAAGCTCTTCCCCTTCCTTACGTTTAAAATCGTCTATTGAACAGTATACATCAAATACTGAGCAGTTTAAAAATGATAAGAGTAGTTTTTCAGATGCTCTTTTTGGAAATCATTATTTTTTAGTAGTACAATTTACTACTCTGCCATCATATCAAGAACGTCAAAATCTAAAAAGTAAAGGTATCGAACTGATTCAGTATTTGCCAGATTTATCCTATACTGCAAAAATCAATTCTACTATTTCTAATGATAAATTAGAAGCTCTTATTTCAGATTTTAAGATTCATGCGTTTGTAAAACTGTCTGTTAATCAAAAAACGCAAACAAGATTAGTACAAGGAGATATTCCTGAGTGGGCTATTTCTGAGTCTAATCAAGTAGAATTGAATATTATTCCTTTTGATACTGTAAATCCAATGCTTACTTCTATGGCTATGACAAACATGGGAGGAAAGCTAATCTATGAAAGTAAAGTATCAGGTATTTTGACAGTAAGTGTCCCTCAAACGGCAATTATGCAAGTAGCTAGTTTGCCTTGGGTACTTTGGGTAGAATCTTTACCAGAGCCTCCAAAAGAAGAAAATTATTATGGAAAATCAGCTCACCGTTCGGCTATCCTAAATTATGGTGCTAGAAATTTAGATGGTTCAGGAGTGAATCTTGGAATTTGGGACGGAGGAAACGTTGCAAATCATTTAGACTTTAGTGGAAGACGTACTCTTGTAGAAAATACATCAGATAGCGACCACGGAACACACGTAGCAGGAACAATGGCAGGAGCAGGTTTACTAAATCCTAGAAATACAGGAATGGCTCCTAATGCTCAAATTTATTCTCATAACTTTAATGGAGATATTGCTACTGAAATGCAAAATGCCATTACTAACTTTGGTATTGTAATTACTCAAAATTCATACGGAGGAGGTCCTAATTGTGCTACTGGAGACCCTTATGGTAGTAATAATAGAGGACAAGATTTATTAGTAAATAATAATCCTCAACTTGTCCATGTATTCTCATCAGGCAATTCTCAAAGTTCTTGTGCAGGTGGTTTTGGAACAACAACAGGAAAAGCAGCCAAAAATACAATTACAGTAGGAGCTTTAACAAATAACGATGTTATTACTACATTTAGTAGTTTTGGTCCTCTTGAAGATGGACGTATCAAACCTGAAGTAAGTGCATTTGGAAATGGTGTAGTTTCTACATTACCAAGTAATGGATATGGAGCAAATAGTGGTACTTCAATGGCAGCACCAGGTGTTTCGGGTACGGTAGCTCAACTTTATCAAAGCTATCGTCAATTAAATGGAAATGCAGACCCTATTGCCTCACTTATGAAGGCTGTGTTATCAAATAATGCTGATGATTTAGGAAATACAGGTCCTGATTATAAATATGGTTTTGGTAGAATTAATGGTTTGAAAGCTGTTAAAGCATTAGAGGGAAATAATTATGCAATAAATACAGTTACGACAGCAGGACAAAATGATGTTACTATTGCTGTTCCTGCTGGTACACACGAATTGAAAGTAATGTTATGTTGGTCAGACCCAGCAGCAGCAGCAAATGCAAATCCTGCTTTGATAAATAATTTGGATTTAGAAGTATTAGACCCAACTACAAATACATGGCTTCCTTGGACATTAGACGGCGCAAATCCGAATAATGTAGCTATTAGAGCTGTAAATAATGTAGATATTATCGAACAAGTAACTATTCCTACCCCAGCAACAGGAACATACACACTAAGAGTAAAAGGAACGGCTGTTCCTTCTGGAGCAAATCAGCAATATTCATTGACTTGGACAGTTACAGAACCTTATATTGAAGTTACTTATCCATCAGCAGGAGTGTCTTTGACTCCTTCTGCTACTGAACTTATTCAATGGGATATGGAAGGAGTTTCAGGAACTACTTCTGTTGAATATTCTTTGGATAATGGAACTACTTGGACAGTTATTAATGGTGCTGTGGCTGCCAACACTCGTCGTTTGAGTTGGACAGTTCCAAATGCAATGACTAATGAAGCGAAAATTCGTGTTTCTTCAACAACTCCATCTTTAAGTGGAACAAGTGAAGCATTTTCAATTATTGGTGTTCCTACTGGCATTACAGGTCAGCCTTGTAGTGGTTCAGCTATCTTACAATGGAATGCAGTAACTGATGCAGACGAGTATATTGTTTATCAGTTGAACACTACTACTGGAGTATATACACAAATAGGAACAAGTGCAACTACTACTTTTACTGCAACAGGGCTTTCAGGACAAACTTGGTTTAGTATTCGTGCAAGAAATACAACTACAGGAGCTACAAGTCAGCGTTCAGTAGCATTTTCTATTACTCCTGCTGCTGGCTCAGGAATAGATTTAGAACTTTCAGCAATCGTTTCTCCAACACAAGGTTGTGATTTGAGAACAGCTGCTGAAGCCATTACAATTCGTATCAAAAACTTAGCTTGTTCTGCTATACCAAGTGGAACAACAATCCCAGTTTCTTATACAGTAAATGGGGGAACAGCAGTAAATGAAAACCTTGTTTTAGCTAGTGATTTGAATGGTGCAGCTAGTTTAGATTATACATTTACTACTACAGTAGATATGTCAGCAGGAGGTAGTTATGTTCTTACAGCATCTGCTAACCTAGCAACTGATACAAATGGAGCAAATAATACTATTTCAAATCATACAGTTCAAAATAATCCTCCTGTTACTGTACTACCTTATACAGAAGATTTTGAGAATCCAAGCCCTGCAGAGTGTTGGGATATAATAAATGATGGAGCAGGAGTTGGAACTTGGCAATATGGAACTAACTTGGGAAGTTCTTTCTTTATTATCCCAGATGTTCCTGCTGGTAATCAATATGCAGCAGCAAACGATGATGCTTGTCCTAGTCCAGGTTGTGGAGCACCTTATAAATCGTGGTTGATTAGTCCAAAATTTGATTTTTCCTCTTATTCTCAAATTGAAATGGCATTTAGAGCTGTATTCCGAACGGATAGAGGAGAAGTTCGTATAAGTACAGATAGAATTACTTGGACAACCATTCATTCAATGGCATCTATATCTGGCGTTTGGCAAGATATTACCTTAGATTTAGATGCATATGCTAACGAACCTCAAGTATGGATTGCTTTTTACTATGATGATTTGAATACTTGGGGATATGGTTTTGCTGTTGATGATGTAGTTGTAAGAGAAAAAGCTATTCAATTAGTTAGTTTTTTGCCTGCAAACAATGCGACTAATGTAGATACAAATACATCACTAGCTCTTACTTTTAATCGTGTTCCTACTATCGGTACAGGCTCTATTACTCTTACAGGAGGAGCTACTCCAATTGTAATTCCTGTTTCTGCAACTAATACTACAATTACAGGAAATACAGCAACCGTAACTTTACCTTCAGCACTAGCAACTTCTACAACTTATTCTGTGGATGTTCCTAGCAGTACATTTACAGCTAATAGTTTAGGTTTTGGAGGAGTTTTACCTGCTAACTGGCAGTTTACTACTATTACTACATCAGCAGATGCAGACTCACGAATTGTTGCGCCCACTACAATGCCTGCTTCTGCCTCAATATCTTCATTGGCTACTACATCAGCTAGTGCAGTAGAAGTATTTTCTTTTAAGGTAGAGGATTTAGCAACGACAGATGCTTTACCTACCGATGTAACTCAGATTGATGTTAAACAAGGAGCTGCAAATACAGTAACAGACTGGACAACACAACTACAAGGAGCAGAATTATGGTCTGGAGGAACTCAGATTACTGCAACCACAACTATTACAGCAGATAGAATTCGTTTTACTATTCCTGCTGGTAATGCAAGTATAGCAAATGGAACAAATACAGATTATACTATAAAAGTGTTTTTGAATACAACAGGAATTTTAGACGAAGGAGTATTACAATTCCAAATTCCTACTGTGGCACATGGAGTACAAACTTCAAATAGTTCTTCTTCTTTTGCCTCTACTTTTCCTGCTAATGTAGTATCAAATACATTTACTTTAGATGTGGTGGCTACACGTTTAGGTTTTTCAACTGTACCAACAACAGCAACTGTTAATTCAAACTTTGCAGTAAGCGTACAGGCACTTGATGCAAATGGAAATATAGACCGAGCAGCCAGAACAATTACATTGTTAAGAGATGGAGGAACTGGAACAGGAGTTCTTAGTGCTACTTCTGGATTAGGAAGTCGTGCTATGATAAATGGAGTATTTACTTGGTCAGATTTACAATTTGATGAAATTGGAGAGTATAGTATACGAGTAAATGATGATGGAAGTGCTTTTACCGATTTAAGTAGCCTTATAAATGTAGTTGCTCCAACAGGTGGAGGAGGAAATACTATACCATCAGTATCTGCACCTACACAATTTAAAGCTATTGCAATAGATACTTCTCGTATTGACCTTACTTGGCAAGCTGCTACAAATGCAACTGGGTATAAGTTATATAGATTAAACCGTTTGGTGGCAACTCTATCAGCTTCTACTCTTTCTTACGATGATAGCTTATTGAATGAAGATACTTTTTATGGGTATAGACTAGAAGCATTCAATTCAGTATCTAGAAAAGAAGTTGCTACCAATGCTGTTACTTACCCTAAAGCTCCAACATTAATAAGCAAAACAGATGCTTGTGCAGGTGGAAAAGGAAAGATTGTAGTAAATAGCACACATACAACAAGAAGTATTCTTTGGTATGAGTCTGAAACAGCTACTGAGCCTATTCAAGATGATTCTTACACTTTCGAAACTCAAAACCTTACTGCTGCAAAAACCTATTATGTCACTGCAAATGGTATTCGTTATGAAAGTCAGACTAGATTAGCTGTTACTATTGATGTTAAAGAAATTCCAGTAGCAATTATTTTAGGAGATTTAGTCCGTTCAACCTGTGAGAACACATTGACTTTAGAAGCAGATACACAAAATGCTTCTTCTGATTTGATTTATACTTGGTATTCAAATGGAGTAGCTATACAAAATAGTAATGCGCCAACTTATCAAGCTACTAGAAGTGGAAACTACTCATTAAGAATAACACAAAATGAGTGTGTTTCGATGGTATCTTCAACTGTTCAAGTGAAAGTAGGACAAGTTGCTCCTGCTCAAATAGAACAAGGTAGTCAAGTATCGTTGTGTGAAATAGGTGAGTTATCTGCTTTAGAAGTAGAAGGTGCAACTTATCAATGGTTGTTTAATGATACTGAAGTAGGAACAAGTTCTTCTATTACAGTTTCTAATTCAGGAACGTATACATTGCGAGTAAGCAAAGAAACATGTACTCAAGAAGCTCAAATTAATGTAGAAGTAATTTCATTTCCAACAGATATTAGTATTACTACTGACAAAGAGCAATTTTGTGCAGGAGACCAAAGTGCTACAATTTCTGTTTCAGAAGTAGAAAATGCAATGTATACTTTATTCAGAAATGGAAATAGATTGCGTATAGGTTCTGAAAATAGAAACTTTACTGTGAATAGTTCAGGGGAGTATCATGTTGAGATTTCTTTAGGTACTGGTTGTGTATTCATTACGGATTCAGTGAGTATTGAAAGAATAGATGTTCCAACAGCACATATAAATCTAATAGAAGAAAATATGGCAACAATAACATCTACTGGAACAATTACAGAAGTAGAGTGGAACAAAGATGGTGAAATGCTTAGTGTTTCTAATTCTCTTTCACTTGCTCTTAATGAAACAGGGCGTTACAGAGCTAAAGTTACCTATGATACAGGTTGTCAAGCTATTACTTCAAATAGTATTTTCTATCGCAAACCAGAACCAGTTACAGGTGTTGAGGACGAAGAAGGAAATTGTTGTACAGTAGTTTATCCAAACCCAACTAGTTCTGAGGTTCGTTTGAAATTAGCAGCCAACTTAAAAGATGCCTTCACACTTACACTTACTGATGGTATTGGTAGAACTCTCATCACTAAATCTATTTCCAAAGAAGAATCTCAACAAGAAATCCGTTTGGATTTGAGTAAGTATGCTTCGGGAATGTATTTTATCAATGTAGTTACGCCAAGCGAAACACTTACTTTCAAAATAGCTAAAGAAGATTAATCTAGTTTAATTAGAAAGCAATATAGAAAAAAGGCAAATTCTTAATTTGAGAATTTGCCTTTTTTTGTCAAAGCTTATTAAAAAATAGAACTATGTGTATTTTAAAAGAGATAAAGTAGTATTGTTTTTTGATTCTGTATGCAAATTTGTGCTAGTCTGGTCTGTGCCACCAAACTACTAAAAAGAAAGTGTAGTATTGTAAATAAAATTTGCAAAAAAAAATTACATTAATATATTGTTGAAAATAATTATTATTGAATATTATAAGTACTTGTAAATTATCAATATTTAAAAAATGTAGTTTGAGTAAAAGTATATATTTCATAAAGATTAACATCATTTAAGTTGTTGAAAATCAATTTATTGTGTTTTTTGTTGAAAATAATTATATTTGTATTTGGAATTGAAGTTTCTTTTTTGCGATATTTACAACATCAAACTTACTCCAAAAACTAATTAAAAATTTTGAAAAGTGGTTTGAATATTATTTATAAATTATCATTTTTAAACTTATTTTTTATTATGAAGTCTTTGAAAAAGAAATTTGGAAAATTTGTGGTTTCTGAAAAAGAAATCCAAAAACTGAAAGGTGGTTTTAATTACTGTAATTGTGATCATTATCATAATTGTCCAAGAGGAGCAGCAAATTATATCGAACAACCAACAGGTTGTCAAGCTGTATGTTGTGGCTAAAATGAGCTCAATATAGTTCAGTTTTGTGTATACAATCACGTCTTACAAAATCTTGTAAGACGTGGTTATTTAAAGATGATTTAAAATTGGCTCTTTATCTGAAACACAATACCACTTCTAGCTAGACAAAAAAGGCGTTTTATAAACGCCTTTTTTTGTCAAAGGTTATTTCAAAAAAATCAATCAAGCTCAAATTTCAAGTAATATTATATTACTTTTTGCATACTATAAAGTAGAGTCTTTAGCTATTTAGATTAAAAAGAAAGAATTATCATAAATTATAACCTTTGAAAAATAGCAATATGTTGGGTTTTAATTACAACATCAAATACTTTGTGTTTTGAAAAAATAACATTTTGTAATTTACTGTTATTCAGAAAGTTATATCTTTTTTGAAAATAAATGTAATTTTTATTTGGAAATATGATTTATTTTTATTGATATTTACAGCGTCAAACTTACTTAGTAAGTATTAGAAATATATAAGTAAGTAATCTTGATAAATTATTTTAATTATACCTATTAAACTCAATTTTTATGAAATCTTTGAAAAAGAAATTTGGAAAATTTGCTATCTCTCAAGAAAAAGCAAATAAAGTAAACGGTGGTGAGCCACCATATCCGTGTAAGAATAAGTATTTTCCTAATCCAAATGATCCTTTTGAGTGTGATCCACTTAGAGGAAATTAAATTCATTTATTATTGATTCATTTTGTATCAATATTTTTTAATAAAACATCTGAACTCAATTTTTATGAAATCTTTGAAAAAGAAATTTGGAAAATTTGCTATCTCTCAAAAACAGAGCAAACAAATTACAGGGGGTTTTGATAATTGTGAAGTAGTTTTTTGGTGTCAAGGTAAAACGTATCCTACAAAATCACAATGTGAGTCAGGGTGTGATGATTTTTGCTATGGACAATATGTATTTCCGTGCTAGTATAAGTAATTAATATAAAAAATAGCGATAGAATAAACTTTGGTATTGCCAAACTTCTATCGCTATCTTTTTTGTAGTTTTGCAAGCAAAAAAAACAATATTTAAAGCAATTGTAATATGAAAACTATTGTAAGTATCCTATTAGATAAATTTGAAGTTTCTTACACTATCACTTATTTACAAAAACTGACAGCAAAATATAATGATGCTCAAACATTAAGTGATCTTACTACACTTTTAGCACACTATAAAATAGAGTCTTTAGCTGTTCAGATTGGAAAAGAACATTTATCAGAAATTCCTTTGCCTGCTATTGTTTTGGCTTCTCATAATGATGAAAATGGAAGAACACACACTGATTATTCTATTTTAGACGAAGTTAGAGACAATGAAGTAGTCTTGATTAATGTGAATTCAGAGAAACAGATAGTTGAAATAGAAGAATTTGAAAAATCATGGACAGGTTATACACTGTTATTAGATAAAAATGAAAATGCAGCAGAACCAAATTACTCTGCTCATAAAAAAGCACAAAAGAAACAACAGTTTTTTGACACTATAAAAAATACCATTCAATTTTTAGTGGGTATTTCTTTTTTATTTTTAGTTGGAAAAACTTTTTTTGACACGAATCAACAAGTCACAAAGTCTATTCTTGAAATTTCCTTTTATATTTTACATACTATAGGATTTGTAATTAGTGCTATCTTACTTTCTGGAGAAATTTTTAAAAATAATGCAGTTTTCAAAAAAGCTTGTACTGCCTTCGGAAAATCATCTTCATGTGCTGATACAAAACAAGAAAATACAAGTAAAATAGATTCAATCAAAAAATGGTTTACCTTTTCAGAATTGGGTGTTTATTATTTCTTTGGGGCATTTTTATTTTTACTGATTGGTAATTTTAATTCTTTAACATTCGTTTTTCAGAGTTTGATTTCTGTTTTGGGGATTTTTGCAGTCATTGCATCTTTATATTATCAAAAGTTTATTCTTAAAGAATGGTGTTCGCTTTGTGTTTCTATAATGGCAGTTTTGTTTGTAGAATCTTTGGTAGGGGGAGTATATTTATTTAGCTTTCAAGATGAAATTTCATCTTTTACTTTTACTTTGTATTCTGTTTTTTCAATTTTAGTAATAGCTGTTTTTTCATTCCTGTTGCCTATATTTATTTGGAATATTTTAAAACCAGTTCTTGAAAAATATAACTCTTCTAATAACGAAACTAAGAATCTACGTTCTTTTAAGTATGATTATGAGGTTTTCAAAACACTTCTTCATCAAAATAAAAAAGTAGATATAAGCGAAGTTCCAACCCATTTTGTAGAAGGAAATACTATTTCAGCCGAACTAGAGGAAGAAGAAGAGGAGAATAAAGTTTCTTTAGTTGTCATTAGTCGCCCTACTTGTCCACCTTGTATTAGTGCAAAGAAAGATTTACAAAAATTGAGAGAAGATTTTGGCAATTATTTTACTACAACTATGTGCCATTTGACTCCCAATCAAACAAGTGAAGATTACAAGCAGATTTCAGAAATGTTATCCCATCTTCCGACATTTTATTCTGATAAAGAAAAAGAAAGTATCATTTCACAACATTATACTTGGATAAATCAGACAGGAATTACTTTTACACCTGCTTTTATTGTAAATGGGTATTTATTACCAGAAAAATATACAGTTACTGATTTAGAGTATTTTTTAGTGCATTTGGCTAGTGAAATGGATGATTCAGAAGAAAATCCAGAAGAAGAACTATCTTTGCAAGAAAACTAATTATCAAAATAGTTTAAAGTTGTACCTAATTAGTTTCTACTACTAAGAATAATGTAAATTTTGTAATGGAAGATAATATAGAAAGAGAAGAGGTTTTTCGCTCTTATTCAGAAGAAACACAAGAATTATTGACAAGTCCACAAGGCTTTTTTATGCGTTCAGGTATTACAATCATCTTTGGTGTTTTGCTTCTAATGCTTGTCGTTTCTCATTTTATACGCTACCCTGAATTATCGACTTCAGAAGTAACACTATATGCAAATCAAGCAAAAGCAAGTTTGTTTCCAAAGATTAATAGCCGTATTATTTTTATAAATGCAGAACATAGTCAAGAGGTAAAAGAAAATGAGCTTTTATTAGTCTTGGAAAGCACAACAGATTGGAAAGAAGCCAAAAAGTTAGAAGATTATTTAGACACACTTTCTAGTCAAAATTCAGTATTTGAAAGTGTAGATTTTTTTCAAGAAAATGAAATTCCTCTTTTTACAAATTTGGGAAATTTACAATTAGATTACGAAAGACTAAAAAATAATATTTTAGATTATCAGTTATTTTCTAAAACTAACTCGCATGCTCAAAAACAAGCTGCTATTCGTTCAGAAATAGAAATTCAAAATTCGTTAAGAGTTATTTTACAAGAAAAATATGAACTTCAAGAAAGAGACTATGAGTTGAGCAAACAAAAATATATTACCGATTCATTATTGTATAAAAGTGAAGCAATTGCCAAACAAGAATTTTTACAAACAAAGAGCGCATTTCTAAACAAAGAAAGTAGTTTTTTGCAAAATAAAGAAGCAAATCTAAATGCCCAAATGCGAGTTAGTCAGCTCAATCAACAGCTTGTAGAAGTTTCTATTGCTTATCAAGAGCAAGCATTTAAGTATAAGCAACAATTACGAACTAGTTTTGCAACTCTAAAGAAAATGTTAGAAGATTGGAAAACCTCTTATTTGATTATTAGTCCGATAGAAGGTAAAGTTAATTTCTTTAATCCTCTTAATTTGTATCAATCAGTTGGTATGGATAAAGAGGTTATTTCTGTTATTCCTCAAAAAAATGCTATTTATGCCTATACAAAAGTAGACTCAAAACATATTTCTAAGCTCAAGGAGGGAAAAGAAGCCAATAAAGCAAAAATAAAATTAGAAGCCTATCCTTTTGCTCGTTATGGTTGGATAGAAGCAGAAGTTGCACAGATAAGCCTTGCGCCACAAGAAAATAAATATTCTGTCCAACTAAAACTAGACAATGGTTTACAAACCAACAGAAAGGTCGAAGTAGATTTAGATTCTAAGAATGAAATTTATGGAACAGTAGAAATAGTTCTAGAGGAAAGAAGTCTACTAGATAAATTTTTGGAACAGACAGTCTATTCAGTTGAAGCCTTTGAATAATAATAATACAGATAATACAAAAAAAGCCTTTTTTCGTGAAAAAAAGGCTTTTCAGTTTTATAATGATAATAATTTCTAGTTAGTCAAATTGTGATAGTTATAGTTAAAGAGTATAATATCTAATTTAAGATTAATTAGTCATATATTGACTCAAAATTGGGTTATCTCCCAAAATAGCGATTCCGACCATTAAAATTACGAGTACAACTCCCATTACAGTCATTGCACTTTTAAATTTGAATTCTTTCTTCATTACGTATGCAAAACCTGTAATCATTCCAACTGCGCCACCTAAAAGCGCACTACCAATAGCTAAAACAGCTATTCTACGAGCTAAGTTTACATCTGGATTATCCATAACAGAGTGCATAACAAAAACTTCTAAACCCACAGCGACCAAAAATACAACCATGCTTGTTAACATAACACGCATAATAAATGAAGGTGCTTGACCTGCTGGTCGGGATTGTACTTCATCAGAATCCAATTGATTAAGTTTTGCTTGTGCCGTTTCTTCAGATTCAAATTTAGAATCTCTGTCCATTGAGGTATAAGAAGTATCTTCTTGATTTGCTTGATAAGTTGCCATAAAAATAAGTGTTCAAAAAAGTGAGGTAAAAAAAATAGACTACTATAAAATTTGTAATCTACCTATATAACATAGAAATATGTATATTGTTTTGGAAAATTGATTTTATTTGACTATAAGTTGATTTTATGGTTTTTTAGATAGATTATAGTTTCTATACTTAATTTTGGTTTTATTTTATGGTATCTTTGTAGTAAAAACAAATAAAAAGCGATTTTGATAGAACTCAAATGCTTTTTTATAGTTCGATAAATAAGTAACCAGTTAATTTTAATCTATAAATCATTATGGCAGTAATCACAGATAACAACCGTGCGCCCCACGTACATATATATGTAGAAGAAAATCCAAATCCTAATTCAATGAAATTTGTGATGAGCTTTATGCTCATGGCAGATGGAATAGTAAAAGATTATGCAAGTAAAGAAGACACAACAGATTCTCCTTTAGCAGCTGCTCTTTTTAATGAATTTGATTTTGTAGAGCGTGTATTTTTGAGTAAAAACTTTATTACAATTACCAAAACTGAAAATGTAGAGTGGGTAGAAATCAATTCTATCCTTCGTAATTATTTGAAAGACTATTTTGAGGCTCAAAAGCCTGTTTTTTCAGAAGACTTACCAGACTCAAAAGTCGAACTCAATGATGATCCAACTATTGCAAGAATAAAAGATATTTTAGACCAATATATTCGTCCTGCTGTAGAAATGGACGGAGGAGCAATTTCTTTTTCTCAATTTGATAAAGAAACAGGAAAGTTGAGCGTTTTGCTTCAAGGTTCTTGTAGTGGATGTCCATCTTCTTCAATTACTTTGAAGGCTGGAATTGAAAATCTTTTCAAAAATATGATGCCTGAGGTAAAAGAAGTAGTGGCCGAAAATGGCTAAGTCAGTCAGCAGTAAAGTAGTAATCAGTTACCAGTTTATTTCATTGTTAGATGTAATTATTCATTTTTATAAAAAATCTAAACAGTGTTCTAATTAAAAATCTGATGCTTACGTAGTTGTATTCATTTATCATTCATAATTAATAATTTACCATTCCTAATTTATGGCTAAATCACTTCCAGAAAAAGAAAAACTACATATTTTCAATACCGAATTTATGCCTCATGCAGATGCTATGTACAACTTTGCTTACAAACTTACCTTTGATGAAGACGATGCCAAAGATTTGGTACAAGATGCTTACATGAAGGCATATCGTTTTGCAGGTTCGTATGAAGTAGGTACAAATGCAAAGGCATGGCTTTTTCGTATTTTGAAAAATAGTTTTATCAATAATTACAGAAAAAAGACAAAAGAACCTTCAAAAGTAGATTATCAAGACGTTGAGAATTATTACAATTCGGCTTCGGTAGAAACGGCTGAAATGAATCATACTGTTGATTTACGTACTTCGACAATGCAAAATAAAATTGGTGACGAAGTTACGGGAGCTTTAAATTCTTTGCCTGTTGATTTTCGTACTGTGATTATTCTTTGCGATTTGGAAGGGTTTACGTATGAAGAAATGGCTGTAATTTTGGATATTCCTATCGGAACAGTTCGCTCTCGTTTGCATAGAGCGAGAGGTGTTTTGAAGGAAAAACTCATCGAATATGCCAAACAATTTGGTTTCGATGTTGATTAAAATAAGTAAACAAACGAACACTTAACTCAAATAAATTAACCCTTTATCAATAAAAACATTTAAGAATACCTTGACAACTCTAGAAAAATTACAAAAATTTAGCAACAAACACCAAGAACTTGCCAATACAATCACACACGGATTAGGCATTGTTCTGAGTGTCATTGCTCTTATGCTTCTTGTTAATTGGGCAAGTGAAGCACAAGATATGTGGAAAATAATTAGCTTTTCCATTTTCGGAACTACACTTGTTTTGCTTTATACAGCTTCTACACTTTATCATGGAGCAAGAACAGTTAAACTAAAAAAGTTTTTTGAAAAAATAGACCACATGGCGATTTATCTTCTAATTGCAGGTTCTTACACTCCTTTTACACTTGTTACATTGCGTGGGGCTTGGGGCTGGACGCTTTTTGGTATAATATGGGGAATTGCTCTTTTAGGAATTATTTATAAAATGTTCTTTTTGGGAAGATGGAAACGATTTTCTGTCATTCTTTACGTTTCTATGGGATGGATGGCTGTTGTGGCAATACAACCTTTCTTTGAAAATTTACACACAGGAGGACTTATTTTGCTCGGAATTGGTGGGCTTTCCTATTCATTAGGTGTAATATTTTTTATTTGGGAAAGACTGCCTTTTAATCATGCTATTTGGCATCTATTCGTTTTGGGAGGAAGTTTGTGTCATTTCTTAGCTGTTGGATTATATGTCTAAAAATTTTGATATAGATCTTTTTTGAACCAAAGAAAAAAAGTATTTTTGAATCCGAAAATTATGAAAGTAGTTTTCGGATTTTTTATGTAAAAAAATAATTCGAATACATTAATTATTTAGAAAATGGGCTTTATAAAAGAATTTAAGGATTTTGCTGTCAAAGGAAATGTCATTGATTTGGCTGTCGGTGTAATTATTGGAGGAGCTTTTGGGAAAATTGTAACTTCACTTGTCAATGATATTATTATGCCTCCTATCGGAATATTGACGGGAGGAATTGATTTTGCTAATCTAAAATTTGTACTTAAAAGTGCTGTTTTAGATGAAACAGGAAAAGTGATTGAAGAAGCTGTTTCTATCAATTACGGCAATTTTATCAATATTGTAATTCAATTTCTCATAATTGCTCTTTGTGTTTTTGCTGTTGTAAAGGCTTTTAATGCCTTAAAAAAGAAAGCAGAAGACCCAAAAAATGTAGAAGCACCAACACCAAAAGATATTCTATTGCTTACCGAAATTAGAGATTTACTAAAAGGAAGTTCTTCAAATAATATAGAAGAAGAAGACAAACTGAAAACAGAGTAAAAACAAACTATAAATTTGAGTAAATCTATTTTTTTCCATAAATAAGTTTGTGAAATTTAATAAATTAAAAATTAATTGCAATAAAATGCGTTTATTGCCTGTGAATATGTTTTTAATATTTTCTCTTCCTTTTACAAACTTGACTAGAATAAACTTATGGGATTAATCAAAGAATTTAAAGATTTTGCTGTTAAGGGCAATGTAGTCGACCTTGCTGTCGGTGTGATTATCGGTGCTGCTTTCGGAAAAATTGTTACTTCGTTTGTCAATGACATCGTTATGCCACCTATCGGATTGGCAACTGGAGGAGTAGATTTTGCAGACTTAAAGCTAGTATTAAAAGAAGCTGTTGTAGATGCAGCAGGCACAGTTACTACCGAAGCTGTAAGCATCAATTATGGTAATTTTTTGAATATCATAATTCAATTTTTGATTATTGCGCTTTGTGTGTTTGCTGTTGTTAAAGGCTTTAATTCATTAAAGAAAAAAGCAGAAGACCCAAAAAATCCAGAAGCCCCAACACCACAAGATATTTTGTTACTTACCGAAATTAGAGATTTATTGAAAAAATAAATTTTCAATTTTCATAACCGCAAAAAAGTCTGAAACTTACAAAAGTATCAGACTTTTTTTGCAAGCTAAAAGCAATATAATTTTTTCTATTCATTTCTGATGTTTCCATTAGCGACATAATTATCTAAAAATCTCATAATAAACATATTCTTTATGGATATAATCTTGTTCACTTGCCACAAAACCTGCTCTTTGAAGTAACTCAATTGTAGCAACATTTTCTTTTGTGGTATAAGAAAGAATATAATTTTTATCTAATTGATTGAAAATTGCTTCTTTAAATGTTTCGATGGCTTCTAATGTATAATATTTTTCTCGGTGATTTTCTGTTGTTGCAAAACCTATCGTGCAGCGTTTGTGATTGTCATTTAGCGTTTCTTTACTCAAATCATAGAGATTAAAAACACCAATATACTCACCTGTATTTTTGTTTTTATAAAACCAATCTGCTGCACCTCGTTTATAAGAATATTGAGCAAAGTTGAGTTGATAATCTATATATTCTTCTAATTGATCTATTGTTTTGTAATCATTCATAACAAAAATACTCCTATCTTTTTCAAACATAGTGAGTAATTTTCTATAATTGTGCCAGTCTATTTGTTCGTATTCTAACCGTTCTGAATCTTCTAAAACTGGAAGGGTAATCGGAATAGAGCTTATCATTTTTCTATCTTCTTTTTTAGTCATTTTTGCAAAAGTATACGTACAGTACGTATTTGCACCTTAAAAGGTACGCTACACTATTTCGAAGATAACAAATTTTAGATAAAATTGTCTTATTCTTCTGCAATTTTTTTGACAAGCCAATTTATAGCTAAAACACTTCCTATAAAAATTCCAAAAGAAATTCCGAAAAGCATCCATTTAGAAAAAATAGCATATCCAATTCCAAACAAAAAGCTATATCCTAAAGCAATTCCGACAAACCAAGCTGCAATCATATACGGCAACTGATTTTTTGGTTTTGGAAGGTTCAATGAAATACGAATAGGTTGCCAACTTCCCTGTGGGCGTACTCGTTCGTAAAACTTTTGTAGTGTTTGCTCGTCAGTAGGTTTTGTTAAAAATGTAATCAACACCCAAGCAACTGTCGTAAATCCTAAAATAAAAAATAAAGAATATGGAGATTCTAAATGTAAAACAGTTCTATTTAAAATGACTCCAATAAGAGGTGTAATAGTTGCAGCGAGTTCACTAAACACATTTATTCTCCACCAATACCAACGCAAAATCAAAACTGCTCCTAGTCCTGCTCCTGCTTCTATTAAAAATACAAAAGCAGCTTCTAATGAGGTGATTTGTGTAGTAACCAAGATTCCAAAAAGCATAATTACAAATGTTGCAATTCTTGAAGCTGTAACAAGTTCTTTTGAGCTTGCTTTTGGCTTATAAAAACGTTGATACAAATCATTAATTATATAACTTGCTCCCCAATTTAATTGTGTAGAAATGGTACTCATATAGGCTGCAAAAAAAGCAACCAATAAAAGACCACGCAAACCTGTAGGTAAAAAGTCCTTCATTGCCAAAACATAACCTAACTTTTCTTCTCCTGCTATCGGATTTGGATATAAAATAATAGCTGATAAAGCCACCAAAATCCACACCCAAGGGCGCAGACCATAATGTGCAAGCTGAAAAAACAAGGTTGCTTTAAAAGCGTGTTCTTCATCTTTAGCAGACATCATACGTTGAGCCACATATCCACCTCCCCCTGGTTCTGCCCCTGGATACCAACTTGCCCACCATTGAATGCCTATATAAGCAAAAAAAGTAGCCAAACTAATACTAAGCATTTGAAATCCATTTTTTACTAATTCTGTATTACTAGAATCTTCAATTTGAGGGAAAAAATTAAGTGTATTTGCTGGTAACTTTTCTATCAAACCAGATACTCCCCCAATTTTTGGACTATCCAACACTAAATAAGTAAGAACAACACAACCTGTCATTGCCAAAACAAACTGCAAAACATCAGTAATAGCAACACCCAAAAGTCCCGAAAGACTGGAATAAATAACTACAATAACCATTGCAGCAGCTACATAATAAATAGTCTGATTTGCAGGAATATCAAAAAACACTTGCAAAAGAGCTGCAAGTGCCACATTTACCCAAGCAATAATGACAGCATTAAAAAAAAGCCCTAAATAAACAGCACGAAAACCACGTAAAAATTTAGCAGCTTTTCCAGAGTAACGCAATTCTATTAGCTCCAAATCTGTAATTACCTTTGCTTTTCTCCACAAACGAGCAAAAAGAAAAGTAGTAAGCATTCCTCCAATTAGTCCGTTCCACCAAAGCCAGTTTCCACTAATTCCATTTTTTACTACTAATTCTGTAACCAAAAGAGGCGTATCGGCTGCAAACGTAGTAGCTACCATAGAAGTACCTGCCACCCACCAAGGAAGATTGCGACCACCTAGAAAAAAGTCTTCGGTTGAGCCACTTGCTTTTTTGGTGTAATAAATTCCGATTCCTAAAGTAAGAAGTAGAAAAGAAAAGATGATGAGCCAGTCGGCAAGTTCAAGTATCATGACAAATTGAGAATGGATAATTTAGAAGGAAAATCTTTTTTATAAAAATAATCTGAAAGATACGGATTTTAAACAAACCAAACCTATAAGGTTTTGAAAACCTTATAGGTTTAAAGATTACTTCAATTTCTCAATAAAACTTTTCCCTACCAAAATCTTCATTCCTAAAATTAGTGTATTTTTATTATAACCTAAATAAGACACCATTTTTTTCCAAAAATAAAAGGCTTGTTTTCTGTTTTTATCGATATAGGAATGAACAGCACAAAACTGATAGGAATGACCTTTTAAAATAATCAGTTCAGCATCTGAAAGGGATACTTCATTTTCTAAAAAAGTAGTGGCTTCTAATCTTGCTGAAATAACTTTTTGATTATCTGCCATCGAACGATTGGGGTGGTCGTTTACCGTAATTGTTGTTTTATCAATTACATAAATCGGAATGTTGTGAGCAAATAGATTTCTAAACAAAAAAATCCAATCTTCACAAATATTAAATTCAGTTGGAAATGGTTTTAAGCCTTCCTTAGTTTCAATCAATTTTCTATCAAAACAAACTAAAGTACCAAAATAAGAACCTTCTAAAATCAATTTATAATCATAAAAACCTTCCTTTAAGTGTGAAATGTGAGAAGGAAATATTTTACCTTCATTCTCAAACTCAAATTTTGTTGCCAAAAACTGTGCTTTTGGATTTGCTTTTATTGCTTCATAAAGCGTCTGCAAATGATGAGGCTGCATAAAATCATCCGAATCAAAGAAGAGAATATAATTTCCTTTAGCTTTTGAGATACCAAAATTTCGTGCTGCCGAACGCTCTTCATTTTCTTTTTGAAAGTATCTCAAACGGCTTTCAAATTTAGTAGAATTTTCCTCTAAGAAAGTTTTTTCAATGATTTCTTTTGTATTGTCTGTACTTCCATCATCTACTACAATAACTTCATAAGAAACAGTTTTGTTTTCTACTTCCGAGTCAAAAACCTGATTAAAAATAGAATCTAAAGTAGCTACAATCAAATTTACACGATTGTAGGTGGGAATTATGACGGAGAAAAAAGGAGTTTTGATAAAATTGAAAATTAGAATTGAAAATAATAGCTTAACATATCACAACTTGCTAAAGTGAGAGTAAAATTAAAACTAAAATCAGAGGAACAAAAATTAAACCTCCTACAAGTAATAAAACACCAAGTAAAATTTCTCCAAATGCAAGAGCAATAATTCCTCCTATAAGTCCTCCCAAAATAAGTAAAACTGAAATTAAAATGGTAGCAAAGAAACCATCTCCATCAGATTTTATTTTTTTTGCCTGTTTTTTCTGTGCTTTTTTGATTTTCTTCTTGACAAGTTTTAAAGCTAATCTCTCTTTGAAATTGAGCTTTTTCTGTTTTTTTATACTAGTTTTTTCTGATTTTTTTACAATTTGATTTATAGTAATTTCTTTTTGAGTTGAAGTTTTAGAATCGCTTTCACTTGCAAAAGTAGAAAGCGAGAAAAAGAAAAATAGAAGAGTAATAAAGTAGGTGGTTTTCATAATTTTGTGGTTTTTGAATAACATCATAATCTGTATTTGACCTTTTAGATGTTGCTTTTTATGAAAACGTTGCTTCGTACAATTATAATGATTACTCTCCGTTGTTGGTATTCTCACCAACGACACAATTAAAAAGCCATTTCCACATGCTTTCATCTTCATAAGCAGATTTCCAACTTCCGTGTCTTACTTTTTCGTATTCTGTATAATAAATGTCTTTGTTTCCTGTTTTCTTCACTGCTTCTACCATGTTTCGGCTGCGTTGTGGTTTTACGGTTTGGTCTAATGCTCCATGAAAAACCCAAATAGGCATATATTTTAAAGAATCTGCTGTTTTTTCGTCTGCACCTCCACAAATAGGTACAATAGCTGCAAACTTTTGAGGGAAACGTGCAGCCAAATCCCACGTTCCATATCCTCCCATCGAAAGTCCTGTAAGGTAAATTCTATTCGAATCTATTGGTAGTTCTTTCTCTAACTCTTCCAAAAGCTCAACTGTCAAGTTCATATACTTACTCATTTCTTTTGGTTGATTGTGTGAATCTGCCGACCAATCTACTTCTACCCATTTATTCTTCTTTTCACATTGAGGAACAAGCACAAAACATTCATAATCTTTTCTATTTTTTTCTTGCAATGCCCAAGCTCCTATATGTTTGACAGTAAGCGAACTATCGCCACGTTCTCCTGCACCATGAAGGAATAAAACTAAAGGATATTTCTTTGTAGAATCATAATTTTTGGGAAAAAGCAAACGATAAGCCATCGAATCTGTTTCATTTGTAGAATTATTATGCATGACGAACAACTTATGTTCAAAAAGTTCGTATCTTAGTAGTTGAGGCTCTGTTTGTTGTCCAAAAACTGGAACTGACAAACTAAGCACAAACACACACAATAACAGACACAAAGAAGCACTAAAAGAATACATTTTATTTTTCATAAAGGAAATTATTATAAACCCTAAGGGTTTTGAGAAACCATTAGTTTTTAGAAACTACTTAGACAACCAAAATTAATTATGAGCGAAATTCAAGCCGATTCCGTTTCTTTTGCAGGTCAAGACTCAAATTCAGGCGCAAAAGATAATTCAAAAGAAGATTTTAAAAAACAAATAGACGAAATTTTTGAAGCACAACAAAATAATCGTTGGGCAGTTTCAAAAACAACATCAAAAGAGCGTATTGAAAAACTAAAACGTTTGCAAGATGCACTCTTCAATTATCGTTCAGCTTTTCATCATTCTCTTCGTCAAGATTTTGGAAAGCCAGAAGCAGAAACCGATTTATCAGAAATTTATCCTACATCAAACGAAATAAAACACGCTATTTCGAATCTTGAAAAATGGATGAAAGACGAATCTGTAAGCACGCCTGTGGCTCTTTTAGGTTCAAAATCCTATATTCGTTACGAAGCAAAAGGTGTTTGTTTGATTATTGCACCTTGGAATTACCCAGTAAATTTAATCTTAATTCCTCTTATTTCTGCCATTGCAGCAGGAAACTGTGTAATTTTGAAACCTTCTGAATATACGCCAAATACGAATGCGATTATGGCACAACTTATCAAAGAAGTTTTTGCAGAAAATGAAGTAGCCTTTATAGAAGGTGAAGTAGAAGTATCAAAATATTTGACTCAACAGCCATTTGACCATATTTTCTTTACAGGAAGTACAGCCGTAGGAAAAACAATTATGAAGGCTGCAGCAGAAAATTTGACTTCTGTAACCCTTGAACTTGGTGGAAAATCACCCGTTATTGTTGATGAAACAGCAAATATTAAAGAGGCAGCCAAAAAAATTGTTTGGGGTAAATTCTTAAATGCAGGTCAGACTTGTATTGCTCCTGATTATGTGTTGGTTCATGAAGACATCGAACACGAACTTATCCAACAAATGCTCAAATATTTAAGTGAATTTTACGGACAATCTTCTGGCGAACGTTTGGATTCTCCAGATTATGCACGCATTATCAATGAAAAACAATATAAAACACTTGTTGAGCTTATCGGAAAAGCAAAAGGGCAGGGTGCAGTTATTCATACAGGAGGAACGGTTGTAGAAGAGCAGCGTTATATTGCTCCAACAATTATGTCAGAAGTTCCTTTGGATTCGGAAGTAATGCAACAGGAAATTTTTGGTCCTATTATGCCAGTTATTCGATATAAATATCTGAATGACGCACTAGATTTAATCAATAAAAAAGATAAGCCATTAGCGTTGTATCTTTTCTCACAAGAGCGCAAAACGATTGATAATGTGCTTGCTTCTACTTCTTCGGGTGGAGTTTGTATTAATGATACTGTTATTCATTATTTCCAACATAATTTACCTTTTGGTGGTGTCAATCATAGTGGAATTGGAAAAGCGCATGGTATTTTTGGATTTAGATCTTTCTCTAATGAACGTGCTGTTTTGGAACAACCAACTCGTTTTAGCGCACCTCAACTGATGTACCCTCCTTACAAATCAGAAGTTCAATCACTTATTGATTTTACTGTAAAGTGGATTTAATATAGTTTTAAGGTCGTTGGTGAAAATACCAACAATGGCAAAATATTTTTATAAAAACCTATTCTTTCTTTTTTGAGAGAATAGGTTTTTTTGTATATTTAAAAAAAATAAATTTTAAAAGACTTTTAATGGAAAATTTACAAAAAACAGTTTACTTTTCTACAAGAGAAGGACTTCAAGCAATAACTCATATAGATTATGCAATAGATGCAGTAACTAAAAAGCGTGATATTTTCATAGAAGAAAATACAGATAAAATAGCAAAGGTAATAGAAGAAAATATTACTACAGAAATTTACAATAATACTATACTAATTATTATCCTTAAGTTATCTTATTATCCTAAATAATTATACATTTAAAATAAAAAACATCTACATGGAAAAATTATTAAAAACTGTCTATTTTACTGGAATAGGAGCTATTTCGCAAATAGATGAGGTAATAAAGAAAGCTACTGATAAACGTGATGAATTTATAGAACTGAATTCAGATGAAATTGCTAAAGTAATACAAGAAGATATTATACCTGTAACATACCATCAAAATCAATCACATACTTATATAACGATAAAGTTATCTTATTACCCTAAATAATTATGCGTTTAAAAAAAATTGAAATTATAGATTTTAAATCTGTAAAAAGGGAAACCATTGATGTTAATTCAAATCAACTTTGTTTTGTAGGAAAAAATGAAAGTGGTAAGTCAAGTTTAATTCTTGCAACGAGTTATTTGAATATTTTAGATACGGAATTTACTACAAATCTATTAAATAAAAGTTCTGAAAGATACCCTGAAGGTTTTCCTATGGTAATCGGTTTGTTTGAACTATCAAAAACAGATTTTACTACTTTAAAGAATATACTTAAAAGCCATTTTTCTGAAAAAGAACTCAAATTTCCTGCTGGAAGTTCAGATAATTGTTTGTTGCAATTAAAAAGATGGGGAAATGGATTGAATAATATATCTATCAAAATTATTCAGAAAGATTCATTTGGTCTAGAATTATCAAAGATGATAACTGATAAAGCTAAGTTTTACGATGAATTTTTTACCAAATTATATCCTACAATTACTTATTTTGAAAAAGAAGATTTACTGATTGAACCTTCAACAGTAGAAGATTTAATAGGAGAAGATAGGCAATTTGAAACTTTTAGAAGACTATTAATAATTGGAGGTTGTAAAGATTTTGAGTACTTGAATAGTTCTGATACTTCTTTCGTTACTACATATATTTCTAAAATAGAAACGAAGCTCAATGCAATTTTCAAAAAACATTATAAACAAGACGGTAGTATTATTATAAAAATAGTTACTACATTTAATAATAAGTTAGATTTAATTATACAAGATAGTTCTAAAAATAGTTATTCGATAAAAGAAAGAAGTCCTGGATTTCAATACTATTTTGCATTTTTAATCAATAAATTATATAATAAGCATATAAGCAAAAGTAAAAACTCAATTTTACTACTAGACGAACCTGGAAATAGTTTACACCCAAAAGGAGCTAAAGATTTATTAAAGTCTTTTGATGAAATAGCAGAAAATTCTCAAATATTTTATACTACACATAATCCATTTTTAGTAATTAGAAACTGCTTAGATTCTTTAATTTTCGTAGATAAATCTGAAACACTTGGTAGTCAAATAAAGAAAAAACCATTTCTTAATAAATATCAAGTTCTACGAAAAGAACTAGGTATTATGCTCAATGATAGTTTTCTAATTGGAGATATTAATTTAGTTGTAGAAGGAAATACAGAAAAATTAGCTTTTCATCGCCTTTTTCAAGACACAAAGTTTAGAGATTTAGAATGGATGAATATTTATAATGCTGATGGAGTGACAAATATTCCACAAGCTATAAACTATCTTGGAAAAAATAATCTCAAACTTTCTGGTATTGTTATTTTAGATAGCGATGCAGAAGCAGAGAACATAAAAAAGAACAAATCCTACAAGAAAAATATCGCAGAGGCTGATTGGGAAGAAATAGAAATAAATAGTGTTTTTAGTGATAAAAAGGATAGAACGTTTGAGGATTTATTTCCTCAAGAAATATATATCCAAGCATTTAATAAATATTGTCATTCTTTAAGTGGGTTAGAAGTTTTTGAGAAAAAATATCAAGATTTCAAATCTATTGAGCCTTTGGAAACTCCTATTGTCAATCATGTTAATCAACACTATAAGACATTTTTATCTTCCTCTAGTAAATCAACAATTACTAAACAAGATGTAATTAGACATTTGCTAGACATAGTAGATACTCTTTCTGAAAACGAACAAAAAAAAGTGTTAGAAAATGCTTTTAAACTATGCGAAAAAATAAAAACAGCTTTCATTAAAATAGAAAAACATGTCAATAACTAAACATAAGATTTTTGAAATAGAAATTGAAGAGGTGGATAACCTTTCTTTATCAGAAAATGCAATAAATGCTATAAATGATTTCTTAAGTGAACCCAATTACATTTATGTAAATCATTCTATAACTGTTTTAACTAAAGATGAAGAACATTATGAGCAAATTAAAACTAAATGTAAATATTTGGTTTTAAGTCTTATATATAAAGACTTGAATGCAACATCACTTGATATAAAAAAATCTTCTACAAAAGTAAAAAATGTGGTACGTAAACAAATTGAAGTTGGAGAAGACATGGAAGAGCCAAATATTGAAACAGAAATAGATAGAGAGATAAGAGTAATGAATGTTAATACTGGAGCAGATACAGATAATTTTGAAGAAGAAGGCTTTATAGAAGGACAACCAATGTAAACTAAAAACCTATTCCTTCCTCTTGAGAGAATAGGTTTTTTGCTTTTAAAGCAATTTATCTAAATTTGCTTTCAAGTATTCAAATAAAATCCAAACTTATCTACTCTAATGTTGCAAAAAACAGTATATCTTATCTTCGTTATTGTATTTTTATTTTCCTGTAAATCAAATACAGAAAAAAAAGAAATTGTATCCAGTCCAAGTGAAGAAACTACAAATTATGATAAAATCGATAGTTTGGCAAGTCGTTATCTTGATTTAGGGCGTTTTAGTGGTACACTATTGATTGCTCAAAATGACTCTATCATCTTTAATAAAAGCTATGGTTTGGCAGATTATGTCACTATAAAAGAATTTACAGACAGTACAGCTTTCAAAATTGGGCATCTTTCTGAGCTTTTTACAGAGGCTATTATTAGAGATATGATAAATCAAAATTTGATACAATCAAATGAAAAAATAGCTACATATATTCCTCAAATAAAACAGAATTTTACAGTCGAAGAGTTATTAAATCATAAATCAAACCTTCAAACAATTGCTCAAATACAAGAAGTAAATCCGAATAAAACCTATTCGTTAATTGATTATGTAAATCTATCAAATAATGAAAATGATAAAGCAGCAGAAATTCAATCTGAACTAGATTATAATATTTTAGGATTGGTTATTGAAAAAGTCACGAACAAAACATTTTCAGAGGTTTTGGAACAGTATGCTCAAAAATGGAATTTGGAAAGCACTTATTTTCATAAAACAGATACAACTCATCTTGCAATCGGTTATTTATTTTATAATTATCGAAACCAAGGGTTAAAAATAACCCCATCACCAAAGTATCAAGATAGTATGGCTTTTAGTAGTAGAGGAATAAAAGCAACAGTAAAAGATGTTTTTAAGTTTGTAAATAATTTTGAAAATCAAAGTTTGGATAAAGAAGGGTATTTAATGAATGATGGCTTTAGTTATTCACTCAAAAAAGATAATGATAAAAAACGAACAGTTCTTATTTTGAGTAATCGTAAGCATCCAGTTGCTAGAGAAATGTCTGAAAGTATAGAAAAAATATTGAATAATGAAGAATATGAGCTTCCTTTACTTCGTCAAGAAATAGCTATTAACCCAGATTTATTGAAAGAATATGAAGGCGTGTATGCAATGAATTCAACTATGAACTTGACTTTTGTAGCTGAAAATGATAGTTTGTTTGTACTGATGGGAGAAAATAAAGTGGAGCTAAAACCACAATCTGAAAATCAGTTTTTTATGTTTGAAAGTGATGCTTCTATTCGCTTTGAGAGAGATGAGAATAATAAAGTTGCAAAAGCTGTTTTACTAGATGGCTTTTTGGAAGGAAATACAATTTTGAAAGTTAAGGGATAGTTTGCTAATTTGAAATTAAATGTATTCTTAAAACAACCTTCTAAGTAAATTCAAATCTTTAAAACTCTAAAAAATATGGCTTTAATTCTTCCTGTTCGTGGTTTTTCTCCAAAATTTGGCAAAGATTGTTTTCTTGCTCCCAATGCAACTATTGTAGGAGAAGTAGAAATGGGTGATAATTGTAGTGTTTGGTTTAGTGCTGTTATTCGTGGCGATGTAAATTATATCAAAATTGGTCATCATACCAATATTCAAGACAATGCCACTATTCATGGAACTTATCAAACTGCTCCGACAACTATCGGAAATTATGTAAGTATTGGACATAATGCTATCGTTCATGGCTGTACTATTGAAGATAATGTTTTGATAGGAATGGGTGCAAGATTGATGGATGGTGTAATTGTCAGAACGGGAAGTATCGTAGCAGCAGGTGCAGTCGTTTTGGAAGGAACAGAAATTGAAAGTGGATTTATTTATGCTGGAGTGCCTGCAAAAAAAGTAAAACCAATTGGCGAAAGAGGAGAAATGTTAGAACGAATTGCTACCAATTATATAAAATATTCTAGCTGGTTTATGGAAAATAAAGAAGAATAAAACAAACAAAATTTCCTTTTCCTATCAAAAGTTCTTATCTTTGTAACTCATTTTCAAACAGATATGTAAAATTCTGTAAATCAATAACTTACTTTGTTTTATTCTGAGTTTTATTTCTTTTTTAAATGAATTTTATTCAAATTATTTTATCACAGTTAATTAAACACCTTATAAGCATAATTTCTTTTAATTGATTTTATTACCAGTTAAAAAAAATGCTATAAAGGCAGGCACTACGACAAGCCTGAAAGTAATTGTCTTTTTTATTTTATTATATGAGTAATTCAAACACTTCAGCAGGCGAAATCAATTGGGAAGAATTAGAGTCTAACAAAACAGGCTTTGGTGCTGGCTATAAAGATTCACGTCAACAAGAACTTGCAGACCTTTACGAAGAAACACTTACTGAGTTTTCAGAAAATGAACTTGTTACAGGTACAATTGTAGGCGTTACAGATCGTGAAGCTATCGTAAATATCGGTCATAAATCAGACGGACTTGTATCTCTTTCAGAATTTAGAGATTTACCAGAACTTAAAGCTGGTGACCAAGTAACTGTTTATGTAGAGAAACAAGAAGACGCAAACGGACAAATTTTACTTTCTCGTCGTAAAGCAATGGCTCTTCAGGCGTGGAAAAAAATTGAGCAATCGCATCAAGGAGATGAAGTTATCGAAGGAATTATCAAACGCCGTACAAAAGGTGGTTTGATTGCAGATATTTTTGGTATTGAAGCATTTTTACCAGGTTCACAAATTGACGTTAAGCCAATTCGTGATTTTGATGTATATGTGGATAAGAAAATGGAATTGAAAGTTGTCAAAATCAATTATGCAAATGACAACGTAGTAGTTTCTCATAAAGTTCTTATTGAGAAAGATCTTGAAAAACAACGTTTACAAATTCTTGACAACCTTGAAAGAGGACAAGTATTGGAAGGTGTGGTTAAAAATATCACTAACTTCGGTGCTTTTGTTGATTTGGGTGGCGTAGATGGATTACTTCACATTACTGATATTTCTTGGGGACGTATTTCTCATCCAAATGAAGTATTAGAACTTGACCAAAAACTTAATGTTGTTGTTCTTGATTTTGATGAAGACAAAAAACGTATTTCATTAGGTATGAAACAACTTCAAGAGCATCCTTGGGATTCGCTTGAAGCTACTTTAGAAGTAGGTACAAAAGTAAACGGACGTATTGTGAATGTTGCTGATTATGGTGCATTCTTAGAAATCAAACCAGGTGTAGAAGGTTTGATTCACGTTTCAGAAATGTCTTGGTCGCAACACTTGCGTAATCCACAAGAATTCTTGAGTATCAATGATACAGTAGATGCAGTTATCTTGACTATTGACCGTGAAGAGCGCAAAATGTCATTAGGTATCAAACAACTTACTGAAGATCCTTGGACGAAAGAAGAAGTTAAAACTAAATATGCTTCTGGTGAGCGTCATACAGGTACAGTTCGTAACCTTACTAACTACGGTTTATTCTTAGAGTTAGAAGAAGGAATTGATGGACTTGTTCATATTTCTGACCTTTCTTGGACTCGTAAATTCAAACACCCATCTGAATTTATCAAAGTAAACGAAAAATTAGAAGTTCAAGTATTAGAACTTGATACAGAACAACGTCGTTTGGCTCTTAGTCATAAACACATGGAAGAAAATCCTTGGGATACTTTCGAAACTATCTTTACACCAAACAGTGTACATAAAGGTACTTTAGTGAACAAAAATGACAAAGGTGCAAATATCGAACTTCCTTACGGTGTACAAGGATTTGCTTCTACAAAACACCTTACTTTGGAAGAAACAGGTAAAACTGCTGAGGTTGGAAACAACATCGACTTCAAAGTAGTAGAGTTTTCTAAAGACGAGCAACGTATTATTCTTTCTCACGTAGCTACATACCGTAGTGGAAAAGAAGAAACTGCAGCTCCTGCAAAGAAAGCAAAAGCTCCAAAAGGAGAAGCTAGTAAAGAAACAGCTTCAAAATCTAAAGACATGAAAAACTCTAAAGATTTGGAAACTACTAGTTCATTAGGAGACAATTCTGCACTTTCTCAATTGAAAGATGACATGAAAAATGACGAAGGTAAATAATCTATTCTTATTTGAATAGAATTGTTTCTTCAACTATAAAAACCCTTATTTCAATAAAGAAATAAGGGTTTTTGTGTTTTAGGATTTGTTGAATTTATGACAATCAATTCTGAGAAGCCCTTGTCGGTGTCTCACGATGATACAAAGCCTATGAAAGCACATTCTGAAAATAACGTTTAAGCCACGTATTAGAAGCCTTATTTTGCCATTGAGACTCTAACTGTTCTTTTATTTGAACCAAATTATCAAAAATAATTGTATCAGAAGTGATTTTTTGATCAATAACTAGTTCTTTAAGTTTAGAAAGAGAGGTAATGCTTATTTTATCTTCTTTATCAAAATAAGCTACTTTGGTTCTATCAAAAAGTGAAATTTTAAACTCGTCTTCAATAGCTTTCATAAGTGCTACAGATTTGTCAATAGAACATCCTGTTGCTTTTGTAAGTTCTTCGTTTACTGCCAAAATTAAAAAACGCTTATGACGAATTTCGAAAGACGAAACTAAAGAGTTACCATGGGCTTGCCAATTTTCAATAAAATTTGTTAAAACATTCGTAATTGCCACAACTTCACTATCTGTAAGTTCTCTATCAGACTGATAAATCCAAATACGAGAATAAGAAGGCATTTTTTCAAAAGAAAGAAACATAATAATATTATTTTATCACTATTTTATTATAAAAAAATAGTTTGAATTAATTTAAAAGATTAAAGTTTTTATAATGTAGATAATCCTATTTTAGTAAAAAATTATAGAAGCAATATAGAAATAAAATAAAAAAAATGTTTCAAATTAATTATAAATAGAAAATAGCCATTAAAATAGTTGATTTATTAGAATAATAACACAACTCTACAAAGTTATGTATTTTATTAGAAAGTTGCAAGATTAAAGAGGCTGCTTTTGTTTTATGTTTATAACATATTGATTTCAAGTAAGTTCAAATATTCACTATTTTTCTATTACCAATTACTATAATAATTTAATCAATATTACCTACATAGCAAGGTTTATGTATATACTGTTAAACTATGTTTATTTGTACTTCCTTTAACAAACTACGCTCATTTAAAGTTATATAATTGAGTTCATTTTTTTAACTTACTAAATTCAGACCTTAATAAAACAATTTAGGCAAAACAATTCTATCACTATTTTTATAACTCATTATGTCAGAATCTCTATTAAAAAATACTACTATTACTCATTCTCAATCTAGTCTATATTTTCCCCTTGAAGTTTGTAAAGGAGAAATAGGCAAAAAAGTTTCAATTTCAGAGCTTTCTCAAACAGTTTTGTGTAGTTCTTATAACCAACTTGTAATTAGCTTTTGTATGGAATGGCAGAGCAATAAAAATGAATTTATAGTTCATACATCAGGCTCAACAGGCATTCCAAAACCAATTACTCTTACTAGAAAACAAATGCAAAATAGTGTTTTGGCAACAGCTAAAGCATTGAATTTGAAGCAAGATGAGCGTTTTCTGATATGCTTAAACACAGAATATATTGCAGGAAAAATGATGCTAGTTCGGGGAATGGAATTAGATGCAGAAATGATAATAGTTCCTCCCAAACGTAACCCTTTAGAAGATTTTGATGAAAAAATGTGGTTTGATTTTGCTGCTTTTGTTCCCATGCAATTACAAACTATTTTAGACGAAACACCTGAGAAAATTGCGATTTTGCGTCAGATGAAGGCAATTATTATTGGTGGTGCGCCTGTTTCATATTCTCTTCTCAAAAAAATTCGTTCTATAAAAGCTCTCAACCGAGTTCCAATTTATTCTACTTATGGAATGAGCGAAACTGTTACTCATATTGCATTGAAAAGGCTTAATGGAAAAGGAAAAAAGGAAATTTCGGATACCTACAAAACACTTCCAAATGTAAATATAAAAACGGATCAGCGTGGTTGTTTAGTTATTTCTGCGCCTCACACTTTGGGAAAAGAAATCACAACAAACGATTTGGTAGATATAAAAAATGACAATGAGTTTGAGTGGCTTGGGCGTGCAGATTTTGCTATCAATACAGGAGGTGTAAAAGTTTTTCCAGAAAAAATAGAAGGTTTTATTGAAAGAGCTTTTTATGAATTAGATTTACAAAAACGCTTCTTTATTTCTTCTATACCTGATGAAACATTAGGCGAAAAAGTGATTTTGATTATTGAAGGGTTACCATTTGATAAAAATTTTGAAAATGACCTTTTACAGCATCTCAAAACAAATCTGCCTGCTTATCATACTCCCAAACAATGTTTTTATATTTCTAATTTTGCTATGACACAGACAAGTAAAATAGATAGAAAAGAATGTCTGAATTTAATTTTTTAATAAAACTTAAAATAGAAATATAACTAAACTACTTTTATTTTTTTGTAATTTTCGTTTCAAAATTATAATACCTAAATTTTATCTGTATGAAGTTACTTTCGTTTTTTGCGCTCTGTTTTGTGTATCTTTTTACACTTTCAAATTCATTTGCTCAAACCAATAACGACTTTAAAGAAACAGAGAGTTATGAAAAAGTAGCACAAAATTTTGATAATTATTTCAATAATTTTGATTATGATAGCATTTTTGAGATGTTTTCTTATGGAATGAAAAAAGCAATGCCTTTGGAAGAAACTAGATTATTTTTGAAAAATTCATACCAACAAACAGGAAAAATAATAAAAAGAGAGTTCTCTAGGTATGAAAAAGGGAGTTATGCTGTCTATAAAACGAAATTTGAAAAAGGAACAGCAGCATTAAATATTTCGGTAGATAATCAATGCAAAATAAATGGATTGTTTATTAAACCCTATGAAGAAATTACTGAAATACCTACACCTGAACGTAATCAGACTAAACTCATCTTGCCTTTTGAGGGAAAATGGACAGTTACTTGGGGAGGAGATACAGAAAAGCAAAACTATCATGTAGAAAGCCAATCACAGAAGAATGCGTTTGATTTTTTGATTATGAAAAATGGAAAAACCTATACAACAAATGCAGAAAAGAATGAAGATTATTATGCTTTTGGACAAGAAATTTTTGCACCTTGTGATGGAGAAATTGTTTTGTCAGTAGATGGAATAAAAGATAATAAGGTAGGAGAAGTCAATAATCAGTTTATTACAGGAAATACAGTGATTCTGAAAACAGAAAACAATGAATATTTATTTTTTGCTCATCTCAAACAGAATTCTATAAAAGTAAAGGAAGGACAAAAAGTAAAACAAGGTGATGGGTTAGCACTTTGTGGAAATTCTGGTCATTCTACTGAACCTCATTTACATTTTCACATTCAAAATACGGAAAACTCAAATCAAGCAACAGGAATAAAATGTTATTTCGATAAAATTATTGTTGATGGAAAAGAAAAAACAGATTATTCTCCAATTCAAAATGAAGTAATCGAATACTCTAAATAGAAATAATTATTTTTGTATTTATCTCAAAAAAATACAGACTCATTATAAAATGAAAAGAGCAAAAATCGTATTATTATTTACTTCATTTCTTTTAGTTTTATTATTTGGATTTGAAGTTTTAGGGCAAACAAATTTTCTTATAAAAGGAAAAGTTATCGATTCAGAAACCAAAGAACTCTTACCTTTTGCTTCCATTGGAATTGAAGGAACAAGTGTAGGAACGGCAAGTAATTCGGCTGGAATCTTTGAATTTCGCCTCAATCCTACTTGGAAGGATAAGTTTATTGTTTGTTCTTTTGTAGGTTATCAGCCTTTAAAGATAAAAGTTTCAGAAGCATATCAGTATTCTAAAAGTAATCAATTAGTTTTAGAATTAAAATCTAGTGAATCTCTCAAAACAGTTACGATTAGTTCAAAAAGAATTCCTAAGGTAGAAAAAATAATGAAACAGGTCATAAAAAATCTACCTGAAAATTATCCACAAACTCCTTATAATGTAGATTTTTTTTATAGAGAATATCTAAAAGATTCGACAGCTTATGTTCGTTTGGTAGAAGCTGCACTTCATGTATATGACAAACGAGCGTATGTTCCTATTATCTATAACTACAAAAGTGCTCCTACTATTTTGAACCTAGAAGAAGATTATTTTGCACAAGTAAAAGAGAGAAGAGCATCTTATGATTATTCAAAATCAAAGATAAATAATTTTTTTATTGATGTAGAATACGGCACAAAATATAATTGGATAAGAAAAAATCAATTCATTTTTGATAAAATGATGTACGAAAAATTTGACTATGAACTAGTAAATCTAACTTCAATAGGCAAAAAAACAGTTTATGAAATCTCTTTTTCTTATAATGGAACAATTGACCGATTTAGAAAACTTAAAGGAAAACTCTTTGTAAATGACGAAGATTATGCTGTTCTCCAACTTCATTTTTCCTATCTTCCTGTTGGTGCAATGGGGGGCTATAATGCAAAAGAACGTTATGGATATAATATTTATTTAGAGAACGAAGAGCATTTTTATTTCAAGAAATACGATGAAAAATATTTGGTAAGTTATCAATCGTTGCGCTCCATCGAAAAATATTATGAGAGTCAAGAAGCCTTTGAAGAATCTGTTTCTGAATATTTTGTCGAACAACTTACAGTAAATGTAAATCAAAAAAATCCGACTCCACAAGATTTGCAAGACGATTCGAAGCTAAAAGAAATTGATTATAATACTGCTTTTTGGGAAAGTTATAATGTGTTAGCAGATTCTCCTCTAAATATAAAAATCAAAGCTGATTTGGAAAAAAGACAGTCTTTAGAAAAGCAATTTGAATTGAAAAAATAATTATTTTTTGGATAAAGTTTTGTATTTTGTATAACAAAAAATTATTGAGTCCAAAAATTATTACTTGTATGAATATTCTACCCTACGAAAATCTGACTTATAAAACTCATTTATCTAAAGATGAAATTCTAAAAAGAGTGAGAAATGAAACAGAGCCTAAACAATGGATTCGAATGACAGGTATTTTTTCAAGTGGAAATCATAAGGCTTATGAGGGAGTTGTAAATGAAAATTCTTTCAAAATAAGTCGTATTATTAGTTACCGAAATTCATTTTTGCCACGAATAGAAGGGAAAATTGAAGAAAATAAAGAAAGTACACTTATTCATATCAAAATGAGATTACACACTTTTGTAATTGTTTTTCTTGCTATCTGGCTTTCTTTCATGTTTGTAGCTACTCTATTTTTGATTCCTATTTTTAGGCAAGAAATGGAAAACCAATCTATATTTAATTTGGCTTCTTTCACTCCTTTTCTGATGATACTAATTATTTCTGTAGTGACAGTTTTGGCATTTCATTATGAAGGAAATAAGTCTAAAATATTTTTTGAGAATATTTTTGAAGTAGAAAAAGAAGATTAGAAATGAAAAAAACCATTATAAAGTTTTCAGCTTCATAATGGCATTTCTAAACTAATTTTTATAAAAAATTATCCTAACATATTTGTACGAATCATTTCTCTAAAATCTTCATACGGTTGATTTTGTCTCGCACCCCAAAGCTGTTGAGCATCATTTCCTAAGACATAACGAAGTTGTTTTTTGCCGTCTGTTGCTGCATCAAAAATTCCTTCTGCCATTTGTTCGGCTGTCGAATAGGTATCTGAACGTTCTGTTCCTTCAAAATTTTTCATCATTCTAGTAATTGTTTTTTGATAAGCTGCGTCATTTTCACTCTCAAACATATCCAAAGAACGCCCTGCAAAATCAGTTTTTACTCCACCCGGTTCAATGATTTTTAATTCAATTCCTAAAGGATTGAGTTCATATTGTAAACCTTCTGTCAAGCCTTCAACTGCCCATTTTGTAGCATGATAAATTGAAAACATTGGCAAAGTAATAAGCCCACCAATAGAAGAAACATTCATAAAAAGACCATTTTTGTTTTCTCTAAAGTGAGGCAAAAAAGCACGAATTACATCAATCAAACCAAATAAATTGACATCAAATTGTCTTTTAATTTGCTCATCTGAAGCACTTTCCAAAACACCAGCCGTTCCATATCCTGCATTGTTCAAGACTACATCTATTTTTCCGAAAGTTGCAATAGAATCTTTAACTGCTTTTTCTATACTATTTTTGTCCTGAACATCTAAAGCAAATTTTTTGAGATTGGCGGTTTCTGTAAGTGCGTCAGATGTATTACGCATTGTAGCTGCTACATTCCAGCCTTTGTTTGCAAAATATTCGGCTGTTGCTTTTCCAATTCCTGAAGATGCACCTGTAATGAAAATTGTTTTTTGAGTTGCCATAATTGTATTGAATTTGAATTGAAATTAATTTATAAGTGAAAAAAAAGTCATTTTTGGTTTTAAAAATAGACTATTTATTGAAATAGCCTAATTTATGTTTTTCTATATTTTTTATATCTTTTTCTTATTTTCTGATTCCGTGCCAATAGATTTCAAAGCTTTCTTCTATTAGTTTTGGTGTGTAATCCAGCTTTTTTTGAGTAATTTGAAGACCAATGTGATTAGCCATTCCTTGAAATACACTTATCAATAATTCAATATCTAAATCTTTGATGTCTGATGAATCAATTCCTTTTTGAAAAAATGATTTTGTCTTTTTCATAAATGAATCTGAAATACTTTTATTCGAATCATCTAAGATATTAGAACTTGCACATTGACTCATAAAATGTATTTCTATCTGATTATGAACCAAATAATGTAAATAATTTTGCCAAACAAGCTGCATTCCGTCCTTGATAGAATACTCTTCAATATTCTCTGGAAGAAGTTCTGCACTTACTCTACTTTTGATTTTTTTATAGAGTTGATTAATAAGTTCTTTCTTGTTTTTGAAATAAATATAAAGCGTTCCGTGTGCTAAATCTGCTTCTTTTGCAATATCGGAAATACGCAAACCTGCTAACCCTACTTTTTGAGTAAGTTGCAAAACAACTTCATAAATACGCTCTTCTTTTTCTATGGATTTTATTTTCATAACTTGATTGTGTTACAAATATAAATGACTTTTTTGTCATTTTAAAATTTAACCTAAAATTTTTATACTCTTTTTTAGTTTTTAACCTTTACTAAGACTAAGACAAATCTAGTAAAATCAATTTTCTAAATCTTAAATCAGATGCCTATACTAAAACGAATACCAATTTTTTTAATAGAATTAGGTCTACTTTCTAGTGTTCTGTCTTGTTTTAGAGAAGAATTCAGAGCAAACACAAAATCAGTTCGGACAACTTTAAAAATATTTTCAAAACCAATGCTTAATTCTGTATAATGTTTTGCAGCAGGTGTATAAAGGTAATTCGAACTAGCTACCAATTGCCAACCTAATTTTTTCATAAATCCTATTCGGTGCAATAAATAACCATTAAAATGCTGTTCGGCATGAACTTCTACAAATGGCTTAGTTGTGCTATATTCATAAAAAGGCAACAATAAAAACTGACGCAAATTGTTTTTTGCTACAAAAATAGGCGAAGTAGAAAAATGAAAATTATCTACAAAAGAAGTATAGTTATTCCACAAAAATGCTCCAGTTTGAATATCATAATTGATTGTACCTAAAATTCCTAAATTCATTCCATCACTAATATTCAAGACTAATTTTCCAAAATCTGCTTTACTTTGTGCTATGTTTTTTATGGCTTGTGTGTAAGTAAGTGCCAGCAAAGGATATTTACTAGATAAACTAATTCGTTCTTTAGGACGTAAAATATACTTTTCACCAATCAGATATTCAAAACGAGCTTTTATCAAAACGGCATTATGAAGTTCGAAAAAAACCGATTCACCTTTATAATCAATAGGCAAATTAGATGTGAAAGTTATATCTTTTCGGTCTACAAGTGAAGATGCTTTTGTATTATTTTCTAAAGGAATGCGCCTTTCAAAACTTCCTTGCAAGCGAAAAAATGCACCTTGAAAAATACGTTGTCCTGCTCCGATTTGAAAATAATTTTTCTGATAAATCTTCATTAAATTTTGTTCTCTGAGCTGTGTATAAACTCCATTTACAAAATATGGAATAGCATTTGGTTCAAATTGTTCTACAAAAGCTCCCCCTTCTATAAAAATATATCTATCGTTTATTCGATTAAAAAGATGAGAAATTTCTCCTTTGGCTAAAAATTTCTTGCTTCCAAAACCATATCTAGCATCTGCACCTAGTTTGGTCTGACTCAAATCTTTTTCTCTATTTTTTATTCTATCTACTCCAAAATTAAGTGCCAGTCCTTCTACTGTATTAGATTGAATGACATTCAAAACAGAAGGAAATTTATAAGTCAATTCTTTTTTACGAATTTTGTAAGAATAGCCTACTAACAAATCTTTAAACTTAAATTTATTGCTTTGTCTGTCCATTGAATCTAAATAAGAAGGTTGGTTGTGTGCTTCTTCTATGCTATCACTTCTATGATAATGGTTTGCTTCTTTCGTTGTAAGGGGAACAGGACGCACTTTTTTCCAATATGATGTAGTTTTTTGAGTAGAACTATCTAACAAAATAGATAATTCGTTGCTAAAAAAATCCTCCTCAGCTTTAACCTGTTTTGTTGATAATTCTTTATTTTTTATTTTTTCTTCTAGTTTATCTAATGATACAGTATCGATAATGGAAATTTGTTGTTCATTCTGCTTTTGGTTCTGTTTTGTCCCCTGTTTTTCAGTAATTCTATTTTTATAAAATGAATCTTTGTCTAACTCATCTATATCTTTTTCTAATTGTGCAGAAGTAAAGTTTGGATTTAGATGGTAATTAAAAAAACTGCCTGTATAATTTCCCTTTCCTATCGCTTCAACACTAAACAAATTAATCTTATAATTAAACAAAAAAGATTGAGAAGAACACATCCATAATTTATCTGTTATAGGTAAAAAAAGTTGTTTTATCGCAAGTGTGTCAATAATTTCTATTCCTGCTTGACGACTAATTTTCAAATCCACACTATGGATTCTCCAAGTGCTATCTTGAATGTAAATATCTCCAAAAAATAGAGGTTGTCCTGTGTGTTTGGGTACGACTTTTATCTTATGAACTTTGACTTTTTTATCAGTTGTTATATTTTCTGTAAACTCTGCTTCATATACATAATCGTAATAATTAAAGGCATTTTTTGCAATAGGAGAAATAAATTTTCTGTCTCCAATAGGAAGTGATAGAGAATTTTGATACAAATCAAAAATCAGAAAAAACGAACTATTCCAAGCAAAACCTCTGCTATCGCCATTTGCACGAGAAGAAATAATTATTTCTTTTTGATAATTGGGAGCTAAGAAATAATATTTGGACACTAATTCTGAAAAGTAAATTACTTTATCTGTTTGCCATTCTTGTTTTAGTTGCTTTACTTGTCTAGTAGAAAATAATTTAGGAATATGAAAAGTATCTAATTGCTGTACATTTTTTATGTAAATATCACAAGAAAAAGCCTGTGCTTGATTTCTATAAAATTCTCTTTTTTGCTGTGCTGCTTGAATGATAGAATAAGCTTTATTTATTCCTTTTTTGTTGTCTTTATTTGAATCAATCACTATAGTTTCTAAAAGCATTGTCAAATGCTTCATTTGTATATTCAGCTCTATTTTTTCATCTTTTTGTACATTTTCTTTTGTAACAATTACTTCCTTAATTTGGGTTTGGTAACTGATAGAACGAAATACAATTTGATAAGTACCTTCATTTAGATGTAGAAAATAATTTCCTTCTTGGTTAGTGATAGTTCCATAGGATGTTCCTTCTTGATAAATGGTTATAAAAGGTAAATTTTTGCCTTCTGTACTAGTTACTTTTCCGAAAATTTGCACAGCTTTGGTATCAGGAGAAAGTAAAAAACAGGTAAAAAAAAGAAATAAAGCAAAGAAAAAATGTGCTTTTTGAGAATTCATCTTAGAAAGAAATTAGAAAAAAATAAACAGAGTTAGTTAAAAAACTAATAGATATATCATAAAGAAGAATTGGAGGAGAATTGTTTTTTAATCAGAAATACTTAAAGACCAGTAATACCATACAATCAATCATATTTTATTTTTTTTTCCAAAAAACAATAACAAATCAAATCTGTTAGTTACTGTAATTTAAACCGATTAATAATTTTTAACATTTTTTTATTTAATAACTATTAAAAGCTAAAAACATGATAGTAAAACAAACGCAATTTTTTGTCCTTAGTTATTTTCCTGAAACAGAACTTTTAGAATTAGAGTGGTTGGCAGCAACTGCTAATATGACCGTTGAAGAGTTTCAAGAACATGTTCGTTTAGAAAATGAAGTCCTATTAAAACACAGACCAAAGAAAATATTAGCAAAAACGCTTGACATGCAACACACAATATCTCCTGATGAGCAAGAAAAGCACAATGATATAATACTACCTACCTTTAAAGCGATTGAACTTGAAAAACTAGCTATAATAATAAGCAAAGATTTATTTACTCAGGTTTCCATTAGTCAGATAATAGATGACGATACTACTGCTGGTTACCAATCAAATTATTTTGAAGATACTGCTTCTGCAATGGAGTGGCTTAATAAGTAATTTTTATAGAAATAAAAACAAATTGGAGTTGTTAGGGAAATATAAAACAATTTTTTGCTCTTTAAAAGCATTTAAACTAAGAAAACACCTAAAAAAAGTATTCGTGATTTTTATTACAAATACTTTTTGGTTCTTCCGACTTTTTAGCGAAACATTGTGTGTTCAGTTCCTCAGAACTGAAAAAAACGCTTCCTCAGAAGCGTGATATTGCTTAAATCACGCTTCTGAGGAAGCGTTTCGTTCGTTTTTGAGAAGGGTGTAACCCTCAGCGAAGCTAAAACGAACGCACACCCTTTTATAATTTCGCTAAATTTTCTGAAGAGCCTACTTTTTTTAGTTACCTTAATTTTCTAAAAGTCAGACTCATACGAGGATTTTCTGTATTTGACTTTGGAATGGAATGCTGCCAATTATTTTGAGTTTCTTGATTCATATAAAAAAGACTTCCAGAAGGCAGTTCAAATTCCTTGAAAATAGTTTTGTTTTCTATGTTTCTAAACTTCAAAATTCTAGTTTCTCCTAAAGAAATAATTGCAATCCCTGTATTTTCGGCTAAAATATCAATTTGGTCAGAATGATAACCCATTTTTGACAGTCCATTTTCATAATAATTTATCAAACAATTATTTGTCTCAAAATTCAATTCTATTTTTATATTCTGACGAATTTTTTCCAAAAAACTAGGAAATTCTTGAAAAGGATAGCTCATCTGAGAATAATTATAAGCCTTTCCAAAACTTGCTGTTTTGCGTGCTTTCATTCGGTTATCCCAAATTATAGAAATATTAATCAATTCAAATAGACTTTGTGGATTTTGTATGAAGTTTGGTTTTAGGAGGATGTCATTCATTAGAGTTTAATTTTTATAAAAAAAAGGTTCAGAAATTACTTCAAAATAAAGTAGTTTCTGAACCATTAAGTTCATTTTCTAAAAGATATAAAAGTAAATCTTATAGATTTGCATCTAAAATAGTATCGTCTTTGATATAGGTTTCATCATCATTTGTTTTCCAATTTTTCTCTAAGATTCTATAAAATCCCCAACATGCTAAAACTCCAAAGGGAATAGCAATTAAGCCAATTAGATTTTCATCTACACTTTCAATATTGTAGTAAGATGATAAGAAAAGATCAGAAACTACAAAAATAATAAATGCTCCTACCACAGTGCCTACATAATAGGAAAGTACGCCCAAGACAGCAAAAAGCCATTTGTTCTTTTCTCTTTCTTTAGCAAGTTTGAAAAAAGCTCTTCCTATAGACCATATTAGGAATAAACCAATTATCATAGTATTATAAATTAAAGTTTTACTTCATCTTTTCTAATTCCTGTTCTATCAAAGCACTTGCAACTTTTGGGTCGGCTTTTCCTTTCGATTTTTTCATTACTTGTCCCATAAACATTCCTAGCAAACCAACTTTTCCACCGTTATATTCAGCTACTTTATCAGGAAATTGAGCCAAAACTTCTTTCACGATAGGCAAAATAGAATCTTCATCACTACTCTGAATCATATCCAATTCTTTCGCTTTTTCTTCTGGCGATTTGGTAGTGTCTTCTATTAGTGCAGGAAAAAGTTTTTGAGCAGCTAAGGCAAAACTTACTTTGTTCGAATCTACAAGTTCGATAAGCTGTGCCATTTTATCTGTATTTATTTTTGAAGCAAAATCAGAAAAAGAGATTTTATTTTCATTCAAATACGATTTTACAATATTGGTAATCCAGTTGGAAGCAGCTTTGTAATTTTTTGTTTTTTGACATAATTCATCAAAATATAAAGCTGTTTCTTTATCATCAATCAAAATATTTGTGTCATATTCTGAAAGTTCATAGTCTTTCATAAAACGTGCTTTTAGTTCACGAGGAAGTGCAGGAAGTGAGGCTTTCACTGTCTGTAAATATTCCTCTGTAACTACTAATGGCTGCAAATCTGGCTCTGGAAAATAACGATAGTCATTCAACGTCTCTTTTGCACGAAGGCTGTATGTATTTCCTGTATTGGCATCAAACATACGTGTTTCTCCATAAATTTCGCCTGTTGTAGCTGGGTCTTCATAAAACTCTACTTGACGAATTACTTCAAAATCAATTGCTCTTTGTACGTTTCTAAACGAGTTCATGTTTTTTACTTCTACTCGTGTACGATAGGCTTCTTCTCCTTTAAGTCGTACCGAAATATTGGCATCACAACGCATCGAACCCTCTTCCATGTTTCCATCACAAATTTCTAAGTAACGCAAAAGACGACGCACTTCTTGCAAATAATAATAGGCTTCTTCACTAGAACGCAAACAAGGCTCAGAAACAATCTCAATCAAAGGAACTCCTGCACGGTTCAAATCGACAAGCGTGTCGACTTCGGCAGCCAAGTGCATTGATTTTCCTGCATCTTCTTCCATGTGAATGCGTGTCAGTTCTAGGCTTTTTTCTTCGCCACTTGGAAGTGTAATCGGAATAAAACCACCTCTACAAATTGGCGTTTTGTCTTGTGTAATCTGATAGCCTTTTGGCAAATCGGGATAAAAATAATTTTTTCTATCAAAAATATTGTATTCTGTAATATCACAACCACAAGCAACGCCCATTTTGATAGCGTATTCCAATACTTTTTTGTTGCATTTTGGAAGCGTACCGGGGTGAGCGAGCGTAATTACACTTACATTTGTGTTTGGCAAGCTGCCATATTCATTGGGGTCAGAAGAATAGGCTTTTGTTTGGGTAAGAAGTTGAGCATGGACTTCAAGACCAATTACAATTTCGTATTTTTCTAATGCTTTATCTAGCTTTTCTTGTAATTCTTGTGCTGTCATTTGTAGAGAACGTATATTTTCAGTTATTTTTATAGCAAAAGTAAGATGCAAAGATAGTTTTTTTCTTTGTAAAAGTTTTGAGTTTTGGAAAAACTACTTTTTAGTAATTTATTACAGTTAAGGATTTGTAGCTAAACTTATTGCCAGCGTTCTTTTGGATTTCCGAAAAGCTATTTACAAATGTTGATAATATATCTTTATTTCCAAATCAAAAATAAATTAATCAAAAATAATGAAATACCTACTTATTTTACCTCTAGCAATTTTACTTTTTGTAAGTTGTGTAGATAATTCGAAAACATCAAATCAAACGGACTCTGAAACAGCAGAAAATGATACTGAAAATTTTCCCACTTTTCAAATTTATGGAGAACTATTACCAGTAGATTGTTTGAATGGTGAAAATTCAATTACAGAAAAATATGGATTTCGAATGGAGAGAATTTCGGGTTGTAACGTAGGAGTTTTTCAGGCTATAATAGCCAACATAAATAATAAAGTAGTATTAGAAAAAATGAACATAAAATATGGCAAGAATTGGCAAGCTAAGTTTGAGAAAGAGACAGGATATAAATTATGGATTCCTCTTGATTAATCTTTTTTAAAAAGGCATTATTTTACTTCTGACTTTATTTTTTTGTAAGTTTGCTTTTTTTTAAGATAGAAAAATAAGTAAAATTTCAAGGAAAACCACCAATAATTAAAATAGAATTACTCACTAGAACACAGAAAAATAAATATCTATGTCGCCTAATAATACAGAAAACTCAAATCGTTTGAAAATAGCGATACAAAAATCGGGTCGTTTGAGTGAAAAATCACTTGCTCTACTTAAAGAATGTGGAATTCAAATCACAACAAGCCCGAATGCGTTGCGTGCAGAAGCATCTAATTTTCCCTTAGAAATTCTTTTCTTAAGAGATGATGATATTCCAGAATATGTACAAGATGGCGTTGCTGATGTTGGAATCATTGGCGAAAATGTAATGCTTGAAAAAGGTAAAAAATTGGAGATTGTGGACCGATTAGGTTTTGCAAAATGTCGTTTGTCTTTGGCTGTGCCTAGAGGAACAACTTATGATGATGTTTCTTTTTTTGATGGAAAACGTATTGCTACTTCGTATCCAAAAATCTTGGGTGATTATTTTAAAGAAAAAAATGTAAATGCTGAAATCCACATGATTAGTGGTTCGGTAGAAATTGCGCCTAGTATTGGTCTTTCAGAAGGAGTTTGTGATATTGTAAGCTCTGGAAGTACACTTTTGAGCAATGGACTAAAAGAAGTAGAAACGGTTTTGAAGTCAGAAGCTGTTTTGGTAGCAAATCCAGATTTTAATGGCGAAAAACGCAAGAATTTTGAGAAACTTTTATTTAGAATGCAATCTGTAAGACGTTCACACAAAAATAAATATATTCTTTTAAATGCGCCAAAATCAAAATTGGATGCCATTATTTCAGTTTTACCTGGTTTAAAAAGTCCTACTATTATGCCTTTGGCTGATGATAATTGGGTTTCTGTTCATACTGTTATTAATGAAGATGACTTTTGGGAAAAAATTGATGCACTACAAGGAGCAGGTGCAGAAGGAATATTAGTTATTCCTATCGAAAAAATGATTGTGTAAAAACTAAATTCTAGTTCAAGCTTCGACGTTTGAACTAGAATCTATTTTTATTCCTACAATGGTAACATCATCAGTTTGTTTGGTAAAGTCGCACCATTCCATAAATGTCATTTTCAAGCGTGTTCGTTGTTTTGACATGGGAAGTTGGTGTATTTTTAAAAATAATTCTCTCAAATTTTTACTATAAAATTTTCTATTTTCATTTCCTCCAAACTGGTCTTGAAAACCATCTGTGTACATATAAACTATTGTAGGTACAGAAATATCTATTTGGTGATCAGTAAATCTATTACCTATTTTGGACTTGAAATTTGAGTTACCAATACTCATTTTGTCGCCTTGAATGGTTTTCATTTCTCCGTTCTGAATATATGTAATTGGATTTCTAGCTCCTGCAAAATGTAATTTCTTTGTTTCATAATTAATTGTTGAAATAGAAATATCCATTCCATCTTTTATATTATGGACACTTCCACTAAAAAGAGTAGAAAAATAAACTTGTAAGGCATCTAAAATCAAAGCAGGTTCTGTAATTCCTTTTTCTAACACAATATTATTCAAAAGACTTTCTCCTATCATTGTTAGCATTGCCCCTGGAACGCCATGACCTGTACAGTCTGCTACTACGATTATTTTATTTTTGGCTTTTCCTTTTGCCCAATAAAAATCTCCTGAAACAATATCTTTAGGGCTATAAAAAACCATTACATTTTTTTCTCCAAACAGATTATCTAAATCAGAAAAAGAAGGTAAAACAGCTTCTTGAATTCGAAGAGCATATCTGATGCTATCAGTAGTATGTTTATTAGCATTTTCTAATTGCTCTGACTGTATTTGTAATTCTTCTGTTTGTTGAGCAAGTTCATTATTAAAAGACATAACCTTTTGACTTTGCTCTTTTAATTTACTATTTAACTGAATTAAATCCTTTGAAGATTCATTAGATACATAACTATAATACATCGTAACAATGATTACTATTACAGAAACACTACTAATATTCAAAATTTCAAAAACAAATACTTCTATTTCATTAAGGGGAGCTATTGGGTTTTCATAGTTAGTATAAGTCGCCAAAGCGATATAAAAAACTACACAAGTTACATTGATAATATGAGCAGCAATAGCATTGCTTTTGGAAATAACCAAAGCTGACAGAATAGGAATAAAGAAGTAAATATGAAAGTTAGGTGTCCATCCTAATAAAAAAATAGCAAAAGTAGCATGAACAAGTATCTCTAAACTCGCTAAAATAAGTAGAAGAGTAGGGTTTCTTGATGAGCTACGATTAAAGTAAAAAATGCAGGCAAAAGTTAGAATACTTCCTATATTTAGATACATCATAAAATGAGAATCAAATAGGAAAAAAAGAATAAAAAATACAATATGAGCTAAAAAACCTAATACGCCTGCCGTAGAGACAACAGCAAAGTCTTTGTGTTCTTCGATAGTTAAATCTAAATGATGAGGAACGTCAAATAAAACAGAAAGAGGATTTAATGACATAGACAATAATAAGTATAAAAAGAAGTCAAATAAAAAGGGAATTGACTATTTTATCAGTTGAAATAGTGAAAGTATAAGGTATTGTAAGTGAGTGTTTTAATAAAGATAGTGAAAAAAAAATCAAATAAAATGTTCTTTTTGAGATTTTATGTGAAGCTAAAATAGCCATCTTGAATTTATACAATAAAAAAAGAGTTTGATTTCTCAAACTCTTTCGGAATGCAAAAAATAATATCTTTTAGAAAAAGAAACCAATATCTAAAGAGAAATAATGTAATAAAGCTCTAGGTTGAATTTGAGCATCTTCATCCTTTTTATTAAAACGAGTAAGTCCATTATGATAACTTAGTCCGAAATCTAGTGTTCCGACAGATTCAATATCATATTCTACACCTGCACCTACCAAAAAATCTACACTTAATGGCTGATAAAAATCACTTGTTTTACGGCTTTCATCAGAAACGCTACCAAGTTTTGTAGTAGTTTTTGAAGAAACATTTAACCCAAGTTGTCCTCCAAAAAGCCCACGAATACGTAATCCCTCAGCAATATCTCCAGAACGCATTTTAAGAGCTAAAGGAACTTCTACAGCTGTGACTTTTGAAGTAGTGGTAATATCAAATCCTTTAACTTTAGTTTCATATCCTTTTGATACGATAAGTACTCCAGTATGAAAGGCTGCACGTTCAGAAAAATTAAAATCTAACATCAAACCACCCGAAAAACCAAGTTTTGAGCTTTTTTCAAGTCCATCAATAGATTTTTTGTCTTCGTCAGTTATTCGTGCATACGAAATAATAGGATTAAATTTTAAACCCAAACGAACAGGAGATTGAGCTAATGCTTTAGAAGAAAAGCCAATAAGAATAAAAAATAGGGCTAAAAAAGTTAGTTTTCTCATAAAAATTAAAGAGTAAATATGATAAAAATTGGATATTAAAAGTTCAAAATTACATAAAAAAACGTTTCACATCTTGTTTTATCAATTCAAAAGTAGAAATTGTCTTTTCAGAAAGTGTTATTATTTCAGAAGAAGAAACAGATGGTAAAGATAAACTTGGCAAAGCTAAGGTAGCTGAATTATTCAAAAATTTATCTTTCTGCTTTTCTATACGATGACGAATGTCTATAAGTTGTTCGTTGAGAGTTTCTAAAAGGAGTTCTGTTTGTGCTAAAGTTTGTTTTTGTTTTTCTTCAAAAGATTCTTTTAGAGCTTTTGTTTCAAAATTTTGCGACGTTTGGGCTACTTGCTTACGTACTTTATCACGTAAAGAGGATACAGAAAGTGTAGTAAATAAAGCAAATTGTGTTTCTAGCTTTTGCATAAAATCTTCCATAAAAATCAAGAAATCTTCTATAAAAAATGGATTTTCTTCTATAATTGGAAGCATCAAATCATCTAAGAAACTAGCAATTTCTACAATCAAGACTTGTAACTGTTGTTTTTGAGCTTCAAATTTATCTAATGTGATTTCTTTTTTGTCTTGTAATTGAGATTGAAAAGATTGAAGTGTTTGTAATTTTGATTGAAGTGAATATTGAAAATTATTTAACATAGACTTGGAAATAGAACTAACAAATGAAGAATTAGTATTTACTTGTTCATCACTTTGAAAATTATTTTGAGAATCATACATAAAACGGAGTATTTTTAAATAAATGAATTTCTTTTTTTGTGTCTGTGTTCTTTTTTATTTCTATTACTTACAGCAAATTTACTGACCTTTTATCAATTTTGAAGCATTTTAAGTTCTATTGACCTATCAAATAAGCAGAAAATATATACCAAAATCAAAATAAAGAGCAAATAAATTGTACTACTTTTCTGTTTTACAACTAGAAAACTGTAATTTTGTAGCTACAATTTCCGTTATACACATGTTACAAAGCTAATTTAAAATCAAGTAGCCATTTTGAGTGATGTAGAATCATTCTGTTTTACATCAAAAATTATCTTGCTTTTCAATTTTAGAAATTCTACGAAAAAATAACGTTCTATTTTTTATTTCTATAAATAAGACGTTTCTATCATACATTATGAATTCAATACAAATACTAAAACATCATTTCCCTAAAAGTTTACTCCTTAAAAATAAATTTTCTAATCTGCATACAGTTTGGCAATTTCTGTTCTTAGGTCTTTTTATAGTAGGAATAACAGCTTTTACATCTCCTTTGCTAGATAAAAAAGCCAAAAACTTTATTTTTGCTTCAAAAGTAGAAAACTCTTTTGCTCAAAATAAGGCTGTTCAGAATTATTTTCCCACTTCTTTTTCAAATTCTTTTCTTACCCCACTTTCTAAGGCAGAAATATATCGTTTGATGTGTTTGCCTGATGATTCTTTAGCATTAGTAGAGCTTTATAATGCTACTGATGGTGCAAACTGGACAAATCCGTGGACACTTACAGACCCTTGGACTACTTGGGCTGGTGTAGTATTGAACGCAAATGATAGTTGTGTCTTAGAACTAAATTTGAGTAATCGAAATATAATAGGACAGATTCCTGCATCTATGTTTGGAGGAGATAAATTGAATCAAATCAACCGAATTGATTTATCGAATAATCAATTAACAGGTTCTATTCAAACAGGGTTTGGTACTTTGCTTACTTTACAAGAATTAAATTTAGGAAATAATGATTTTACAGGAGAAATTCCTGCTTCATTAAGTGATTTGTTATTATTACAACGATTAGACTTGAGTTTCAACTCCTTGACTGGTAATTTCCCGACAGGATTGACTGATATTGGAACACTTTCAGCACTTACTTTTATTAGTATTGATTCTAACTCTATTGAAAATGTGCCTACTTTTTCAGCAATTCGACCTATTACACTCAATTTTTCGAATAATAGATTAAAACTAAATAGTCTTGTTCCGAATAATAAACCTCAATATACTTTTACTTATTCTCCACAAGATAGTATAGGAAGTTTTAAAATTATTAATGTTCCACAAGGAGGTACTTTTAAAGATACAGTTTCAGTCAATCAAATAAATGGAACAACTACTTACCGTTGGTTTCGTGCAACAAATTTAATAAATCAACAAAGCGATGATAGTGTTTTGGTCGTAACTAATGCAAATGTAGCCGACCATGAAGGAATTTATACAGCCGAAGTAAAACATACAACAGACGCAACAAATGTAACTCTTAATGTAACACTTAATAGAAAACGTTTTTTTGTAAATGTAATTGAATGCCCTTCTAATAATACGATTATTACGCCAGATACAACTATTTGTGAAGGTCAGAGTTTGCCTACTTTGGTAGGTTCGGATGCAGAGCAAGGAGAAGTTTCGTTTTTCTCTTATCAATGGCAACAGGCTTTAAACGGAGATACAACAAACTGGACAAATGCAAATAATGGCAACGTTCCAAATTATGCCCTCAATAATGCAGGTATTACTATCGCAGACACAGCTTATTTTAGAAGAATTGTTATTCCTGCTGCTAATCAAGGGTGTAGTAATGATACAAGCGCAAAAGTAAGAGTAGTTACTTTACCTAATATTACTACAAATACACTTTTTCCATCGATTCAAAATGTTTGTTTGGGAGTTGTTCCGACTGATATTTATGGAACTACATCAGATTCTTCAGCTACAAGTCTGCTTCGTTATCGTTATCAAGTTTCTTTAGATTCAGGATTGACTTGGATTGATAGCCTTCAAACTCAAAATTTTGCTTTTGCAGATACATTACAAAGTGCCGATACAGTTCAGTTTAGAAGAATTGTTACAGGAGCATGTGCGCCTGATACAAGTAATGTAATTACACTTAATTCGATTCCTAGGGTAGTTGCAGATTCTATTTTTGAAAGTCAGACAATTTGTATAGGTACTCGTCCTGATACAATTAGAGGAGATACTCCAACAGGAGGAGATAGAACTTATAAATATATATGGCAAATAGCGACACGATTAGATACAGCCGATTGGTTGGGTGTAGATTCGACAAGAAATCGTTTTGTTCCACCTATTGCCAATGATACTTTTTATGTTCGAAGGATAGTTCGAAGTGCCTGTTTTGCTGATACTAGTAATATTGTCGATATTTTTATTTCTCCAGATTTAGGAAATGATACTTCTGCTATTACAGCTACACGAACACGTATTTGTGTAGGAGATGCAATTCCTGTCATAAATGGAACTGCTCCAGTAGCACCAACAGGGTTTAGATATTTGTGGGAAGTTTCTTTAGATTCTACTGTTTGGACGAGTGTAGATTCAGTTCAAAATTATATACCAAGAGATTCACTGCTTTTTGATACTATTTTTATGCAAATACCTGATAGCTTTTTAGTAAGGCGTTCGGTAGTTGATAGTTGTAGAGCTTATCCAAGTAATGTTGTAAAATTATTTATGATAAAGCCTATAGATAGTGCTACTAATTTAATTTCTTATGACAGTACAGGTTTTTGTCAAACCGATACTACTTTTAATTGGGTAATTGATGTAACAGAACCAACAGGAGGAACAGGTAATTATAAATATCAATGGCAAGTTTCTTTTGATAGTATAAGATGGGCAGATAGAGATGATTCTATTCGTATTTCTGCTTTTGATTTGACAGAGTCTACTTACTTTAGACGTTTGGTAATTGATAGTTGTAGTACAGACACAAGTAATGTAGCCTTTATTCCTGTAGTTAATTCTTTTGGATTGAATGAAATTAGCGTTCCATTTACAGATATTTGTACAGCAGATTCTGCTACCATTACTATTTCAGGTACAGACCCAGAAAGTACAGGTGAGTACAGTTATTTTTATCAACAATCTAGGGATACAATAGCGTGGTTTAGTAGTTCTACTTTTACATTCAGTACAGGTAGTTTTACTCAAACACATACATTTGTGCCTGACACACTTTTTGGAGGTTCAAACTATTTTAGAAGGGTTGTTTTAGGAGGTTGTAAAGTGGATACCAGTAACCGAGTTTTTGTTAATGTAGTTTCTGCAATTCGAAATAACTCTATTTCAGAAAGCTTTAGTGGGCAATCACTTTGTGAAGGAGATACAGCTTGGATAATTAGTGCTACTCAGCCAAGAGGAGGAACTGGCAGATATAGTTATCAATGGCAAGTCTCTTTTGATAGTTTGGCATGGGCAAATAGAGATGATTCTCTGAATATTTCTAACTTTCCTTTAACAGAACCTACTTATTTCAGGCGTTTGGTAATCGATAGTTGTAATACAGATACTAGTAATGTTGTCTTTATTCCCGTACGAAAACCATTTGGAATTAATCAAATTACAGATACTTTTCGAGAAATTTGTGTTGGAGATTCTACCAAGATAACAATTACAGGAACAAATCCTGAAAATACAGGTAATTATAGCTATTTTTATGAGCAATCAAGAGATACTATTGCTTGGTTTAGTAGTGGAACTTTTACATTTAGTACAGGTACATTTACTCAATCTCAAACTTTTGTGCCTGATACATTATATGGGGGAGCAAATTACTTCCGAAGAGTTGTCTTAGGAGGTTGTCAGCCAGATACGAGTAATAGACTTTTTATAAACATAGTTTTGAATGCAAGAAATAATTTTCTTTTCGGAAATCAAACTATCTGTCAGGGAGATACAGCTGCAATCATTACAGCAACAAATCCCATTGCAGGAGAAGCAGGAAATATAGAGATATCTTGGCAGATTTCTACAGATAGTGCCAGTTGGATTCCTGTCGATACAGATACTATAACAGCCTATCAACCTGATATATTACAACAAACTACTTATGTTCGAAGGAGTGTTCGTTCAGGAAGATGTCCACCTAGTTTTAGTAATGTTATTACTATAAAAGTAATTCAATTCATAGAAAATAATAGAATATCATCACCTCAAACTACAGTCTGTGAAGGATTTGCAGCCGATACGTTACGAGGAACTTTTCCAACTCAAGGAGGAAATGATAGTACAGCTTATAGATTCTTTTGGCAATCAAGAAAACTAAATGATTCGACAGCTCTTTGGCGAACTGTTGGAGGTGACCAAAATTATTTTACAGGCAGAATCAATTTTGATACAGAATATCGTCGTATTGCTCGTGTTTCTTGTTTTGCAGATACTTCAAATGTTATTTCTCTCAGAATTAATCCTACCATTAAAAATAATGTTATTGATGCTGGTTTTGTAGATTGTAGTTTGGATACTTTGGGTAGGCTTACTGGAACGGTTCTCTTGGATACACTTAATGATATTGGACAGTTTCGTTATCAATGGCAAAACTCAAGAAATAGAATTAATTGGACAGATATTGCTAATACAAATACAGCTAGTTATCTGCCTACCCCAATTGATACCACTACATTTTATAGAAGGTTAGTAATTAATAATTGTTTTACAGATAGTAGTAATATTGCTGAAATTACAATCCGTCCAGCTCCGATTTTGGAAATTACTCCAGATACAACTATTAATATTGGTTATGATGTGCAGTTATTTGTTAATGGTGCAATAAATTATGTTTGGACACCAGACCCAACGCTAACAGGTGATTCTACTTCTACACCAACCGTAAACCCAACTATCAGTACGATGTACACAGTAAGGGCAGAAAATATCTATGGTTGCTTTACGTATGATAGTGTTTTTGTAACAGTAATAGGAACACCAAAAGTCAGAACAGTGGATGTAATTACACCAGATGGAAATGGACTCAACGATCAACTTTATATAGAAGAGATTGAACGTTATCCAGGTAACGAACTGGTAATTATCAATCGTTGGGGACAAGAAGTATTCCGTAAAAAAGGATACAGAAATGATTGGGAAGGAACAAATGAAACAGGAGGAGTACTCCCAGCAGGAACATATTTTTATATTATAAAATTTGACTCTGTCAAAACCATTTTAAAAGGTTCTTTTGAAATTATTAGATAATGAATGATAAACCTAGTTTATATATCAACATTTAAACTAGGTTTTAAAACAAAAAAAAGCCGTTGTTTGCGAACACTCAAACAATATAATTCGACTCTTATTTTATGAAACAGATAGTACAAACATCTTCAAAATCTATTTTACATCTCTTATTAAATTTCTTTTTGAGTATTTCATTAGGAATTATGATTTTAGGAATAAATAGTTTTTCAAGTCAATCTTTAGCTCAACAAGTACCAGTGTATAGTCAGTATTTTTCACATCCTTTTGTGCAAAATCCAGCTTGGACAGGACGATCTGATTATAGTTCAGTTTTCTTGACCTATCGCTCTCAATGGGCAGGTTTTGAAGATGCTCCCAAAACAGTTCTATTAACAATAGATTTACCTTTTTATGAATATCGTTCTGGCTTAGGTTTTTTTATTCAACAAGATGAGATAAAGAGTACAAGTCGTACAAAAGCAATGGTTTCGTATGGTTATCACGTTTTAGGGCAATATGAAAACAGTTCGAAGTTATCTTTTGGTTTGATGGGAGGACTTGTTTATAATCAAATTAATTTTGATGATTGGTATATTAGACATCCAACAGACCCTGTTTTACTTAACAATACAGGTAATTATGTAGGTTTTGAGGTTGGTTTTGGTGCAAGCTATACATTTAAAAAATATTTAGAAATTGGACTTTCTGTTCCTCAATTATTAAATCCTGCTTTTAGTCCTGAAGATGAAACAGATGATAATATTCGACTTCAAAATCATTTTATGTTATCTCTTCGTGGAATGATTCCTGCTGGGGCTGGAGAGTTTCGTCCAATGGCTGTTGTTAGGCAAGTGCCTAATGTTCCTATTCAATATGAAGGTGGCTTACAATATATGTATGATAATACTTTTTGGGTAAGTGGTGCATACCGTAGCAATTATGCAATTAATGTTGGAGCAGGCGTAAATTATGGGCGTTTTAGCTTTGGTTATGTTAGAGATTTTCCAATTGGAGATATAGTAGGAGCATTTGGAAGTACAAATGAACTGATGTTAGGATATAAATTTAATGAGCTTCCAACGGCAGATTATGAAGGAAAACGAGGCTATGGACGGGGACTTATTCGGAAGAAAAAATACCATCCTTCTCGTCCAGGACCTTTGATGAAAAAATATCCTAAGCAACCTAAAAAGAAAAAGCCAAAAGCAAAAGGAAAATATCGTAGGTTCTAATAATCTAAAAAACTTTATGAATGAGAGTAAAATTATAATCTTATTTATAAAGTTTTTTTTATGAAATCAAGTATTCCATCACAACAATAAATCTATTTTCAATTTTCTACTAAAAATACTTTGTATTACCAAAATGAAAGTGTAAATTAGGTTAGCTTTTCGACAAAAGCTGAAATTAATAGATATAAAAAACCTAATGTTATTTTTGTTGTTAGTATAAAACTACTTCAGTTTGTTTTTAATCAAAAACTGTTTAAATAACTTGATCAACCATTTATTATAAAAAATAAATTATCGAAACAATTCTATCCTATCCGTATAAATCTAGTGTTTTTATTCGTTATCTCTTTTGAGACTAGTAAAGTAAGTTGAGCAAAATGACCTACACAAACTAAGAAATAAAGAAAAAATAGTATGAGATTTATATAAAATATATACGTATTTATGGAGTCTTCGACACTCAAAGAAAAAAAAGTTATCCAAACTAAACCACCACTAACAAAAATAAAAAAGAAAACCTCAAGTAGGTTTTCAAGAGGAAGGCGATTTGCCAAAAGTAAATGGCGTATGCGTCTTGACCGTCTGTTTTTTAAATCAAATACTATAGAAGGAAAAGTATTCGACACAGCTCTTTTGGCTCTTATCGTACTCAGTTTGATTGTTGTGATGATGCAAAGTGTATCTGAAATAGACCAACAATACGGAACTTATCTCTTAGCTATTGAAATGAGTGTTACGACACTTTTTGCTATTGAATATTTACTTCGGGTAGCTACTTCGCACCGTCCTATGCGTTATATTCTTAGTTTTTATGGAATTATTGATTTATTAGCCTTTGTGCCTGCTGTTTTTTCTTGGACATTTGCAGGAAGTAATTTTTTCCTTCTTCTTCGTGTAACTCGTATTATTAGTATTTTTAAAGTATTGGATATGAACCAGTACACAGGAGAAGCACAAATTCTTAGTCAGGCTCTGCGTGCTAGTCGTCATAAAATAACCGTTTTTGTAATTTTTGTAGCTACTAATGTTGTATTGTTAGGCTTTATTATGTTTTTAGTAGAGGGAAGAGATAATCCAGGTTTTTCAAGTATTCCCAAAAGTATTTACTGGGCAATTGTAACCCTTACCACGGTAGGTTATGGAGATATTGCCCCCCAAAGCGCACTAGGAAGAGCAATTGCAGCCGTTGTCATGGTACTTGGTTATGGTGTACTTGCTGTTCCAACAGGAATTGTATCAGCCGAAATTGCTACCCAAGTAACTCACAAATCTGATGAAGATGAATTTGGAGAAGAAGAAAGAGAGTTAAAAGAAGAACTAGAAAATGAAAAGCGAAAAACGCATTTAGCTCAAACTCAAAAAGAAAATGCTAAACAGGCATCTGAAAGTATAATTGAAGAATGTTCTCATTGTGGCGCAGAACATCATACAGAGTTGGCTAGTTTTTGTTATAAATGTGGAAACGAATTAATTTAAGTTTCTATATTCATAAAAAATAAATTTTACAAGGCATTTTTCTATTTTGAAGAATGCTTTTTTGTTTGAAATGGATGGCATTTAAAATATGTTTTTGCTGTTTTTTTAGTAGATTGTAAACAGATAATTTATTTTTGACTACTCTTAATATAAGTTGGTTAGTATTCTATTTTAAGATTTTTTCAGTATCTATTATTTAAAGTAGTAAAATAAAAATCTAAAAATTCCGTATTTTTGAAATATTAGCGTAATAAAACAATAACACACACACTAATTAAATAACACAAACCTATTAACCACCAAAACAATGACACAACAAGAACGTAGAGATAAACAACTTTCTCATCAACATTACGATAAATATACAGAAGAGAATCATCAAGTATGGCAAATTTTGTATGAAAGACAAATAAAAGTATTACCCAATCGTGCTGATGAAGCTTATTTTGAAGGAATGGAAGCCATAGGTTTTGAGCCTAATAAAATTCCTAATTTTGAAGAAGTAAATGAACATTTGAAAGCTATCACTGGGTGGAGTTTAGTGGTTGTTCCAGGTCTTATTGACAATGAGCCATTTTTTAACTACCTCAAAAACAAACAATTTCCTGCTACTACTTGGCTTCGTACAATGGAAGAATTGGATTATTTGGAAGAACCAGACATGTTTCATGATGTTTTTGCTCATGTTCCTATTCTAACAAATAAAAACTTTTGTCGTTTCTTAGAAGAACTTAGTCGAATGGCTCTCAAACATCTAGGAAATGCAGATTCTATTGAATTTATTTCACGTATTTATTGGTACACCGTAGAGTTTGGACTCATAAACAATAATGGTAGTTTAAAGATTTATGGAGCAGGTATTCTATCTTCGGCAGGAGAGTCTGTTTATTCTTTAGAAAGTGATATTCCAAAGAGAGTTCCATATAATGTAAATGAAATTTTGCATACTCCTTATATCAAAGATCGTTTTCAAGAAAAATATTTTGTTATTAATTCTTATAAAGAACTTTTTGATTCTCTTCCAGAAATTGAAGAAACATTAGATAATATGCTCGTTTCTAAATAACTATAAATTATTAATGTTGAATTATAAATGAATAAAAATTTTTATTAATTTGCCATTAAACCACTAAATCAATACAGGTGTCGGTGTTGCTATCGATGACTTTTAACACAAAAAATTATGATACAAGAAGATATTTTGCCATTAAAAGGCACAGACCATATAGAATTTTATGTAGGAAATGCAAAACAAGCAGCCTATTATTATCAAGCAGCTTTTGGCTTTGAAGTAGTTGCCTATGCAGGACAAGAAACAGGCGTTCGTGACCGTTCATCTTATGTTTTGCAGCAAGGAAAAATCCGTTTTGTTCTTACTTCGCCAATGACTAGCGACTCACCTATTGCAGAACACATCAGAAAACATGGCGATGGTGTAAAAGTATTAGCTCTTTGGGTAGATGATGCTGAAAAATCATATTATGATACAATGAGTAGAGGTGCAAAATCAGCCTTAGAGCCTACTCGTTTATCAGACGAACATGGAGAAGTTGTTGTTTCAGGAATTCATACCTACGGAGAAACAATTCATAAATTTGTAGAAAGAGGAAATTACAAAGGCGCATTTATGCCAGGTTACAAGCCTAAAAAATCATTTTTTAAGGTAAAATCAACAGGATTGAAATTTATTGATCATTGTGTTGGAAATGTAGAGCTTGGAAAAATGAATGAATGGGTAGAGTTTTACGAGAAAGTAATGGGATTCAATCTACTCGTAACTTTCGATGATAAAGATATTTCTACTGAATATACAGCTTTGATGTCAAAGGTAGTTTCAAATGGAAATGGCTATGTCAAATTTCCAATCAATGAGCCTGCTGATGGACGTAAAAAGTCACAAATAGAAGAATATATTGAGTTTTATGAAGGTGCAGGAGTTCAGCATATTGCCATTGCAACAGACGATATTTTGGAAACTATTGAGGATTTGCGTAGCCGTGGAGTAGATTTCCTTTATGTTCCAGATAATTATTATGAAGACCTTGCAGAAAGAGTCGGTGATATTAAGGAAGATATGGAAGAACTCAAAAAACTAAATATTTTAGTAGATAGAGATGATGAAGGTTATTTATTGCAAATCTTTACTAAACCAACAGGCGACCGTCCAACTGTTTTCTTTGAAATTATTCAACGCCAAGGAGCAAAATCATTTGGAAAAGGAAATTTTAAAGCTCTTTTTGAAGCTATAGAAAGAGAACAAGAATTGAGAGGTAACTTGTAACTATATGATGATTTTAACATTTTAATTGAAAAAGCCTATAATTCAAAATTATAGGCTTTTTTTGTACCATTTAAGTGTTTTTTTTGCTAAAAATTAAACTTTGATGTTAGTATAGAGTAATGTTTTTTTGTATAAAGATAAAAAAAATTTGCATTAACAAATAAAGATACTATATTTGTGTATTGATTATATGGTACAATACTGATGTAAGCATATACAGGGAAATTCCGAAAATCCTTATTAATAAAGTAGGAAAACAACATCAATTTTATTTTTCAAAAATATGAAAACGAACAAAAAATTAAAACTTAGCACTAAAAAAATCACTATTTTGAGTAGTGAGCAGCAAACTCTGATAAAAGGAGGAAATATTGTAGAACAACCAACTGGAGGACACTCTCGTAAAGATTGTATCTTAACAAGATAAGTTTTTAAAGCATCTGATAAATAAAGGAGTATTCCGAAAATCCTTATAAATAGAGTAGGAAAACAACATCAATTTTATTTCTTCATAAATTATGAAAACGAACAAAAAATTAAAACTTAACACTAAAAAAGTAGTGATTTTGTCTAATGAGCAGCAAGATTCTGTACAAGGTGGAACAAAAACAGATGTCTCAAAATTAGGATGTGGTAATGAAACTGCAGTTACTTGTATACAAACTAGAGACTGCCCATCTTTCGTATGCCCAACAGTACTATGCTACTCACAAGTTCCACCTCCACCTCCTTATTCGTGTGTATAATATTAGTTTAACTATTTTATCTTTTTAGCATTATAAAACGGAACTTCAATAAAGTTCCGTTTTCTTTTACCTAACTATTTTACCTGTGTTATACTTATTTTCAGACTTGCAAGTTGACTTTTATAAACAGTTTAGTTACCTGACAAATTTAGGTAGTCTAAGCCTGATAGTGAATTTTGATAGTACAAAAACTGAAGAGCTATTAGCTAAGTTTTATGAACAAATAGAAGAAGTTCCTTATATCCAACCTAATATTTATGGCTTATCTAGTTTAGGAATTTTGCTTAATTATCTAGCTAAAGTAGACGAAAATCGTTTCATAGAATACGAAGAAGAGTTTGTCGCAGATTTTTCTGATGTAATTTTAGAAGCTAGTCAAGCTATGGCTGACAGATTGGAATATGATACCTTTACAGGTTTAGTATGTACACTTAATTTTTTCGTACTTACTAAGCAAACAGAAAATGTTTTGAAAGTAATGGATATGCTTCAAAAAGTTGCTCAGGAACTTTATGAAAAAAATGAATTAAATAATTTAGGCATTTCTCATGGAGTATCTGGAATTATTGCTGTAATGGCTAAAGCTCTGATTTTTTTAGAACAAAGAAAAATCTCAGAGGATAAGATTAAAAAATATAAAAATACTCTACAACTCATTACAAATCATGTCATAAATCAAAAGGAAGCCATTGGAAAATTTTGTTTTGCTTCTATGATTGGAGGAACTAGTAGCCGTTTGGCTTGGTGTTATGGTGACCTTTCTGTTTGTGTTGCGCTTACTTGGGCTGCATTAATCTTACCAAATAAGTCAGAAATTGATGAAGTAATCAAACAGACAATAAATAATGCTATTACTATAAAAGATGACGATAGACTTTTTAATAAGAATGAAGAAACAAATGAATATGACTTAGCATTATGTCACGGAGTTTCTGGAGTATATTTAGTTTTTAAAAGGTTGTACGAATTTTATCCTAGTGAAGAGTTGGCAGAAGAGATTAAAAGGCTAAAAAAAGAATTAGATAAAGAAATGGAAAAAGGTGTGAAGAATATTACATTTCCTGTATTAATAAATTTAGAGCCTCTAACTTTTAAGTGGAATAATCACTTGTTCTTTTTAGAAGGTTTATCTGGATTTTTAGCTGCTTATCATGATGACGAGCTTGTAAAAGGCTGGGATGCTCCTCTTTTAACTGATTTTTAAATTATATTTTGCTTGTTTATATGAAGTTGTTTTAAAATGAAAAAGTATTTTGGATACCCTAGAATATAAAAAGTCATTTTGAGTAATTTCATTATAAATCGATTTTAAAGCTATTCAAAAAAAGAAAGCCAAATTATTTGTAAAAGAAAGTTTTAAAGCTCTTTTAGAAGTAATAGAAATAGAGTAAGAATTAAAAGTAAATCTATAATTATTTTGATAATTAAATTAAAAGAAACATAATATCATTATGAGTTTTTTATGCTTTTAGAATAAAATTTATGTGTTTTTACAGGTTTTGTTATGATTATGTCGTGATTTTTTTATGAAAAAATGAATAAAAAATTTGCATTGGTGGACAAAGCTACTATATTTGTGTTTCAAGTGTATGGTACAATACTAATACAAGAAAGCACAGGAGTATTCCGAAAATCCTTAAAATAGAGTAGGAACACAATGTCAATTTTACTTTTAAAAAACATGAAAGCAAACAAAAAATTAAAACTCAATACTAAAAAAGTAGTCATTTTATCTAATGATCAGCAAAATGCTGTTCAAGGTGGAGGAGGTACTATGCCATCAATCCAAAATATATGTGTTTATACTGAATTGTGTGGTGCTTCAGTTAAAAATCCATGTATTCCTGCGACTGAATATAATTCATGCCGTTGTCCAGAGATGTAATTCTTTGTGTTATTTTTTTTAAAACGGAACTTCATGGAAGTTCCGTTTTCTTTTTTATAATTATTCTATTTATTTTTATTACACTTATTGTCAGATTTACGCATTCATTTTTATCAAAAATTTAGCTTAGGGTCGTATTCTTTTAACTGATTTTTAAATTATACTTTACTTATTACTTATATAGCAAATGGATTATTTTTTCTTACGTAGCCCTTTATCTCCTCTTTTTTCAGAAAACCCAGCAGATGAGTTGGCTATTTTTTTATCTTCTCCTGACTTTCAAGATACAGTTCAGCAATATGAAGAAGGAAAACTAAAAGACAAAAAAGTAGAAAAGTTTTTACTTTCTAAAGCAAAATATGACTTGCGTTCTCGTTTTAGATGTACTCCTTTTGGAACTTTTGCAGGGATTTTAGCAGGCAAGCTTTCTTCAAATAATCAAGGTTTCGTTCACCAAGGAATAAAAAAATATCATTTGTCTTTAGATATGTCTGTTTTGGGAGCATGGATAGATAAACTGCATCAGATAACGGAATTTTTAGAAGTCCTTACTTTTTACCCAAACAATACACTTTATCAGTTTGGAGAAGATAAACGCTATATAGAATCTTATTTTGAAGGAGAAAAAGCTAGAAAGTATGCCATTTCAAATATAGAATGGAATGAGTATTTGGAGAAAATTATAGCATTTGCAAAAGAAGGTAAAAAAATAACAGAAATAGCAGAACAGTTAGTAGACGAAGATATTTCCTTAGAAGAAGCAAAAGAATTTATCTTAGAAATTATAGAAGCTCAAATTCTTGTTTCAGATATAGCTTTAAAAATTACTGGTGAACCTTTTGAAGATATTTTGAGAAGCAAGTTAGGGTTTTATTTAGAAAATAATCCTCAATTAGAAAATATAGAAAAATATAGTTTCATAAAAGAATCATTTCATCTTCTGTCAGAACTAAAAGAATATTATCAGAAAAACCATCCCAAAAGTGCTGAGCTATTTGATTTTTCAGAAAAAATCAAAAGTCTTGAAATTCCTTTCAAATTAAGTTCTTTATTTCAGATGGATACTGTTTTGAAGTTTGAAAATCCATCTCTTCATCATTCTATTAAAGAAGAAGTAGAAAAAGCAATTGATTTGCTAAAATATATTTATTCTTATCAAGAAATTTCTACACTAACCTCTTTTAAAGAAGCATTTTCTACTCGTTATGAATCAGCAGAAGTTCCTTTAATGCAAGTACTTGACCCAGAAATTGGTTTAGGTTTTCCCTTAAGAAGTCAAGCAAATAATGATAATGCACCTTTATTGAAAGGAATGCCATTAAATGGAGGTAGAAATAGCCAAAACCCTTCTCTTCAACAAACAAGATGGACACAGTTTTTACAGAAAAAATTTATAGAAGCTCTTCAAAATAAGTCTTCTGTAATTGAGCTTACTAATAAAGAATTAAAAGATGAAATAGGCTATATTCCTGAAAAGTATAGAAAATCCAAAAAGAATAAAAATGATACTACCAAAAGTAAAGAAGATAATAATATACCCTTCTCATACTCTTCTATGATTACTGTTTTAGCTTCCTCCTCTGAGGCAATTGAGGAAGAAAATTATAAAATAATTCATAAGGGAACAAATGGTTCTTCTGCTGTTACTCTACTAGGGCGTTTTTGTCATGCAGACGCTCAAACAAATGAGTATGTATTGGATTGTATCCAACAAGAAGAAGAATTATCAGACAAGATTTTTGCCGAAATTGTACATCTTCCAGAAGCTAGAGTAGGAAATGTTATCGCTCGTCCACAACTAAGAAAATATGAAATTCCGATTGGGGTAAGAACAGCCGAAAATGCAAATTCTGTTACCTTAGATGATATTAGAGTTTCGGTAAGTGAGGGAAAAATAAAATTGCGTTCTCTCAAATATGATAAAGAAATTATTCCTAGAATGAGTAATGCTCATAATTATAGCATGACAGAAATTCCAGCGTATCATTTTTTATCTACATTACAAAACCAAAATGTCATAAGTGGACTTCAATTTAGTTGGCAACACTTAAATAATGAACCGTATTTGCCTAGAGTAGAATATGAGAAAGTTATTTTGAGTCCTCAAAAATGGGTTGTTTCTCTCAAAGAAACTAAAATAGATAAAAAAATAAATACAGAACAGGCTTTAGAAAAGTTGAGAAATTACTTCCAAGATAGAGATATTCCTAAACGTCTTACATTTGGACAAGGAGATAATATTTTACCTTTATTTACTGATGATGATATTAATCTAACTCTATTTTGGCAAGAATTAAAAAAGATGCAACGTATATCTGTTCAGGAAATGCTTTATAATGAAGATAATTTATTTATTAAAGATGAAGAAGGAAATGGTTACACCAATGAATTTATTATTCCTCATTTATCTCCTTTGGTAAAATCTGAACAAGAAAGTCAAAGTAATACTGCTACAAATTTAGATTCTACGTTACAAAGGGAATATACTATCGGTTCTGAATGGATTTATTTCAAAATTTACTGTGGTGTCAGTATAGCTGATGAATTATTAATACAAAAATTATTTCCTTTAGCCTCGCAGCTATTACAAGATAATACAATTACAGAATGGTTTTTTATTCGTTATGCTGATCCAGACCACCATTTGCGTATTCGTTTTAAAGGAACAAATGATTTTTATAAAACTGTTATTGAAAAGCTACACGAAAATCTCAATGAACTTGTAGACAATAAATCTGTGTGGAAAATTCAAATAGATACTTATCAAAGAGAAATAGAGAGATATGGTTCGAAGAATATGGCAAACAGTGAATTGCTGTTTCATAAAGAAAGTCAGCTAATTTGCTCTATTTTACAGAATATAAATGAAGATGATGACTTGCGTTGGAAATTGGCATTTTTGGGAGTAGACAATTTACTTACCAATTTTGATTTAGAAATAGGACAGAAAAAACACTTGATGGAAATATTATCAGAAAGTTTTCATAAAGAATTTGGCTTAGAAAACATCAATGACACTAAGATTCTTTCTAAAAGTTACAGAGAAAAACGCCAAACTATTGAAGAAATTATAGAAAACCCTGCTATCTATTCAGAATACAAAGAATTACTGACTCATTATTCTTTATCTATAAAAGAAAATGTAGATAAGGTACTTCAACTCGCTAAAAATAATGAACTAGAAATGAGTTTACCTAATTTGGTAGCCAGTTATATACACATGTTTTTGAACAGATATTTTAGAGCCAATCAAAGAAAACACGAATGTATAATCTATTATATGTTATTTCAACATTATCGTTCTGCTGAAGCAAAAAATAAAGCTAGTGTTTTAGCTGATTAAAAGTAGATTGAGATGAATAAAGAAATAAAAATTGGTTTAGTTTTGTATAGAATTAAACAAATCTAATTCATTGGCTGTTTTCCGATTAGTTTGTTATCTAGTAAGATTCTAAAATAAATAGGTTTAAAAAACACCAATTCATCTTCATTTAATCAATATAAACAGTGATTACAGTAAAAAACATAAAAAAAGCCTTTAACGGAAAAGAAATTTTGAAAGGAATTAGTGCTGAATTCAAACAAGGCGTTACTAACTTAATAATTGGCTCAAGTGGAACAGGAAAAAGTGTACTCTTAAAGTGTACAGTAGGACTAATAAAACCAGATGAAGGTTCAATTTTTTATGACGGAAAAAATTTATATGAATCTGACCGAGAAGAGCAAAGAGCTATACGAGAACAAATAGGAATGCTTTTTCAAGGCAGTGCCCTTTTTGATTCCATGACAGTAGAACAAAATGTGCGCTTTCCTTTAGATATGCGTAGTAAAGGAATGAGTGATGCTGACAAATTAGAACGTGTAAATTTCTGTCTGAAAAGAGTTGGCTTAGAAGGCTCAAACGATAAAAAACCTGCTGAAATTAGTGGAGGAATGATGAAGCGTGTAGGAATTGCACGAGCAATTGTTATGAATCCAAAATACCTTTTTTGTGACGAACCTAACTCAGGACTAGATCCACAAACTTCTATCATGATTGATAATTTGATTTTAGAAATCACAGAAGAATATAATATGACAACCATTGTAGTAACTCACGATATGAATTCAGTTATGGAAATTGGTAAAAACATTGTCTTTTTGAGTGAAGGGCATAAAGAATGGGAAGGAACAAAAGAACAAATTGTACACTCAGATGTAAAATCTTTAAATGATTTTGTATTCTCAAACTCGTTAATGGTAGCCTACAAAAAAAGTGAAGAAGAGAGAGCAAATCGATAAAAATAGAAACTCTAAAAAATGACTTGATAAGAGTAAAATCTGCCTCTAAAATAATAAACTACTTTAAAATTAGTTTTCTTAGTAACTTTTCAAAACTTTTAGCTCAAATTTTGTATTTTAGAAGATAGAAAGCCATAGTTAGTATAAAACGTAATAGTTGGACTAAAAAAAACTTTTATAATTTAAAGTAATAGAAATATGTTAATGAAAATCTTACTCATTTGGGCAGTAATTACTGGAGCAACTTACCTTGTAAGTGCCATTGCTTCAGAAGTAAAGCAGTGGGCGACTCGTCGTGCATTGCGTCATGTGAGTCCAAAGGAAATTGCTCAGCTCATCAAAGAAAATGAGGGGAAAATTACAGCACAAGAATTACATCAACGTACTGCAATTCCTTATTGGGTGGCACAGCTCGTCCTGACAGAACTCACAGAACAAAAACTTTTAGAAGAAAAGTACGAAAAAAACAGGTTTGGAAGACGTGTCAAACAATTTGCACTTTCCGTATTTCCTACCGAACAAAATCTACGTTTTCAGTTACAAGGATTGAGTTCTACAACACAATTAAAAGCAAATGATCCTTTGTCAGATGCTGATGTGATTCGTCATGCTGTAGATGCAAAGGGAGATATTACAGCTACACGCCTTTGTTTGAAAGCAAGTGTAACCATAGAAGAAGCTGCAAAAAAACTTGATCAGTTGCACACAAAAGGTGTTTTTGATATACAAACAAGTGATGAAGGAGGATTTTTTTATAGCCTTAATGATAAAAGTTTATTAAGTTAAATTAGTAGAAGAAAACCAAAATAAACAATCAAATAGATTGATTTTGATTATTTGATTTTAATTATTTTTTTTCTAAATTTAGAATTGTATTTTACAAAACAATTTTGTGTTATGTTCTATTACATAATTATTTTTTGTAAATTGGTTCTATCAACTAGTTAATTAGATTATTTCTTATAACTTGTTTCTATGAAATACTAGACATTTTATCACACTTGCTAACTTATCATAAAGTACATGAATCCACCTATTTTTTATATAGAAGGAAAAAAATATATTCCAGAAGTTCGTTTTGATTCTACAAAGGGACTTTTAGAGTTTTCGGGGCAATGTTATCACGAATATACAGAAGAATTTTTTGCTCCTATTTATAAATGGGCGAGTGAGTATTTAGAAGAACCTGCTCGTACGATTACACTAGAGTTCAAGATGAATTATTATAATACAGTTTGTTCTCGTTGTTTTTTAGAGTTTTTAGAGATGTTTGAAGACTATGCACTCAATCAAGGTGGACAAGTTACAGTAAACTGGTATTATAAATCAAATGACTATGATATGATGGAAAGTGGAGAAGATTATCAAGATGATTTAGAGCTAGATATCAATCTTATTTCCCATTAATTTAGTATATATATTTTTTAATCTTTATTTTTTTAATTTATTATTTTATGAAAAAATCCGTCGGAATTATAGTATTAGTTATTGGTATTTTACTTGCAGCTTTTGGTTTTTATCAAAGTGAAGCCTCTTCAAAAACACTCTTAAAAATTGCAAATACAGAAATCAAGACTGAAAAAAATGCGCCAAGTACAAATCCTCTTATTATTGGAGGTGCAGTTGTAGGTCTTATTGGGGTTGTAGTAATTATTGTTGCTAAAAAGTAATTTTTATACATTCACATTTCAGAGTCTGATTTTTTATAGAAAAAATCAGACTTTTTTTATTTAATTTATAGTATTTTTTTATAAAATGCTATAATTATTCTAATCCTATTTATGATTTTTATAGTTAAAATTTATATAATTGAGAGTGAATAGGTGTAATTTTTGTAAATTTACGGATATAGATAGTATCAAAGCTTCTTTTAGAAAAATAAAGTAAAAAATAAAGCATATATAAAAAACACTATGAAGTTCAACATAACTTATATTATTTTTGTGGGAATATTTCTGTCTATATTCTCTCAAATTTCATTTGCCCAAACCGATTCTCTTTCCGAAAATCTTCCAAATCAATTAACAACAGATACAAAACCTATTATTTTACTCAATGGAGATAAAAAAAATAGAGACGTAGCCACTCAATCAACTTCAGATGGTGAGGCCATGCTATTTTTAGATTTGAAAAAAAATGGTTCTACTTCTAAAAAAAGAAACAAGAAAAATAAAGAGCCAAAAGGCTATTACTACGGATTAGAAACAAAACGTATTTTTAGAAAGTATGAACAAGGACGCAAGACTATTGTAGAAACATTTTATTATCTTAAAGATTTTAGAAACCCTGATCCTTTGGTAGATATTTATTATGTCTTTGATATAAAATCTGAAAAAATAAAAACACTTCCTCGTATAAATGCTGAAAATCATCTCGTTTTACACGGTCCTTATGAGCGAAAAGAAAATGGAAAAATGGTCGAAAGTGGAATTTATTATGCAGGTACAAAACACGGACGTTGGGAAAACTATCATTCTAGTGGTGTCCTGACAAATAAAGAGATTTATTATAAAGGTTTTCCAAAAAATACAAAGTTTGTCTATTATGACAAGCAGAAAACAAAAATAAAAGAAATAATTCCGATGGAAAGTAATTACATTGACGGACACTATATTGCTTTTTATGAAAGTGGAGCAATTAAAGAAGAGGGTAATTATCAATATGGAAGACGTGTGAAACGTTGGATGAGTTATTATGATGGAAAAGCAAAGAATGCAAAAGGACAACGTCATATAGAAACGCAATATACAGAAGACCCTTTTGATAAAACTACAAAACCTTATACACTTAGAGAGTGGGACGAAAAAGGAAAATACATACAAGACAATAGAAATTAATGAAAATCATCTATTCTAAACTATTCTTTAGTAGTTTATTGCTATCAATTTTATTTCCTTTTTTTGGTTTTGCACAATTAGATAACAGTTCTTTTTACCCTAAAAAAGAACTGTATTCTTTTTCAGATTCTGCTTCAAAAGTAAATAAAAACTCAAATCAAAGACAGCTAAATCTTGAAATAGATTATTTTGGTTTTTTTCGTAATAGAGAGTTTTTTGAAACTATTGCAGACGGCTATACACTTTTTGGCTCACACTTTTTGAGTAAATTATCTTATTCTGCTGATACAACCCTCAAAATTTCGGGAGGTATATTTTTACGAAAAGATTTTGGAAGTGCAGCTAATAATAGCCGTTTTAATCAAATACAACCTTATTTTCAGTTCTTATATAAAAAAAATAAACATCAATTTGTTTTTGGAAACTTAGAAGGAAATCTACAACATAATTTAATAGAGCCATTATTCAATTTTGAGAATATAATAAACAGAAGACTTGAAAATGGAGTGCAATATAAATATGTATCCAAAAATACGTTGTTAGCTACATGGATAGATTGGGTAACAATGATTTATCCTTACTCAGATTTTGATGAAGAATTACATTTTGGATTGAATATAGAACGAAATATAATTACTTCTAAAAATAAAAAAAAGTGGAAAAGTACAATTCCAATTCAGCTTACAGCTATTCATAAAGGAGGACAAATCAATACAACAGATAATCCTTTGGTAACTATTTTTAATGCTGCAATTGGCAACAAAACAACTTATTATTTTCAAGATAGTAATGGAAACAATAGTTCTTATTTGAAATATATAAGAACCCATCTTTATAGTGTATTTTTTATAGATAACTCCTCTGTTCCTAATTTTGCTTTTAAAAATGGGATGGGTATGTATGCTAATTTAGAGTTGGCTACACAAAAACATCAACTTATGTTGTCTTACTGGCGAGGACAGGATTTTACATCTCCCTTAGGTGGAGATATTTATAGCTCTGTAAGTCGGATTTATGCGCCAAATACAGAAAATGAACCCTTGAGAAATTTGTTAATTTTACGTGTTCTGACAAACTTTTCTCTTCCAAATATTGCAAAAGATGATGCAAAGATAGTTTTTCGTGCCACTCCATTTTATAATTTAGGGACGAATGAACTGAATTTTAGCACAGGTTTATATGCTATCTTTAACACTAATTTTTTATTGAAGAGCTTTAAGAAATAGAGATATTTATTTTTTTAGAAAAAGGATTTATTAACCTTCAAATATTTTTATACCTTTAAAATTTAAAATCGTATTTGTCATTTTATCATCAAGAAAACCAAACACATGAAACAATTAATTGAATGCGTTCCTAACTTTTCAGAAGGGCGTAATATGGATATTATCAATCAGATTACTAAAGAAATTGAAAGTGTAGAAGGCGTTTCACTTTTAGATGTCGACCCAGGAAAGGCAACCAACAGAACCGTTGTAACTTTTGTAGGCGAGCCAGAACCTGTTTTGGAAGCTGCTTTTTTAGCTATGAAAAAGGCGAAAGAACTCATAGATATGAGCAAACACACAGGCGAACACCCTCGTTTTGGTGCAACAGATGTTTGTCCACTTATTCCGATTGCTAATATTTCGATGGAAGAAACAGCAAAATTAGCACACAAATTAGCTGAGAGAGTAGGAAAAGAGCTAGATTATCCTGTTTATTTGTATGAAAATGCAGCTACAAAAAAAGAGCGTAAAAACTTAGCTTTTGTAAGACAAGGAGAATATGAAGGACTAAAAGAACGAATCAAAACAGAAACTCCAGACTTTGGAAAAGCTGAATTTAGACCAAAAACAGGTGCAACAGCAATAAGCGCAAGAGACTTTTTAATTGCTGTTAATTTTAATTTAAATACTACTTCTTCAAGACGTGCAAACTCTGTAGCCTTTGATGTACGTGAAGCTGGAAGAGTATTGAGAGAAGGAAATCCAATTACAGGAAAGATAAAAGAAGACAAAAAAGGCGAACCACTACGACAAGAAGGAACATGTAAAGGAACAAAAGGAATTGGTTGGTTTATCGAAGAATATGGAATTGCACAAGTTTCTATGAATATTACTGATGTAAAAGCAACTCCTTTACATATTGCTTTTGAAGAAACACGAAAAAGTGCAGAATCTCGTGGAATGCGTGTAACAGGAACAGAAATAGTAGGTTTAGTTCCATTAAAAATGATGACTTCGGCAGGTAGATATTTCTTAGAACAGCAAGAGCGTTCGACAGGAGTTTCGGAAGAAGAATTGATAAAAATTGCTATCAAATCAATGGGTTTAGATGATTTGAAGCCATTTTATCCACAAGAAAAAATTATTGAATACAAAATTGCTGATGCTACAAAAACGCCTTTACTTCAAAAAAACTTAACAGAGTTTGCAGAAGAAACAGCTTCTGAATCGCCAGCACCAGGGGGAGGTTCTATTTCAGCTTATGTAGGAAGTTTGGGAGCAGCTTTAGGAACGATGGTAGCCAATCTTTCTTCACATAAAAGAGGTTGGGACAGTCGTTGGAAAGAGTTTTCAGATTTAGCAGAACAAGGACAAATTTATAAAAATCAACTTTTGGCTTTAGTGGATGAAGATACTCATGCTTTTAATGGAATTATGAATGCTTTTGGTTTACCAAAAGAAACTGAAACGGATATTGCTGCAAGAAAAAAAGCTATTTCGGATGCTACAAAAAATGCGATTGAAGTTCCGTTGAGAATGATGGAAATTTGCGCTTCTATGTTTGACTGGTTAGAAAAATTAGCCAAAACAGGAAACCCAAATTCGGCTTCTGATACAGGTGTAGGTGCAATTTGTGTACGTGCTGCATTGCGTGGAGCTTACTTGAATGTAAAGATTAATACTGCTTCCTTTGATGATGCAACCTTTATTGAAGAAACTTTAGAAAAAGCAAAAACCTACCACAAAACAGCAAAAAAAGGTGAAAAAGAAGTTTTGAAATTGGTTAAGAATGCAATTAAGGAAATGTAAATTTTATAGAAATTCTTTTAAAGGAATTTTTTATTAATCAAAAGACCATTTCAAATTTGTTTTTGAAATGGTCTTTTTTGTATTTCTTATCTAAATCAATTTAAAATAATTGTGCTGCAATTTTTTCAGTTGCTCCCGAACGCCCCATTGTATAATAATGCAGACATGGTACACCTTTTTCCATAAGTTCTTTTGATTGCTGAACAGCCCATTCTATCCCTACTTCTACAACAGCTTTGTTATCTTTACAAGCAGAAATAGCAGCTACTAAATCATCTGGAATATCAATATGAAAAATACGAGGCAAAACACTAAGTTGTTTTTGTGTGGTAAAAGGCTTCAAACCTGGAATAATTGGAACATTAATACCTGCCTCTTTACATTTTTCTACAAATGCAAAATATTTTGCATTATCAAAAAACATTTGAGTAACAATATATTCTGCTCCTGCATCTACCTTAGCTTTCAAATATGCCATGTCACTATTTAAGTTTGGCGATTCAAAGTGTTTTTCAGGATAACCAGCTACACCAATACAAAAATTTGTTGGAATTGGGTGATGCAAATCATCATCGATATAATTTCCTTCATTCATATTTACAATCTGCCCAATTAAATCAACAGCATAATTATGTCCATCTTTTTCTGGAATGAAAGAACCTTCTGATTTGACAGCGTCTCCACGAAGAGCAAGTACATTTTCAATTCCTAAAAAAGACAAGTCTATAAGAGCATTTTCAGTTTCTTCTTTTGAAAAGCCTCCACAAATAATATGAGGAACAGCATCTACTTGATAACGATTCATAATAGCTGCACAAATACCAACTGTCCCAGGACGTTTACGAGTTACTTTTTTCTCCAAAAGTCCTTCACCACGTGTTTTATATACATATTCTTCTCTATGATAAGTAACATCAACGAATGGAGGGTTAAATTCCATTAAAGGGTTCATAGCATCAAAAATAGATTGAATGCTTTCTCCTTTTAGAGGTGGAATAAGTTCGAATGAAAAAAGGGTTTTACCTTTATTTGCGTTTAAATGTTCTATGACTTTCAATGCTATTCTGTTTTAGAGTAAGACGATAAAGAAAATAAACCAAATAATAGTAATTTTTATGGCTTAATTTTATTTTAAATACTGTGTAAAATGCGTTTGTTTTGTATCTAATGGATTACAAATATACAACTTACAACTTATTTAATTAAATTTGATTTGGTAGAATTGTTAAATTTGCGTTTTGAAGAGAGTGTTAAAACAAAAAGTTTTAAAAGATGGGTTTTAATTAAATTTTTACTCTTTAGAAAAAACATATTGATGATATTCTTAGGTCTTTTAATCGAAGTGATACCAACAATATCATAATTTGTATGTATTTCTTTTAATTTTGATTTCTAAAATCTTACTTTTTAATTTCTATGAAGCCTTGTGTTATTTGGTTTATTGGTCTTTCAGGTTCTGGCAAAACAACACTTTCAGATGCTCTTTTTGAAGAATTACATACTAGGTATCCTTCTACTTTACTCAAAAAACTAGATGGTGATTTGCTCAGAAATGGACTCAACAGTAACTTAGGTTTTTCTTTAGTAGATAGAAATGAAAATATTCGTCGTTCGGCAGAGGTAGCCAAACTTTTCTATGAGAGTGGTTTTGTTGTATTGGCTTCTTTTATTACTCCGACTCATCAAAATCAAAAATTGCTTACTGATATTTTTCAAAAAAGTAAAGTTTTTCAAGATTCTCAGAGTACTATTAATTTGTTCAAAGTTTTTATTGATTGTCCTTTGGAAACTTGTGAACAAAGAGATGTAAAAGGACTTTACAAAAAAGCACGCACAGGAGAAATAAAGGAGTTTACAGGAATTAGTAGTCCTTTTGAAAAACCATTACCAAATCAAGTAGATATAATCATCGATAGTAGTAAATTTACGATAAAAGAAAGTATAGGATTTATTTTGGATAAATTAGAAGAAAAAAGTTATTTGTAAAAACTGTTGCCTACAATGTCAATAAAAAGCCATATAATGCTAGAAATTTTAAAAAAAAATGTTACTTTGTGAAAGCATTCAATAAAATCTTTAGAAAAGTTTTTTATTGAGTTTTTACTTTCAATTTTTGTATAAAAATACTGTGATTATGAGTTTGCTTAAAAACCTTATTAATAAATTTCAACAGCTTTTTAGTGGTTCGGCTGCTCCAAGTCCAGATTCAAGTAGAGCTATCCAAGCAAGACAACAACTTTTTGTGGCTATTTTAGAAGCCTGTGAGGATGGTGTCATTACAAATGATGAAATGTCTGATGTTAGAGCCTTACAATCTAAACTAGGAATGTCTGACTCAGAACTTAATAGCATTAAAATTCAAGTTTTACAAAATCTTATAGATAGAGTAATGGAAGATAATATTGTTACTGAAGAGGAGATGGATTTTATAGAACAAATAGAAATTGACCTTCAACTGGGTGTTGCTGATTCTTTAAAAATAAAAGGAGATATTGAAAGAGTAAGGAGAATGTATAAGCGTTCAAACTCTGTGGGTGGAGATGAATTTGATGATGAAGATTTTTTTGATGATGATTATGAAGACGACTATGAAGACGATTATGATGATACAGAATATGACGAAGATGCAATTGATATTGGCGATGCTGCTGCAATAGCTACTGCTGTGGGTGCAGGAGCAATTTTGGCTAATCAACTTAATGAAGATAGCGAATTAGAAGATGATCCGATTGACGAACAAGAAATAGAAGAAGAAAATGAAGAAAATACAGATGAGGTAGAAACATTTTCTGATGAATCTTAAAAAAATATAGTCAAAAAAATAAACACAGTTTTTTAATAGAAAGTAGAAAAGAATTATTATGAATTTTAAGCAATAATTTTCTACTTTCTTTTTCTACTTTCTATTGTGTATTCTTATTTTCTCTCTGATGCAACTTCATCAAGATAAAATTCAGCTTCGTCTCTAGTAGCAAATTTTATAATTGGATGTTTAGCTCTCTGTGTCGAACGGTGGATTTGATAATCAGCAAGATCATCAGCAGAAGCAAGTTGGGCTGTTACTAAAAGCCCTTGTTCAACAAGATAAACCTGTATTTCTTGATGTAGATTTTCTACTTCCTTAGACATACTTCCCATCAAACGAATATCTGCAAAAATAGTGAAATGAGGTTTCATAAAACTAGCAGCCTTCTTCCAATCAGGAAAGAAATCTTTTACTTTATCTCTATTCATCCATCTGCCAATTACTTTAATGTATGCTCTATTTTTGTCAGTATCTACATAAATTTCGTAGTTTTCATTTCTTGCTATTTCTGTTTTCATTTTCTGATTGTTGAGTAAATATCTAAATAAATAATTTAAAAGGAGAAGCTAATCTAAAACCTAAAATATAAACTTGTCTTGATAATCAGATAATTCTTTAGTAAACTCAACAAAAGTAGTGAATATTTAGATTAAAATGCTATTTTGTTATGTTTTTGTTTGTTTTTTTTAAACAAAAACAAAGGGTTGTGTAATGTTTGCGAAGTTGTGTTTTTTTTTTATTTAGATATTTTTTCTTTCAAAGAATAACTATTTGTACTAATTTTTGGTTTCAAGAAAAATACTTTTTAATTCATATTTTAAGCTGTTTTTTGATAGAGAATCAAATTTAATTCGGCTTATTTTTTGTAATCACAATTTTGTAAATTTATTTAGAAGTTTACTACTTCATAAATTATACTTCCCTCCCTTCAACTTCCTCTTTACCCTTACTTTTTTGTAACTTATGATTTCAGCACCTTTACCTACTAATGAGAATGAACGTTTAGAAGCTCTTTTACGCTATGAGGTAATGGACACTGAATCTGAAAAGGAGTTTGACGATTTGGTAAAATTAGCCTCACAAATCTGTGAATCAGAAATTTCTTTAGTTTCCTTGATAGATTCAGAACGTCAATGGTTCAAAGCAAAGGTAGGATTAGATGCTCTAGAAACACATAGAGATATGGCTTTTTGTGCTCATGCTATCTTACAAGACGATATTTTTGAAGTAGAAAATGCACTTGAAGACGAACGCTTTCATGACAATCCACTTGTAGCTGATAAGGATGGATTAAATATTCGCTTTTATGCAGGAATGCCCCTCAAAAATCCAGAAGGACTAAATCTAGGAACGCTCTGTGTTATTGATAATAAACCTAAAAAACTAACAGAAGCTCAAAAATTTGCCTTAACAACATTAGGACGCCAAGTTGTTACACAATTAGAATTACGCCTAAAATTTAGAGATTTACAAGAAGAAATGAAAAAGGTGCAAGCTGCACAAAGACAACTTATCGAAACGGAAAAAATGGCTACTTTAGGACAGCTTGCTGCCAATGTAGCGCATGAAATAAATACACCTCTAGGAGCAATTCGTTCTTCAGCTGATAATTCAGTTGTTACAATGGATGGACTTTTACCTCGTCTTACTGGGTTTTTACAAGGATTATCTCCTGAGAAATCGCTTATTTTTAATAATTTGATCAAGTATTCAGCAAATGCCAAAAATAATTTTTCTTCTAGAGAAAAACGAGCAATAAAATATAGATTGATAGAAGAGTTTGAAAAATTACAAATTGATGAGGCAGATACAATAGCTAATTTTATAGTAGAATTAGAAGTATATAATAATCCAGAACTTTATAAACCTTTATTAGAAACAGAAGATCCTTGTTATACTTTTAAAGTAGCACACCAATTATCAAGAATTGCCAAGAATAACAAGACAATAAAACTAGCTACTGATAAGGCTTCTAAAATTATTTTTGCTCTTAAAAACTTTTCTCGTCAAGACAAAACAGGAGAGAAAGCAATAATAAATATTAATCGTGGTATTGAAGATACAATCGTTCTTTATGAAAATCAATTCAAGCGTGGAATAGACTTACAGCTTCGTTTAGAAGAAATTCCTGAATTTATGGGATACCCAGACGAGCTAGTACAAGTTTGGACAAATCTTATTTATAATGCCATTCAAGTAATGGAAAGCAAAGGAGAACTAAATATTACTACAAAGTTAGTCACAGATTCATATAACAAAAAGGTAGTTGTCTCCGTAACAGATACAGGAGCTGGTATACCAATAGATATACAAGATAAAATATTTGATGCTTTCTTTACAACCAAACGAGAAGGTGAAGGAAGTGGATTGGGGCTAGATATTACCAAAAAAATTGTAGAAAAACACAGTGGTAAGATTTGGTTCGAAACTCAAATAGGTAAGGGAACTACTTTTTTTGTAGAATTACCTCTATAAGTAAAACTTAACAGTTTCTATTTTTATTGAAGAACTGTTTATTTCAAAACAAATTAATTCGATAAAATATTAATCAATTGACAAATAGTCAAGAAGTTGTATTTTCTGAATTTTATGAAGAAAGTGTCATTTATATCATTTTACTACGATGTAATTTACTTTTGGTAAGAAATAAAGATAATTTAACTAACTTTGAAAACCACTATTATAATTATAAACGTATTCAAAATTTTTATCTTATGGCGAAAGCAAAAAAAACAAAAGCAATTTTATGTGTAGATGATGACCATATTATTCTAGGAAGTCTCAAAATTCAATTAATGCAAGAGTTTAATGATGATTTTATCATTGAAACAGCAGAGAGTGGAGATGAAGCATTAGAAATTCTAGATTTTCTCACAGAAAGAAACATCAATACATTAGTTGTAATTACCGACTGGCTGATGCCTGAAATGAAAGGAGATGAACTGTTGGTTGAAATAAACAAACAGTTTCCAAATGTAGCTAAAATCATGCTTTCTGGTCAAGCTGAGGATGAAGCTATTCAAAATGCTTTTAAAGAAGGAAATATGCACTTTTTCTTATCCAAACCTTGGGATAAAAAAGAACTTATTGATAAGATTTATCAATCTGTTGAAGTGATTAGTAAATAATTTTTTTTCTTTTATAGAAGAAAAGACAGTTTGATAAAACAATTTTATAAAGTTGGTTTATCAAACTTTTTATATTGTTATTAATTTTGATTCTGTATCCATTCAAAAGCTTCTTCTTTTGAATTGAAAATCATAGGAAATAAGCCTTCATTTTCCTGTAATTTTTTTTGTATAGCTTGAGCAGATAATTTTCCAAAAATAGAAGTTGGGAAAATAGCAATAGGATTAGTAATACCCATAGGAATGATTTTCTGTATAAATTCTGAAATAATCCATTCTTGGTCTTCTTGTGCTATTACTCCAGCATCAGTCAGATCACTAATGAAGATATTTGCTTTCTTTGCTTGTATGGCTTCATTTACCTTTTCCATATTTTGCCTAAAAAGTTTACTTGGAGTAAAGCCTTTTGATTTGTAATATATACAGTTGTATTGCTCATAATATTCTAAAAGAAAATAGTTGTCTTCTAAAAGTACCATAAAGAGATTATAGATTAAAATAATAGTTGAAAAAATACAATTTCTAACCTAGCTAATCTGTAAAATGTTTTGTTAATTTTAGTTAGTTAATAACTATTTCTGCACTTCACAGCAATTTTAGATTTTTAGTTATACTAATTACTTTTTCGTAATTTTGTAGTATGTCTATTCCCTCTCACATCATCGACCAAATAAGAGAAAATGCCCACATTGAAGAAGTAGTGGGTGATTTTGTTACGCTCAAAAAACAAGGTTCTAGTTTTAAAGCATGTTGTCCTTTTCACCAAGAAAAAACACCTTCGTTTGTTGTTACACCAAGTAAAGGTATTTTTAAATGTTTTGGCTGTGGAAAAGGTGGTGATAGTATTACCTTTGTGATGGAGCATGAAAACCTGAGTTATCCTGAGGCTTTAAAGTTTCTTGCAGGAAAATATAGTATCGAAATTCCTGAAGAAAGCGAACGTAGTGACGAAGCCAAACAAGAACAACAACACCGAGAAAGTCTTTTAATTGTTCTTGCTTTTGCACAAAAATTCTATACTGAAAATCTTAAAAATACTGACGAAGGCAAATCTGTTGGAGGAAGTTATTTCAAAGAACGTGGATTTATCCAAAAAACACAAGAAAAATTTGAGTTAGGATATGCTTTTGATCAATGGGATTCTATCCTAAAAGCTGCTACTGAAAAAGGATATAGTAGCCAGTTTTTAGAAGATACAGGACTAGTAATAAAGAAAGAGGATAGACATTATGACCGTTTTCGTGGGCGTGTAATGTTTCCAATTCATAATGTTTCGGGTAGAACAATCGGTTTTGGAGCAAGAGCCTTAAAAAAAGACCAACAACCCAAGTATCTGAATAGTCCAGAAACAGAAATTTATCAAAAAAGCCATGTTCTTTATGGAATTTTTCAAGCAAAAAATTCTATTCGTAGAGAAGAAAATTGTTATTTGGTAGAAGGTTATACTGATGTAATTGGATTGCATCAAGCAGGAATTGAGAATGTAGTGGCAAGTTCGGGAACATCACTTACAGATGGACAGATAAACCTTCTAAAACGTTTTACAGACCGTGTAACACTGCTTTTTGATGGAGATAAAGCTGGTTTAAAGGCTGCTATTCGTGGAATTGATATTATTTTAGAACAAGGATTAGATGTTCAAGCTGTCGTTTTGCCAGAAGGACACGACCCTGATACATTTGTTACAGAACAAGGAGGAGAAAAAACTAAAAATTATTTGGAATCCAAAGCGCAGAATTTTTTGCGTTTTAAATATCAAGTTTTAGTACCTGATAAGGATGACCCAATGGCAAGGGCGAGTGCATTAAAAGAGCTTTGCCAAACGATTGCTGTAGTTCCTGATGTTTTCAAGCGTTCGTTATTGACAAAAGAATTGGCACATTGGATGGAAATAAGTGAGCAAGACGTAATCTTGGAAACCAATAAATTCATTCATAAAAGAGCAGCGCAAAAACTAAAGGAACAAGAAAGAGATAAAAACAGACAACACAGAGAAAGACATCAGAATAGAACTAGTCAGACCAATACCCAAAATAATTCTTCTGATGAGTTTGGCTATTTTCCACCTTCTGAATATGGACAAGCAGAGCACGAACAAGGTTTTCAAAATGAATCAAATTATTATGAAGAGTTTGGAGGACAAGCCATTGATTTATCCGAATTAGAAGCTGCATTAAATCCTCAACAAAAAAAAGAACAGCAAAATACAGCTTTTTTTCGTCAGTATGAAGACGAAATCACACGCCTGATGATTCGTTATGGACATCAAACTATTGCAGGAGGAGAGTATATTTGTGACTATATTTTGGAAGAGATAAGTGAAATTCCATCACTAAATCCTTCTTATGCACAGCTTCGTATTATTTATGAAAATGCACGAATTAATGACATCAAAATTTCGTATCAAGAATTATTAACCGATTTTATTCAGAATGATGAAAAATTAATACAAATTGTTACAGGATTTTTGACTGATTCTTCTCAGATTAGTCCAAATTGGGAAAAACGCATGCAACTTGTTATTCCAAATGAAGAAAAACAACTAGCTACTATTATCCCTCAAACTATTTTACATCTGAAAAGAGTTTTTCTAAAAGGAATTTTGAATGAAAACTTACGAAAAATAAAAAAAGCAAATAATCAAAGTCAGGAAGAAATAGAAAAATTACTACTTATTTATCAAGAACTTAAAACACAAGAAATACAAATTTCGAATGAATTAGGTATTGTAATTCATAAATAAGCAAATTTTCAAAAAAAACACTTTATTATGCTCATTTAATGAGAATAATAGAATAAAAAATTTTGCATTTTGCTAAAAGTAGTGTAGATTTGAGAACAAACAAATCAATTATTGATTTTGAGTTAAAAAAAAACATAAAAAAATACAATTATATAAAAAATGAGAAAATAATTAGTAGCCAGTTAGTATGGTATTTGAATGCCTATAATTAATTATTATTATTTTCTAATTTTCATTTACCATTTTTATCATTCGAATATATTTATTATGGGTTCTAAAAAAATACTTATTGCAGAAGACAGTTCTGTAATTCAAAACATTACTCGCAAAGTATTGCAATTTCAAAATTATGAAATTGAAACAGCAAAAGACGGTTTACAAGTGTTGGAAGCAATGGCAATGGGAGATTTTGATGCGATATTAATGGACATCAATATGCCAAAAATGGACGGAATGGAATGTGCTAAAAAAATTCGTGCTATGAGTGACCCTAAAAAAGCTAAAATTCCAATTATTGCAATTACTGGAAATGCTCGTAATTATACTGCAAAAGATTTTAGTGCAGTAGGAATCAATGATTATATGCAAAAACCTGTAAATTTCGATGATTTGGTTGAAAAACTTTCTTCTTATTTAGAAAAATAAGCTAGAAAATAAATTAAAAGAAATTCTATTCCAAAATCCAATTTTATTTCGGTAAAATTAAAAACCTTTATTATTCTATTTTTGTAGAACGATGAAGGTTTTTGCGCTTATGAATAATCTTATTACAGTGTAACATAAGTTTATTTGAGTTTTACTATCGTTGTTGGCAACACCGAAAATGGCAGAATTATAAATTGAACATGGTTTAACCCTGTTTTATCTTAGTAGTATTATTTCATCTTTACAGGAAAACTATATGCCAAACGAAGTGAAAAAACAGAATTTCTGACAGGAAATCCAAATCTATCTAAAAAGACACTATTTCTTCCCCAGTAATGTCGGAATTCTGTAGAAAACCAACGCCAACTCCCAGTTTCATATCTAAAACCAAAACCAACTAGCCAGCCTACATCAAAGTCATGTGTTGCCCAACGCAAATCATAACTAGGATTTTTGTCATACTGAGCTTTCCAAAGATATGCTCCTGAAAGTGCTGCCGAAACTTGATAATTCCAGTAATTTCCTTCGAAAATATAAGAAAATGAATATTGATTTTCTATATAATGAAGCCTCAAAGAAGTTGTATTTGCTCGTACTTCCCCTACATCTCCTCCTATTTGGCTGTATAAAAGTTGAGGACGAATACGCCAATTATCTTTCAATTGTATTTCTAAAAACCCTCCTGCACCGTATGCCAACCGACGAAAATTTTCGATATTGCGTATTCTTGAATAATTTCCCTGTGTAAGAAAACCTGCTGAAATTAATTGGGCTTGAGCAGAGTTTGAAACTAGAGAGAATAACAAAGAAAAAATAATCAAAAACGTACTTCTCCACAGAAAAAAAATGGGTTTGGATTCTTCTGTTTCTCTCTTAAATCTGTGGTTCAAATCATTCAGACAGCATACAAAACAAAAATTGTCGGTATTTTGTGTAAATCGGGTATTTCTTTTTTCCATTCTGCAACCGTTTTTGTTTTGATAAATTGATTTTCAGAAGTAATATTTGAAGCAACACAAATTTTTGTTTTCGGATTCAAGACCTTCAAAATATCTGTCAGTAAAGAATTATTTCTATAAGGCGTTTCCATAAAAATCTGTGAACGCTTTAGTTTCTGACTTTCAGACTCTAAACTCTTAATTTCATTTTTGCGTTTGGTTGCATCAATAGAAAGATAACCATGGAAAGCAAAATTTTGTCCATTAAAGCCTGAAGCCATTAGTGCAAGCAAAATTGATGATGCGCCCACAAGAGGAACAACTTCAATATTATTTTTATGTGCATACTCAACAGCCAATGCACCTGGGTCTGCAATTCCAGGGCAACCTGCTTCTGACATAATTCCTACTTTTGTAGGTTCGTTATTTTTATCATTCTTAGGGATTTGTTTGAAGTAATTTTCTAATTCAGTTTTTGTTGTTTTTTTATCTAACTGAAAAAAGATTAAATCATCTATTACAACTCCTAATTTGAGCGCAGAAATAAAACGTCTTGCTGTTCGTAAATTTTCTACTAAAAAATATTTTGTTTGCCCAATAATCATTGGTATTTCTTGTGAAAGACTTTCTTTATTTCCTTCTTCTAACCAAATTGGAATTAAATATATTTTCATTTTATATGCTAATTGCTATTGAAAAATAATAAAATAACACAAAGATAAACTAAACTTAACAAATCGTTCACTTACTAAATATCAAGAGTGGCTAAATGAAACACTAACTTTGCAGTCAATTAGAGAATACCTATTTATACATTTAATTAGGGTAATCAAAAAGTAAATTCAATAAAACGAACAATACTCAATTCATCTTGAACCTACCTCTGCAAAATCCTCTTCCTGTAAGAAACGAAAATAAAACAAATCTTTCAAAGATACTACTTCGCATTTTATATGCAGTATTGATTGTTTGTTTGTTTTTGGTTTCGATTGATATGTTGATGAGTGCTTTTCGTTTGTTTGGAAAAGAGGTAGCAAATACTATTTTTTCAGTTTCGGCGCATCCTTTTGTTGGAATTTTTATAGGACTCCTAATCACTGCCATTCTGCAAAGTAGTTCTACTGTTACAGCAATGGTGGTAGCAGCCGTAGCAGCAGGCGCACTGACTATCGAAACAGCTACTCCTATCATTATGGGAGCAAATGTAGGAACAACTATTACGAGTGCTATTGTTGCTTTGGGACATATTTCAAAAAAGAAAGAACTCAGAAAAGCGTTTGCAGCAGCTAGTTTACATGATTTTTTTAATGTCTTGACTGCTCTGATTCTTTTTCCATTAGAATATTATACTCATTTTTTATCTGATTTGGCTAAGTATGTAACTGAACTACTTCCTTTTTCAGCTAATTCTGGAAATTTTATTCCTCCTATCATTTCTATTCCTTCCAATTTTGTGGTTAGTCAATTACACGATTATCCAATCTTAATTTTGATTTTTGCTATTCTGTGTTTGTTTTTGGCTATTCGATTATTTATTAATCTTTTAAAAGAACAAATGATAGGAAAACAAAGACAACAAATGCACGAACTTTTTTTTGGAAGCACTTGGAAATCTTTTGTATGGGGATTTATCACTACAGCAGCTATTCAGTCTAGTTCTGTAACAACTTCATTGGTTGTTCCTCTGGTAGCTACTCGTAAAGTAAATATTCAAAAAGCATTTCCTTTTATTGTAGGAGCAAACATCGGAACAACACTCACAACACTTTTAGCAGCCCTTTTTAAGTCAGAAGCAGCCGTTACGATTGCGTTAGTTCATATTTTATTTAATCTTATTGGTGCTATTATTTTTTTAGTGATTCCTTTTATGCGTAGAATTCCAATTTTTCTTTCACAACGTCTAGGAATGGCTGCTATGAATAATCGAAGTAGTGCTTTGGCTTATTTGTTAGTTGTGTTTTTTGTTCTTCCTTTTGGCATGATTTATAGTTCTTTCCAACAGAATGACTTAGATTTGCAGAAAGTAAGCACAACAGAGACAAAACAAGACTCTTCCTTGATTCAAGAAAAAAAAAAGTGAGCTTAAGAGAACAAATTTTGATAAATTAATATACTATACTAGTCTATAAAAATAACTAAGTACAAAAATGGATTTTCATATCATATTTATGATTTTGGGTTTTAGTTTTGCAGCCTATTCGGTGGTGGGTAATGATGTAATTCAAACATTAGGAACATTTATAAGCTCCAATGGAAAAACGCCTTGGTATCTGCTGTGGGCTTATACAGGATTTATTTTGATAAGTGTGCTTTTTTATGGTTGGTACTCTGGACAGGGAGTAGCCTATGGAAGACTTAATAAAATTCCTTTTCCTGAAGTATTGCAATGGTGGCATGTCTTGCCTCCTTTAGTTTTACTAATTATTACTCGTTTTGGTATTCCTGTCAGTACGACTTTTTTAGTGCTGAGTGTTTTTGCGACTAAAAATATTGGAAGCATGGTTACCAAATCTGCTTTGGGTTACTTAGTTGCTTTTGGAGCAGCTATTTTTGTTTACTTCTTGATAAGTCGTTTTTTTGAAGAGAATTTTATTAGAAAGGAAATAAAGAAGAATGAAAAGAGAATCTGGACTGTTTTACAATGGATTTCGACTGGGTTTTTGTGGTCGCAATGGTTGATTCAAGATTTAGCCAATATTTATGTTTATCTCCCTCGTGGAAATGACCTTTCTACTACTGCTTTTGTCTTGTCAATGCTTATGTTATTGGCTCTATTGGGTTATATTTTTTATAGTCGTGGTGGCAAAATTCAGAAAATTGTGACAACCAAAACTAATACTACCGATATTCGTTCGGCTACTATTATTGACCTTATTTATGGAATTGTTTTGTTTGTTTTCAAAGAAATGAGCGATATTCCAATGAGTACAACATGGGTTTTTGTTGGTCTTTTGGCTGGACGTGAACTAATGCTCAATCTTCGTATAAATATGCAAGCTGCTTTTGAAGCTCGCCTAAAACAAGAAAAGAAAAAAGCTAGAAAGAAAGGCTTCAAAGAGAGTTCTGAAGGTATATTAGATACAGGTGTTTTTACTGATGATAATCAAGATATTTTGAACCATCCTCTTTATCCACGTTATTCAGATACACTAGCAATTTTGAGAATGATAGGTTCTGATTTATTGAAAGTATTTGCAGGTTTACTTGTCAGTTTGATTTTGGTTTGGCTCATCAGTTTTGTTAGATAGATAAACTGATAAGCTATATTTCCATAAATTAGAATTCAGAACTTCTAATTTATGGAAAATCCTTTTTTGATGTTTTAAAGTTACTTTAGCAAAAAACACTTTAGGTTTAATGAACATTATCACGGTTAATTTATTAATGTTCATTTTTCCATAGCGACAGGTTTGCAAATCTGTCGCTATGGAAAAATAAGAGTGTTTTGATTTCCCCTAACTAATTTATTATTAGACCTTTAGATAAGTGATGACGTTTAATACAACTTATGGATAGTTGTCAAAATTTCTTCCATTTTATTTCCTATAGTTCTTGAAGATTCTCTATGATGATTATTTTGAAATGAAAAACAGAATTTGCGACCACTTTTAGTAATCAAAAAGCCACTCAAACAATGGTTATTACTTATTGTACCTGTTTTTCCATATAAAAATGGTTTTGCATTTCTTGAAAATTCGTATCTACGTCTTAATGTTCCTGCTTCTCCTCCAATAGCAAGTGTTTCAAATAATTTTTCTTCTCCCATATCCTTACGAATAGATTTAAGCATTTCTACAAAATTACGAGGTGTAAAAAGGTTATAACGAGAAAGACCAGAACCATCAACCCAACGAGGACGATTATAAAATTTATTAAAATAATTTTCATCCAAATATTCAATCACTTTTTGTGTAGAAAGTGTTCCAAAAAGCTCTGCCGAACACATAAGAAGAGTCTGTTCTGCCAAAAAATTGTCGCTTTGTTGCATCATTCGTTTATACATTTCATCACTTTTTGCTGTATAAAATGTAGATGTATTTTCAGGCATTGGATAATCCAAATGGGTAATCTCTAAACCTAATTTATCTTTTAGAAGCAGTGTCATAAGTTCTGGTGTAGCATGAAAAGGGATAGATTTTCCATTCTTATAATACAAATCTCCAATATTATATTCAAAAGAATTGATACCCAAATCTCTTTCTACCCTAAAATTGTTAGTGTTTATATCACTATTTTCTTTTATCAAATTCTTAAAAATAGATGGATAGACTTCAATTTCACATGAAGGGTCAGCCTCAAAATAGACTGCATTTCCATACATAGGCAAAACCGATTTTTCTACGCCATACGTCGTTCGATAATCTTCCCATGCCCAACCATCGCCAAAAGGTTCATCTTTATAGTTAGTAGTAGAAAAGTAGAGTTTTTTTGTTTTAGATTTTAATAATAGAAAATCAATTACAGCAGAATTTCCAAAAATGGGATGCAAAAAAGTAGGATCGCCTGTTCCCCAAAATATAAGAGAATCTCCTTTTTCAAAATAACTTAACGAAGGCAAACGTTCGCTCAAAATTTTGGTTGCTGCAAAAAGAGAAGCTATTTTTACGTTAGATGCTGGTGTAAAATACTTATCAGCATTATATTCAAAAATGTATTTCGAACTATCTAAGTCATATAAAACAAAACCATGAAAACTGTCTTTAAAACAATCTTCACCAAATACTTCGATTAAATTACCTATATAATCAGTGTTTTTCTTTTGAGCAGTAGCTGAAAAATTAATAAAACAACAACTAGCAACTAAAAAAAAGAGTAATTTTCTTGAAAAAATAAACGTAATTGTCATAAATAATTTTTAAAAAGTGTAGATAAAATTTGGTTGTAGTAGTAATCTTGAAATAAAAAAAGAGAGTAAAATGTATCCTTATCTAATTCCAAACGCAGAATCAAAAAGTATTGTTCAAACGTTGTTCCTACTTTATTAGTTTAACAAAGTTTTAAAACTAGGAACTAGGTTTTTTATATTAAAAAATAAGTTCTTATAGCATAATCTCACTTTTCCTCTTAACAATAAAGTGATATTTATTCAAAAAAACGAATTGACAACTCAAGCAAATTAAAATATTATAACATATCAAAATACCTTTAATTACTATAAAATAGTTATGAATTACTTAAATTTGAAAAAATCTCTTTTCTATATATCTTTTTTAGCATTTATAGACTTAATCAAACTATTTCATTTACCAATTTTTCTCAATGAATATTAAATACAATTATTCAAATATGCTACTTTTTATAGTAGGCATGTTTATTTGTTTTGCTTCTCAAAATGCCTTTGCACAGCGAGATAAAAATATAAATCGTTCTTATTTCAAACAACTTGATCAAGAACTTCCTACACCAAATGTTTATCGTGCAGGTTCTGGCGCACCAGGGCATGAGTATTGGCAACAAAAAGTAGATTACAAAATTCAACTTACTTTAGACGACGAAAAACAGCGCATTACAGGTCAAGAAACAATTACGTATCATAACAATTCGCCAAACGAACTTTCTTATTTTTGGGTACAGTTAGACCAAAACATGAGAGCAAAAGATTCTGATACCTACAAAACTTCTACAGGAACGCTAAACGAAAAGACAACTTTACAAGGAATCGCTTACGTAACAGGAAATTCTGATTTTGAAGGTGGTTTCAATATTGAAGGCGTGATGACAACAGATGGTACAAAACTCCCTTTCACTATCAATAGAACAATGATGAGAGTTGATTTGCCAACGCCATTGAAGGCAAATGAGAAATATTCTTTTCAAATAAAATGGAATTATAATATTCAAGATCAATTAAAATATGGTGGCAGAAGTGGATATGAGTATTTTGAAGGTGATAAAAACTATTTGTATGAGATTGCTCAATTTTTCCCAAGAATGGCTGTTTATGACGATGTAAATGGTTGGTTACACAAACAATTTTTAGGACGTGGAGAGTTTGCGCTAGAGTTTGGAGATTATGAAGTAGAAATGACTGTTCCTGCTGACCACATTTTGGGAGCAACAGGCGTTTTACAGAATCCTGATGAAGTTTTGACACCTGCACAAAAAGAACGTTGGGCAAAAGCTCAAACTTCTGATATTCCTGTCGTAATTGTTACACAAGATGAAGCAACCAAAGCAGAAAAAAACAAAGCAAAAGAAACAAAGACTTGGAAATTCAAAGCTGAAAATGTACGTGATTTTGCCTTTGCAAGCTCTAGAAAATTTATTTGGGATGCTATGGCAGTAAAAATGCCAAATGGTAAGACAGTTATGGCAATGTCATATTATCCAAAAGAAGGAAATCCACTTTGGGGACAATATTCAACAGAAGTAGTAGCCCACACATTAGAAGTGTATTCAAAACATACAATTGATTATCCTTATCCTGTTGCTATTTCGGTTCATGGACCTGTTTGGGGAATGGAATATCCAATGATTTGTTTTAATGGTGGAAGACCAGAAACAGATGGAACATATTCTGAACGTATCAAATATTCAATGATTTCGGTAATTATTCATGAAGTAGGACATAACTTTTTCCCTATGATTATCAATTCTGATGAGCGTCATTGGACTTGGATGGATGAAGGATTAAATACATTTATGCAATTTATTACGGAAGAAGAATGGCAACGTGATTACCCTTCAAGACGTGGAAATGCAAAAGATATTGTAGATTATATGAAAGGGGAAAAAGCTGGCATTATGCCAATCATGACAGATTCGGAAGAGATTTTACAGTTTGGAAACAACGCTTATGGAAAACCAGCAACAGCTCTTAATATTTTGAGAGAAACGGTTATGGGAAGAGAGCTTTTTGATTATGCTTTTAAAGAATATGCACAACGTTGGGCGTTTAAACATCCAAAACCTGCTGATTTTTTCCGTACTATGGAAGATGCTTCTGGAACTGATTTAGATTGGTTTTGGTGGGGTTGGTTCTATACGACTGATAATGTAGATATTTCTATTGAAAATGTAATGTTCTTTGAGCCAAATTCTGCAAATGCTGAAATAGCAAAAGCAACTAAGAAAGAACAAGAAAGCATTACATCACAACGCAACAAAACAGCTCTAAAAACAACTCGTTTGGAGCGTCGTCCACAGCTTAAAGATTTCTACAATTCTTATAATGGGGGAGTAACAGAAGCTGAAGCAAAGAAAAACTATGAAAGTTATATGAGTAGCTTAACAGATGAAGAGCGTACTTTTATCAAAGACAACCCTTATTTTTATCAAATAGATTTTAAAAATATAGGTGGACTTGTAATGCCTGTAATTATTGAATTTACTTATGCTGATGGAAGCAAAGAAATGCAAAAAATTCCTGCTGAAGTTTGGAGAAAAGATAATGCTATGTTTAGCAAAGTCTTTATGACTAAGAAAAAAGTAGTTTCTTTCCGTTTAGATCCAAATTTGGAAACAGCTGATACAGATGTTTATAATAATTCATATCCTCGTCAGGAAGTTCCTACTCGTTTTGAACTTTATAGAAGAGATAACAATTATTCTTCTCCAAATCCGATGCAAATGCAAAAGAAGAAAAAATAATAGTATCTGATAAATTAAATTTTTAGAAATAAAAAAACTCATTCTATATTTTTTATAGAATGAGTTTTTTTAAGCATCTAAATTTAATATTAATACAGAATGTAAACAGGGTTAAAATCCTGTTTAATTGATAATTATGTTATTGTTGGTGTCCCCACTGACAATATTAAAAACACAAACAAATTTTTGTTACACGGTATTAATACAGTTAATAAGTTACCTTATATTGTGCATTCAGTTCCTCAGAACTGAATGTTTCGCTTCCTCAGAAGCGTGATTTATTTGCTTGAATCACGCTTCTAAGGAAGCGTTTCGTCCAACTCTGAGGAGTTGAACACACAAAATAAACATTAAATTACTTTTGTTACATGGTATTAATCATTAAACTCTACAAAGTCACTTGATTTCTCATGCCATTGTAAGCCATATTTGTTCAAATCTTCCATAAATGGATCTGGATTAAACTCTTCTACATTCCAAACACCAGCTTTCATCCATTTTCCTTCCAACATCATTTTTGCACCTATCATTGCAGGTACACCAGTTGTATAAGAAACAGCTTGCGCTCCCACTTCTTTATATGTTTTGGCATGGTCACAGTTATTATAAATGAAGAAATAAGCAGGCTTTCCGTCTTTAGTTCCTCTGATATGACATCCAATAGAAGTTTGTCCTTCATAATTTTCTCCCAAAGAAGAAGGCTCTGGCAAAACTGCTTTCAAAAACTGAAGAGGAACAATTTTTTGTCCTTGATATTCTACTTCATCAATTCTTGTCATGCCTACATTTTCCAAAACTCTCAAATGAGTAATATATTCATCTGAAAAAGTCATCCAAAATCTAGCTCTTTTTAAAGAAGGGAAGTTTTTAGTAAGTGATTCTAATTCTTCGTGATATAATAAAAATGATTTTTTTGGTCCTACCTCTGGATAATTAATCATTCTATTGATTTCTAACGGCTCAGTTTCTGTCCAGTCACCATTTTCCCAATATTTTCCTCGTTGAGTAATTTCACGAATATTAATTTCAGGATTAAAATTGGTTGCAAATGCTTTTCCATGACTTCCTGCATTACAATCTACAATATCCAAATATTCCATTCCATCTTTATCAAAATGATACTTTGCTGCGTGTGCTGTAAAAACGCCAGTTACCCCTGGGTCAAAGCCACAGCCTAAAAGAGCCATAATTCCAGCTTCTTCAAAGCGTTTTTTGTATGCCCATTGCCAACTATATTCAAATTTTGCTTCATCTATTGGTTCATAGTTAGCAGTATCTAAATAATGTGTTTTTGTTTCCAAACAAGCATCCATAATTGGTAAGTCTTGATAAGGAAGAGCTACATTAATAACTAATTTTGGTTCAAATTTTTTGATAAGTGTAACCAGTTCTTCAACATTATCGGCATTTACTTTTGCTGTCTGAATATCTCTTCCTGTTAGTTCTTTTACTTCTTTTGCAGCAGCCTCTACTTTTGGAAGCGTACGACTTGCAAGCATAATTTCTGAAAAAACATCAGGTAACATTGCACATTTTTTGACAACAACATTACCAACTCCACCAGCACCAATAATCAATACTTTACTCATAATAATTTCTTTTTTTAGATGTGAATTTGTGTTTTGAATTTCTTTTGAGAATAATGATTCAAAGATATTAAATAAATTTTGAAGTCAGAAGTCAGATTTTAGAAGTAAATCCAAAATGTATTATGTCTAGGTCAAAAAATAAAGTTAAATTTTTCAGTATTTAGTTTTTATAAGAATCTGAAAAGAACTTTTTAAGGATAATTTTAGTATTTTAGAATAAGAAATCAAAGTTAAAGTAAAATACGAGTAATCTTTACAACACAAAGCGAAACTCTAACGTATTACTTATATAAGCCCTACAAACTAGCACTTCCTAAAAGATTTATAAATCATGCATATTCATCAATTACACCCTGAAAAACACGAGAAATTCTTAACTCAAGCACGTATTGATCCAATTACGGGCGATACTTTGGAAGCTGGCGACAAAATTGTGCTTTGTGCTGAGTGTAAATCTGCTTTTCATTCGGATAGTTGGACATATTTAGGCAATCGCCATTGTAATCAAACACGCACACTTCCTGCTATTCCTCAAAGCACTTCACTAGGACATTTCAAAAAACGTTCGGCTGAATATTATAGCCGAGTAAATTCAAACTTTAAAATTCATGAAAATTTACAAAGTGTAGTGAGTGCAGGACACCGTTTAGGAAGTGTTTTGATAGATTTAGCTTTAGTTTGGCTTGTTCAATATATGCTTTCTTACACACTTTCTCCTTTGCTTTGGACTTACTTTTTATTAAGAGATTTTTCATATAAAGGACGTTCTTTAAGTTTAGGAAAAAACTTAATGAATATTGAAGTAGTAGAAGAAAGAAATGAAAACAGACTAAGTTGGTGGCAATCTGTGCTTCGAAATGCACCTATCGGAATTCCTCAATTAGCAGGTGTTTTTGGTGCGTACGCTTATAATTTAAGTTATAGTTTTGGAAATTCTTTCAGAGTAGCTGATAATTTAGTTTCTGCTATTTTTACCATTATTTTGATTATTGATGTAATTCTTCTCTTTGGAAATAATAAACGAATTATGGATAGAGCAATGGATTTGAAAAGTATTTTTAGAACTAGAGAAAATAACTAGAAAAGTATAAACATATAGGACTTTATCAAAATAAAACTCAGCACTAGTTTTATTTTGATAAAGTCTTACTTTAATTAATCTTCCTTTTTAAATAAAATAGTTGCTCTTGCGCTATATACTTTACAGGCAATAATTTCTAATTTTTCATTTCTGATAAATTCTACTTTACGAAAAAACCACTGATTACTTGTAAATATATTCTGTTGAAAAGGCATTAATTCTATATCTTTATTTCTATTATGGGTAGCTACAAGTTTATTGTCTTTTACTCTAAAAATATAACTTGTTCCTAATTCTTCACTATAATATCTGCCAGTATATTCTTCTACATCTACATTTGATTTATCAAATGACTTCAAAAATACTTTTTTTCCATTATACTCAAAGTCAGAAATAGTCAGTTTTAAGTAAAAATCTTTTTCAGTTTCTTTTTTGTGAAATGAGAGCTTATAATTTCCCATCATAAACTCATTTTTAGATATAGGATATAATTCTGTTTTTTGATTGTTATCAGATGTTTCTACAAATAATGTATCTGAGTTAGAAGTAATTGTAAAAAATAATCCTGCAATAATTTCATAATTACCTTGATATGATTTTAAAATTTCATTTTTGATATTTATTGTTTCTTTTACTTCTGTTATTTTGGGAGCAGTTAACTCATTTTTTAAATAATAGTCTACAATTTTATAGGCTATACTTAGTGGATTAAATGTTTCTGAGTTACCTGCAATAGCTAAAGTGAAATTTTGGCTAGGAATACGAAGTAAATAAGAACGATAACCTGCATCACCTCCACCGTGAAAAATTACTTCTAACCCTTTGTAATTTTTGATTTCTTGTCCAAGTGCATACGATATTTCTTCCCCATTGTTGAGTTTACTTTTTGTCTGCATTTTATCAAAAATAGCTGTATTTCCTACAATTCCTTTTTCAAAATTTAATGCCCACAAACTCAAATCTTCTACAGTTGTGCAAAGTCCAGTCGAACCAACAATAGAATAATTGAGCAGACTTTTTTGATAACCACTTCCGAAAGGAGAATATGAGTACACTCTATTTTTTATTATTCTTTCTGCATCATCTAAGAAAAAAGAATTTTTCATATTCAAAGGTGTAAATATCTTTTCTTTTGTAAATGCTGAAAAAGATTTTCCTGAAACTCTTTCTACTACTTTTGCTAGTAACATAAATGCAGAGTTACAATATTCATACTGAGAACCTACTTCAAAGTTGATTTCCTTTTGACGAGTAACTATTTTAAAAGCATCCTCATTTGTAACTACATCTACAAAACCCACACCTGCTAGGTAAAGTAAGTCGCTTTGTTCTCTTATTCCACTGGTATGATTGGCAAGGTTTCTCAGCGTTATTGTTTTGCCAAAAGTGTTGAGATGTTCAAGTTCTGGAATGTATTTTTTTATATCGTCGTCTAAAGATAGTTTTCCTTCTGCTTCTAAAAGTAAAATTGAAAATGCTGTAAATTGCTTAGAAACCGAAGCCACCGAAAATATAGAAGTTGGACTAATTGGAATATTATACTCTAAATTTGCCATTCCAAACCCTTTTTGATACATCGTTTTGCCATCTTTTGTAACCGAAACTGCAACTCCTGGAGTATCAGAATTATCATAAATAGATAAAAGCTCATCTATTTTTTCGTTTGGAGTTATTGCTTTGGGTTTTATTGTTTTTACAAAAAGTTCGTATTTTCCAGCCTCAGCATTTTTTTCTAACATTTCTACTTCTAAGGTATAGTGTCCTGCTTTTGTAGAAGTAAGTAGAATAATTTCAGTTCCAAATTTTCCATTCGGACTATCAAAACTTTCTATTTTATTATTTTCAGAATCATAAGTTGTAATAATTACGTCTGCATTTTGCTGTTCTAATTTGAGAATAAGAAATTGATTTTCTTTCAATTGTATTTTACAATGATGCTTCTGATTTGCTGAAATATCGTTTTTTAGTGTTGACTTTTCTGTGAAAATATAGTTTTTAATGTCTTTTTTTTGCTGTGCTTTTGCTTGTGAAAGTGATAGTAAAAAGAAGCTACAAAAGACAATTAAAAGAAGAAGTGTTCTTTTGATAAAAGATAATTTTTGTGAGTTCATAATTTTTTAAAATTTTATTTGGGTGTGATAAAAAAGTTATGAGACAAAATTGAGGATAAAATCAAATGGGTGCGACCGACTAAAAAAAGTCGTACTCTTTTTATAAAAAAATGAGTACGACTTTTTGCATTTTATAAAGTACAACTTTTTTAAAGCTACCTTTAGATGCTTAAAAAGGAGTTTTTCGATATAATGAAGGAGTTGTCTTTGTGTATTTTTTAAAAGCTGTATTGAACGAAGATTTTGAATTAAATCCGACTTGATAGAGAATTTCTAAGATAGTTACTTGTTTTTTGGTTGGGTCTTTTAGAATGGATTTTGCTTTTGCGATTCGATATTCATTGATAAAATCAAAAAAATGTTGGTTGATATGATGATTAATTAAAACTGATAAATCACGAACAGGAATGTGAGTTTGTTCTGCCAATTCTTGAATAGTTAAGGAAGGTTCAAGATAAGGTTCGTGTTCAGTCATATATTCTCTTAGCTTCTGAATTTGGTTATTTATTTCAAGGTTATTTTGTTTTGAGTTTTCAGTAATTGAAGTTGAGTTATTTTTTACTTCATTCTCATTTTTACGTCCTATTTTATCTTGAATTTGATTTTGTTCTTCTAAAGCAATAATTTCATTTTCTTCTAATTTGTCTACTTGTTCTATTTTTTTTTCTTGAATTAATTGCCTTGTAGATTTTAAATTCAAATCAATTTTTCTGAAAAGCGTAGGATAATAAAGAGCTTTAAAAACAAAACTACAAAGCACTATAAGTGCGATAATACTTACAAGAATATTAATCCAAAGAAAAAACTTGCTATATTCTGTATAACTCAAAATATCTTTTATTACCACAAAAAAATGAGCTAAACTAAAAGTTAGAAGTAATTGAAAAAGCCATCTATAAGTCAGATTATCAGATTGTGTGTAATTTTCAAGGTAGATTTTTTTAAATTTCATTAAAAGAAAGAACATCAAAATAATATAAAATAGCCATTGAATTTCGCCAAAGACAGAGAAAAAATAGCTTATTGAAGAGTTATTATTTTGTAAAAAAAATATCTTTTGTTCTGTTGCTTTTAGATAAAAGGTAGGAATAGAAATAAGATGAATAAACAGAAAAGGAATACTATGAACTAAATATTTGGGTCGCCATTTAAAATTACTATCTAAAGCAGAACAGAAATAGAGGTAAAATAAAGGCATTTCTAATAAGAATAATGTTCTACGTAAAAACTCTATTTTAGGGTAGGCTTGCAAATAGTTATAAATCACAAAGCCACTAATATTGATGGCTGTCAGTATTGTAAAAAGACCAAAAAAGAAATTACCTAATTTGTTTTCCGTCTTGACCGTAAATAAAAATATAGCCAAAAGCAGAGAAACAAATATAAAAAGTGTAGCAGAAGTATGTATTATCTTTAATTCCATAAGAGGTTAGTAGCATTTCTTTAAAAGTAATTCAAAGAAAGCAAAAATTCCCTTCTACTCCGAAAAGTAAAAGGGAATTTTTTATTTATATAGAAATTTGCCGTCGTTGGTATTTCCACCAATGACAAATTAAATTATTAGTCTAATGTAATTTCAAGAGCAAGACCACGAAGTTCGTGAATCAATACGTTGAAAGACTCTGGGATGTTTGGCTCTGGCATGTTATCACCTTTTACGATACATTCGTACGCTTTAGCACGTCCAAGAACATCATCTGACTTAATTGTCAAGATTTCTCTCAAGATGTGTGAAGCTCCAAATGCCTCTAATGCCCAAACTTCCATCTCTCCAAAACGCTGACCACCAAACTGAGCTTTACCACCCAAAGGCTGTTGCGTAATGAGTGAGTAAGGTCCGATAGAACGAGCATGCATCTTATCATCAACTAAGTGACCTAGTTTAAGCATGTACATAATTCCTACCGTAACAGTTTGCTCAAATTTTTCTCCAGTACGTCCATCAAAAACTTCCATCTTACACCATTCGGGTAAGCCTGCTTCTTTGATTTCTGCTGCTACTTCTTCTTCAGTTGCTCCGTCAAAGATTGGTGTAGCATATTTTTTACCCATTTTAAGACCTGCATGTCCCAAGATAGTTTCATAAATCTGTCCCAAGTTCATACGAGAAGGTACACCTAGAGGATTCAAGACAATATCAACAGGAACACCATTAGCAAGGAAAGGCATATCTTCTTCACGAACGATACGAGCCACAACTCCTTTATTACCATGACGACCTGCCATCTTATCACCTACTTTGAGTTTACGTTTCTTAGCAACATATACTTTTGCAAGTTTAACAATTCCTGCAGGAAGTTCATCTCCAACTTCTAGCGCAAAACGCTGACGTTTGAACTCTGCTGTAATTTCATTACGTTTTTGGTTATAATTTTTTACAAGTTCTGCCAAAAGTTCATTAGTTTCTTCATCTTCTGTAAAATCTTTCAAGATTACATCAGCAATAAAGTTTACTTCTTCTGGAACGTTATAGTTACTCTCATCACGGTATGCGTTTTTGCTTGGGAAGAATGCTTGCTCAATATTTTGTGGATTGAAACCTGAATCTTTTGCCAAAACTACATCACCGTATTTATGAACAATTCCTTGAGAAGTTTTATTTTCTAAAAGATCTGCCATTTTGCTTATCATCTGCGAACGCATTCCAACAAGGTCACGACTATATTCTTTCTTCAAAACATCCACCTGTTTACGTACTTTTGCACGCATATCTTTATCCTTTTTAGGACGAGAGAAAAGCTGTGTATTGATTACAACACCTTGAAGCGAAGCAGAAGCACGCATAGAAGCATCTTTTACATCACCTGCTTTGTCTCCAAAGATAGCACGAAGAAGTTTTTCTTCTGGTGTAGGGTCTGTTTCTCCCTTAGGAGTAATTTTACCTACCAAAATATCTTGTTCTTTTACTTTTGCACCAATACGGATAATACCGTTTTCGTCCAAATCTTTAACTGCATCTTCGCTTACATTCGGAATTTCAGAAGTTAATTCTTCTTCTCCTCGTTTTGTGTCACGAACTTCAAGCTCAAACTGATCAATGTGGATTGAAGTATAAATATCATCTCTTACTACTTTTTCAGAAATAACAATTGCATCCTCAAAGTTATAACCCTGCCAAGGCATGAAAGCAACCATAAGGTTACGACCAAGTGCAAGTTCTCCTTTTTCAGTTGCATATCCTTCACAAAGAACATCTCCTTTTTTTACTTTTTCGCCTTTCAATACAATAGGACGTAAGTTGATACAAGTATCTTGGTTAGTTCTACGGAATTTAGTAAGGGTATAAGTTGTAAACTCGTTATCAAAGTTTACTAATTTTTGTTCTTTTGTCCAATTATATTTTACTACAATTTTCTTAGCATCTACATAGTCAATTACTCCATCATCTTCTGCTACAACTAATGCTCTAGAGTCCATTGCAACACGTCTTTCAAGACCTGTACCTACAATTGGTGCTTGCGGACGCAAAAGAGGAACGGCTTGACGCTGCATATTCGAACCCATCAAGGCACGGTTGGCATCATCATGTTCTAAGAATGGAATAAGAGAGGCTGCAACCGAAACGATTTGATTTGGTGCAACATCCATGTATGTTATATTTTCTGGAGATTCCAAAGGAAAATCTCCCTCTAAACGACATTTTACAAGGTCAGATGTAAATTTGTTTTTACTATCTAATGTTGCATTTGCCTGTGCAATAATTTGCTCATCTTCTTCTTCTGCTGTTAAGAATTTAACTTCGTTAGTTGCTTTCTGATTCTTAACAATACGATAAGGAGTTTCGATAAAGCCCATACCGTTTACAGTTGCGTGAACACAAAGTGAAGAGATAAGACCAATATTTGGACCCTCTGGAGTTTCGATAGTACACAAACGACCATAGTGCGTATAGTGAACGTCACGAACCTCAAAACCTGCACGTTCACGAGAAAGACCACCAGGTCCTAAGGCAGACATTCTACGTTTGTGCGTAATCTCTGCTAATGGATTGGTTTGATCCATAAACTGTGAAAGCTGATTTGTTCCAAAGAATGAATTAATAACCGACGATAAAGTACGGGCATTAATCAAATCAACTGGCTTAAAGTCTTCATTATCACGAACGTTCATACGTTCTTTGATAGTACGAGCCATACGAGCCAAACCAACACCAAACTGGCTATAAAGTTGCTCTCCTACAGTACGTACACGACGATTTGAAAGGTGGTCAATATCATCCACAACTGCTCTTGAGTTAATAAGAGTAATAAGGTGTCTAATGATACGGATGATGTCTTCTTTTGTCAAGACACGAACACTCATTTCTAAATCTAGACCTAGTTTTCTATTGATTCTATAACGACCAACTTCTCCTAAGTCATAACGCTTTTCACTAAAGAAAAGACTTTGAATTACATCACGAGCTGTTTGTTCGTCTGGTGCTTCTGTGTTACGAAGCTGACGGTAAATTTGCTCAACTGCTTCTTTTTCTGAGTTTGAATTATCTTTTTGTAATGTATTATAGACAATTGCAAAATCATTAATATTAATATCTTCTCTATGAAGAATAATTGCTTCTGTATTTGAATCGATGATAGTTTGGATATGCTCCTCTTCAATTTCAGAATCACGCTCCAAAAGTACCTCGTTACGAGTAATACTTACAACTTCTCCTGTATCTTCATCTACAAAGTCTTCTGTCCAAGTACGAAGAACACGAGCAGCTAATTTTCTACCTACCACTTTCTGAATATTTGCTTTAGTAGCTTTTACTTCTTCAGAAAGACCGAAAAGTTCCAAAATTTCTCTATCTGTCCCATATCCGATAGCACGTAAAAGAGTAGTAACAGGAAACTTTTTCTTACGGTCAATGTAAGCATACATGATATTGTTTACATCTGTCGCAAATTCAATCCAAGAACCTTTGAATGGAATAATACGTGCTGAATATAATTTTGTACCATTAGTATGTTTACTTTGAGCAAAGAAAACGCCTGGTGAACGGTGAAGCTGAGAAACGATAACACGTTCTGCACCATTAATAACAAAAGAGCCACGCTCAGTCATTACAGGCACATTTCCTAAAAATACTTCTTGTTCGATTGTTTCGAAATCTTCGTTGTCTTCGTCGTTACAAAGTAAACGTAGCTTTGCTTTTAAAGGCACTGCATAAGTAAGACCTCTATCAACACATTCTTGTACAGAATATTTTGGTGGGTCTATGATATAGTCGACAAATTCCAAAACAAAGTTATCTCTTGAATCAGAAATTGGGAAGTTCTCCATAAATACTTTATAGAGTCCGTCTGCTGTTCTTTTTTCAGGAGGAGTACCTAGTTGGAAGAAATCTTGAAACGACTTTACCTGTACATCTAGGAAGTGTGGGTATTCTAAAATGGAGGTCGTTTTGCGAAAGTTTATTCTGCCGTGTTTTAATGTAGCCAAGGCTCGTATAGGTTTGAGTGAACGAAATGGAATGCTTTATTCTTTATCAATTACAAATTAGAAATTTACGTCTTATAAGTAGATGTAAATTAGTTAATGCTAATTTGTTGGTATAATGCTTTATAGCTATTTATTACTGCTTCTAAATAATCGTTTTTTATCTTTTCTTATTTGTCTAAACTTATTAAAGTCAGAAAAATCCCTAAAATTAGGTAAAGAGTTATTTTAAAATTAGCTCTCTATTAAATTTTACGGTTTTATTCTTAATTAAAAAATTGTGAATTGAAGTAATTTCAAATAATTTGGAATACTTTTTATAATTCTAAATAAAATGCAGATAAAAACAAGAAAAATGCTATATTTTGGATATGTAATTATAATTTTGTTTTGATTTAGAACCAAAACTATACATTTGTAGCCAAAATATCCTGCAAATATAAGAATTATTTTATCATTTTCAAAAATAATTTTGTATTTATTCTTACAAAACAACAACTTAAAGTTGTTCTAACTCAATATCAAAAATTAGAGTGGAAAGCGTTGGAATTATTTCTCTTCCTTCCTGAGTTGTTCTTCCAGCCTCTCCATAAGCATAGCGAGATGGAATAAAAAAACGTGTTTTTTCCTTTAATTTCATTTGCTTGACTGCCTCTTCAAATCCTATTACTACCGAACTAGCACCAATAGTAAACTCTAAAGGGTTATTGGTTTCATAAGAGCTATCAAACTGTCTTCCATAAAGAACTTTTCCTACGTAATTTACTACTACTGATGCTCCATTATTTGGCGTAGCTGTGCCTTCTCCTTCTTCCAAGACAATATAATAAATCCCTAAATCTGTTTTTTCGGCTGTAAGGTTGTTTTCAGTTAAATATTGCTGAATAATTTGGTCTTCTCGCTCTGCCTGTACAGTTGCGTCTATTAGAGGTTCTATTTTATCTTTATTACAAGATGAAAATAGAAATGAAATAGATAAAAGCAGGAAAATATATTTTGATGATTTCATTTTTTAGCTGATTTTTTACTAAAATGGATAATTATTATTATTGCTGTTCGAAGAAGGATTTTTTTATTATTAATTGAATACTTCGATTCTAAAAACTAATATAGCATAGGGTGGAATATCTGAACCTGCTCCTCTAGCTCCATATCCTAAATGGGAAGGAAGGTATAATGTTCCCTTTCCTCCTTTTCCAATGAGAGGTACACCTTCATTCCAACCATCTATAACACCACCTCCAACGGTAAAAGTAAATGGTTGTCTACCAAAAGAAGAATCAAATATAGCTCCTGATAATAGTTTTCCTTCATAGTTTACTGTAACTCTTTCTCCGTTTTGAATAGGTGTTCCCTGTTCATCAAGAACATAATACAAACCTGATTGTGTTTTTTGAGGAGTAATATTATTTTCAGTAAAATAAACTTGAAGAATACTATCTTGTACTAATGGATTTGATGGATTATTAGTTAGTGTTTCATTATTTTCATCTTTTTTACAAGAAGAAAATAAAGCACCTCCAATGAAAAGCAATAAAAGGCTTATTGTAATATACTTTGATAATTTCATTTTGGTAATAATTAGTTTTTAATGATTTTGTTTTTTAGTTTTTAATTTTCTAGGATTTCTATTTTATAGATAAGCATTGCATCAGGTTCTAATTGTTCGCCTACTTCTTCTTTTCCGTAAGCTAGTTTGGAAGGAATATACAAATAACCTATTCCCCCTTTCCCAATAATAGGAATTCCTTCTTCCCAACCTTTTATAAAATTTCCTTTTCCAATAGTAATTTCATATATTTTTTCTGAATCATGAGAAGAATCAAGATTTTCATCTGTCATAAGAAAAGTTTCTTCATAACGAATTTTCACTTTTTCTCCTTTTTTTATTGGTGTTCCTTGCTTTTCAATTCTATAAAAAAGTCCAGATACTGTTTTTTTATAATCGGTAATGTCGTTGAGTTTTAGATATACATTTTCGATATAATCTTCTTGATTATCATCGATATAATAAGTGTTTGGTTTTTTTTGAGAAGTAGTTTCTTCTTCTTGTTCATTTTCATAATCTTGATTATTATCCAAATCTTCATCTAGCACTTCTACTTCAAAAATGAGCATTGTATTTGGTGGAATTGCTCCTTGAGAACCTTGTACACCATATCCCAAATTAGAAGGAATATATAAAGTCCCTTTTCCACCTTTTCCAATAAGTGGGATTCCTTCATCCCAACCTTGTATTACTTGTCCTATTCCAATAGCTACTTCAATAGGCTCACCTCTGTCGTATGAAGAATCAAATTTTTCTCCTGTTTTTAGTAGTGTTCCTTTATAATGAGCTTTTATTTTATCTCCTGTTTCGATGTCTGTTCTGCCTTGTTTATCTATTGTATATAAAAGTCCAGATTCTGTTTTTTTATAATTTGTAATTCCTTTTTCTACAAAATACGTTTTTTCAATGTATTCAACTTGTATTTTGGAAATACTGTCTAATTTATATTCATTTTCTTTTACTTTTCTTGAAAAATCTTTCTCCCTCTTTTCCTGTATTTTTATTTTAGTGTCCTCATATTCTTGAGTAGTATAGTCTTTGATAATACGAATTTCTTGACGAATCCAACTCCCCTCTTTTATAAAGTCAGGGTGTGGTTGTTCTTCTGAAAAAATAGAATCAGCATGTACAAAAACGGTCAGACTATCACCTATTTTCCCTTTTCTGATAACTTCTACCATAGACATTTCTCTAATTGCCTTATCATTCAAATCTATAAAAAGAGGAGTATCTTCTGTATATGAATCTCTTAAAAGAGAGTCTGTAGAATTAAATATTTTCATCTGTATTTGAAAAATACTAGAATCTGTAAGAATTTTTCCTTTTCCTACTTTTCTAATTCTATAACGCATTCCTTTATGCTCTTGCATTCCTGTTTCAAATTGAGCTGAAACAGAAAATGTAATAAGCAAAAAAAGACAATTAAATATAGATGTATAAAAGAGAGATAATTTCATTATGACATTTGGTTTTAGGAAATTAGGATTGGAAATTAGAGAATGAGAAGTTTTTTTGTTACTCTAATTTCCAACCTCTATTACCTAATTTTTTTATTAATCTAATACTTCAACTCTAAAAACAAGTGTAGCATTTGGTGGAATATCACTTCCTGCACCACGCTCACCATAAGCCAAATGAGAAGGAATATATAGAGTGCCTTTTCCACCTGTTCCGATAAGAGGAATGCCTTCATCCCAACCTTGAATAACTCGTCCTACACCAATAGGAAACTCAATTGGATCATTTCTATCAAAGGAAGAATCAAATTTTTGACCTGATAATAGAGTTCCTTCATAATGAACTTTTATAGTTTTTCCTTTTTGGATAGGTGTTCCTTGCTGATTGATTACATAATAAAGACCTGATTCAGTCTTTTGAAAATTTGTAATTCCTTTTTCTACAAAATAGGTATTTTCTAAATAGTCCATTTGATTTTGCACTTTTGATTTTTCGTCCATTTTTTGTTGTTTTTGTAGTTCTTCTTGTTTTTTAGCCATTTCTTCCATGTATTTTTGTTGCATGGCTTCTAATTTTGCAGCATATTGTTGAGCTGTATAATTTGTCAGAATTTTTATTTCGTGTCTTAAAGAACTTCCTTTAGGAATAAAAATAGGGCGTATCTGACCATTTTGAAATACAGAATCAGAATGAATAAACAAAGTCAGGCTATCTCCAATTTTGCCTTCATTCATCATAATTTCTACAATAGGAATTTGTCTAGTCGTGCTGTCACGTAAATCTAAAATAAGAGGAAAGTCTTCGTTTTTTGTACTTCTAAGCAATGAGTCAGTACTATTATAAATACTCATACTTAACTCTACAATACTAGAATCTGTAATTGAAAGAGCTTTTTTACGCTCTTTTTTGGTAGTCTGTAATTGATAACGAATACCTTTAAATTCTTTTTCGTGTTTATTTTTGTCTTTATTATTTTGTGCATTTATAGAAAAAGAAATGCAACTTATTAAAATAATTAGAATAAAACGATATAAAAACATAAAATTTATTGTCAAGTAATAAAAGATTGATTTTTTATAAAGAAGTTGTGCTAAAAAGATATACATCTTCTTAACACAACTTTAAAGAGTATCTGATAAATAGCTTTTTGAAATTAGAGAGTTGGAATTATTTTCCAGCTTTAGTTACTTCTTCTAGCACTTCTACTCTGAAAACAAGCATTTCGTTTGGTCCAATTGCACCACCAGCACCTCTTGGTCCATAAGCCAAGTTTGAAGGAATATATAAATATCCTTTTCCACCACGACCAATAAGAGGAATACCTTCATCCCACGCTTGGATTACTTGTCCTTGTCCGATAGGAAACTCAAATGCTTCTCCTCTATCAAAAGAAGAGTCAAATTTTTCGCCAGTCATAAGCAGTGTTCCTTCATAATTTACTTTTACTTTATCACCTGCTTCAATATCTGTTTTGCCTTGTTTATCTACTTTATAGAAAAGACCTGATTCTGTTTTCTTGAAATCAGTAATGCCTTTTTCAGGTAAATATGTATTTTCGATATATTCTACTTGTTCTACTGAAATTTTTGCTGATTCTGCTTGTGCTTCAGCTTGCTTTTTCATTTGTTCTTCCATGTATTTTTGCTGCATTTCTTTTTGTTCTGCAACATATTCTGTTTGTGTAAGATGCTTTACTAATTTGATTTCTTGACGAATAGAACTTCCTTCTGCTATAAAAGGAGGACGAGGTTGTCCTTGTACAAAAATAGAATCTGAATGGATAAACATAGTAACACTATCTCCAACTCTACCTTTTTCCATTAATATTTTTACAATACCCATTTTTGTATTGTTTGAATCACTCAAATCTATCATTAAAGGAAAATCTTCTGTGTATGTATCACGAAGTAAAGAATCTGTACTATTATAGATTTTCATAGAGATTTGAACTACGCTAGAGTCACTAAGTTCCTGTCCTTCTCCACGCTGACGAAGCATATAACGAATTCCGTCAAGTTCTTTTTCTTTATTAAGTGAGTCTGAATTACAAGACCACATTGTAGCACCAATAAGAGTAAATAGTATAGAACGATATAAAAAAAGAGATTTCATTTTTTGTTTGTTAGATAAAATAACTAGAATAAATAATAATATTGAAATAGAGTACATTGAAACTAGCCTACAAAGGTCTAATATAAAAGCCAAAGTAGAAAAGATTTATGGAAAATTAATTTTAAATATAGGATAATTAATGTGTAGTTGTAAGTTCTGAACGATGCTCTTCGATAAGTTTCTCAAAATAAGTTACTACTTTATCGACAGGTTCTGTACTTCTTCCTCCTGCTGCATTGTGATGACCACCACCTCCAAAATAAGTACGAGCAAAATCGGCTACTGAAAATGTTCCGACAGAACGAAAAGACATTCTGACTTCATTGCCATAATCAATCAAAATTGCAGCAAATTCAATTCCTTCAATAGAAAGAGCATAGTTTACAATGCCTTCTGTATCACCCGACTGAGGATTGTATTTGCGAGTGTCTTTTTGTTTTAAGACAAAGTAAGCTGTTTTCAAATCCTGTCTGACAGTCAAACAACTGGAAAGCGCATGTCCTAAAAGACGAATTCTATTCTCGGTATTGCTATCATAAATCATACGTTGAACATACGAAGAATCTAAACCCATATCTATCAAATCAGCTGCAATACGGTGTATTTTTCCTGTTGTATTAGGGTGTTTGAAAGAAGCTGTATCCGTCATAATACCTGCATACAAACATTGAGCTATCGGAATATCGATCAAATGTCTATCATTCATCAATAGAATAAGGTCATAAACTAATTCTGCCGTTGCTGCTGCTGTAATATCCCACAATTCAAAATGAGCAAAATCAGATTTACCTCTATGATGATCGACCATCAAAATAGGTGTATCAGGATTTTTTTCTATAAAAGAATCTAAAGGAGCTGTTCGATTAGGACTAGAAAAATCCAAACAACAAATCAAAGTAGATTCATCAATTAATGTCTCAATTTTTTGATGTGTTGCTTCTGAATAGACAACTACTTTATCATTGTCAGACATCCAATTCAGAAAATCAGGATATTCAGTAGGCGAAATAACTGTAGCTTGATGATTTTTCTTTTGTAAATAAAGAGATAAAGCCAAACAAGAACCTAAAGCATCAGCATCAGGGCGTTGATGTGGAAAGATGACCACTTTTTGAGGAGTGCTTAAAAGTTCTGCTAGACCTGCTAAATTTTGCATTCAAATACGCTTAGTTAATAAATTTTGAAAATCAAGATAGTCTTTAATTTCTTACAAACTATGTTATGTTAAAATTAAAGGAATCTAATTTTCATTAGAAAAACGTTACAAAGATACCAAAACTTTTGAGTTATTGATTTTTGTTTAGATAGAAATTAGAATAAATTATTTTTCAAATCACAAATGTACCCTATTAATCCTTTTCTACAAATAATGCTATTTTATGATTTTTGAGAACAAGATAAGGTTTTAAAAGTTAGGTCTGCATACTATATCTTATTACAAAGATAATTTTTTAAACTATGAAATCCAGTAAATCTAACCGAAGAGAGTTTCTTAAACTCTTAACCTATTCTACACTCGGAGTAGCCACAACACCTATGTTGGCAAGTTGTGCTACTCTTTTTTCTACAAAAATGAAAAATAACGGATTCAAAAAAGCCATTGTTATTGGTAGTGGTTATGGTGGTGCAGTAGCTGCATTGCGCCTAACTCAAAAAAATATTCCTACTTTACTTATAGAAATGGGGCAAGAATGGAAACTAACACCCAAACACGATACATTTTGTAAAATGATTACGGCAGACAAACGCTCAAGCTGGAGAAGTTCTACACCTCATGCACCTATTACTATTCCTTTTTTTATCAAAAAATATGCAGGCGTTTTAGATAAAGAAAAGCATCCTAATATGGATGTTTTCTTAGGACGTGGATTAGGAGGAGGTTCTTTGGTAAATGGAGGAATTGCTATTACACCAGATAAAAATTACTTTGAAAAAATACTTCCTTCTGTAAATAGCGAAGAAATGTTTGATAAATATTTTCCTTTAGCTAATAAGGCTTTGCGTGTCAATACTATCGAAGCTGATTTTTTTGAAGAAACTCCTTATTATCAGTTTTCAAGAATAGCTAGAGAAGATGCAAAAAAGGCAGGTTATCAAACCAAATTTTTTCCTAATGTATATGATTTTGAATACATGAAAAAAGAAGCCAAAGGAGAAGTTTATAAATCAGCTCTAAACGGAGAAGTTATCTATGGAAATAATGCAGGAAAATGGACATTAGACAGAACCTATATTGCTCAAGCACAAGAAACAAAAAACTTGGAAATCCGAACTTTATGCCAAGTAACCAACATAGAACAGCTTGAAAATGGACATTATAAAATTCTGATTACCAAACTCAACACTAAAGGAGAGCCTATTGCTCAGGAAACTTATACCTGTCAGTATTTATTTTTGGGTGCAGGAAGCATGGGAACTTCCAAACTCCTTATGAAATCGAAACATGAAGGAGGATTATCAAAGCTCAATGAAAAAGTAGGGCAAGAATGGGGAAGTAATGGAAATATAATGACAGGAAGAAATTTTGTAAATGCAACAGGAAGAAAACAATCTACTATTCCTGTTTTGGGAATAGATGGTTGGAACGATCCTGAAAACCCTATTTTTGCCGAAATTGCTCCTTTGCCTATGAATCTTGAAACTTGGACAACGCTTTATCTTGCCATTACTCAAAATCCAGAAAGAGGCTATTTTGCATATAATGAAATTACAAAAGAAGTTCAATTAATTTGGAATAAAAATCAAAATGATCCAGCAAAACAGGCAGCTAAAAAATTTATTGATAGAATGAACAAAGCGAATGGAGGCATAAGGTCTCATTTATTGTTTAATAATGGTTATGGAGATGATTTTTGTTATCATCCTTTAGGTGGTTGTGTATTGGGAAAGGCAACTGATAATTATGGCAGAATAGAAAACTATAAAAATTTGTATGCCATAGATGGTTCTCTTATTCCTGGAAGTGTGGGTGTGAATCCGTTTGTAACCATAACAGCATTGGCAGAACGAAATATGGACTATATTTTGAAAGAAGATTTTTTAAATGAATAAATTAATTTTATTTGTCATAGATTTACTAGTCTGTGTAAATGGTAAAATAAGCTGTTTCGTTCAATTCAAAAATACTATCCATTTGTACTAGAGAGCATGAAATACTTAAATAATGCATAATTTGAGTTACTTATAAGCGAGAGTACAAGACTTTAAAAGCCTTCAAAGCTATAAATTTGAAGGCTTTTTTTAGGTTTCTATTTGTTTTTTGTCTGCACATATCTTTTCTTATCTGTGATCAATGTGTGTCTTACTCTAATAAATATTAATATAGTATTTTTTCTAGGTCTTACTCTTAATTTATTCTCTGAGCCAATAAAAAATGTTTCTAATATTAAAAAATAGCATTAATGTAATTTTTTATTGCTTTAGTAAATTATTAACTCTACTTTTACAGAAAAATACAACTTTTAGTTTTCTTAATACCATTGAAAAATGAGCTTAATAGCCAAGTTATACGTAGAAGATAAAGAAATCAATATCTTAGATTTTAAATTTCGTTTTACTCGTTCGACCGACGAACACGGCAAACCCATGGGAAAGCCTAGAGGAACAATTTTTGAAATTATCTTCGAAACTACATCAGAGCAAAGTTTCATGGAGTGGTCAGTTTCTAGTGACATGATGAAAAACGTCAAAATAGTAGTTTCTCCTGTTACAGCAGCAAGTAAAAGTCGTATCATAGAACTCTATGATGTGTGTTGTGTGTTTTTCAAAAATAACTTCAATGCTCAAAATGGAGAACCGATGACTACGCTTATTCATCTCACACCTGCGATTATGATAGACGATGGGTATAAGATTTTAGACCATTATTGGAAGAAAACAGATTTGAGTGCGAATAACGTAACTCCTACTGTTATCAAACAGGAGCAGGAAATGGAAATCATAGACATGTACTATGAAGACAAAGATGGAAATAAACTTCAAAGTTTATTTTATGGAGATGTTACTCTAATAATTCAAACCAAAAATGGTGCAGGTAAAAAAATTACTCTCAACTTGAATGATAAGAATCATGATTTCATTCACGATGGTAAAGAACTAGAGAATGACCTTTTGGAAAATATTTCTATTACAAGTGACATTACAAGAATTAAAGTAAAAGTCACTCCCCCACGTTCTTAATTACTTAACCTAATCATTACTTAAAACTATAAATTTATGTTTCAAATCTTTGAAGTCGGCAATGAGAGCAACTCATTTATAAATAATCCACTACAACTATCTAAATCTCCTCATATTGTTTCTTTTTATCGCTCACAAATTCAAGCTGAAAAGAAGAGCAGTAGTTATGGTAGTAATGATACTTCCTACAATGGTGAGTTTGGCTTTGACCGTTTTGATGACTCGGTGGTAGCTGATGGAATGATGAAACATTACGAAATACTAAAAGAAGTAGAGAGTGATGAGAAAACCTATAAAAAAGACCACTCTTATCTCTGTCCTTATCTTTCTCTTTGGCCCCCCAATGTAGAGGGAAACAAAAAAAATACTAAAAACAAAGCAAAAATATATGTTGCTTTAGAGAAGAGTACCGAATTCAAAAAAGAAAATGCCACACAGGTAACAATAGACTTTGAAAGTGAGGACGATAAAAGTGTTGTTATCAATGGTAAAAAAACTGCTTCTCTTTCGCTCAAATTAGACGACAAACATACTAACCTACCCTACATAGAAGTAGAATGTATTGCTGAGTTTGATAAGGAAATCGCTGTACTAGCAAAAGTATCGAATGTAGTGATAGGAAAGATGATACTTTATCCTAACAAAGAACGCTATAAAGCTCTTATTCAGCCTGTCTATGTAAGTTTGGGTACTACTACAAGCACCTCAAAGCTAGAAGTACCTACTTCTTCTATCAGTGACATAGACGAAGTAGCATTACTAGATTGTGCTAATAATCATTCACTCAACCAAGCCTATATCTACGCTGAAATAGCTTCAAAAACACATAAAATAGAGCTAAAAAAATCAGAACTGACAGATTTCCTAGAAACACGAGCCGATAACTCCAAAACTTATCTCTATAAAGATGGAAAAAAGAGAAGTGACTTTAACAAAAAGGTAAAAGAACTCTATACAGCTATTTTGGCAGGAGGAAATATAGCCAAAGAGCGAGTGAGAAAAGACGAGGTATATCAATCTAGTGGAGTACAACAAGCCATACTAAATTTTAGAGTAGAACTAAAGAGTCATTTTAATCATAATTTTACAGATGCGAATAGAGTAAAGAAAGCACAAAAACTTTCTGAAAAAACAGAGTTAAATAACTTTTGGATGCGTTCTGATGTAAATGATAGTGTGACTGGAAGTGGAGCGTATGATATGTTTTTAGCAAAAGAAAAATCTATGTTAGCTACACTAAAGAAAGAGGGAATTTCAGATCTTGACAAACCACATCAAACCATAGCTATTCCTACAGACCGAGTACATGTTTTCTATTTTGGAGGCATAGAAGCTTCTTATGCTGAACCTATAGGTGCTGTTAATAAATTAGTACCAGGGTACACAGGAGTAGGAGGAGGTATATCGTATATTTTTGAAATGGGTTTTAAGATGCCTGATGCTATTCTTCATGAAATAGCTCACGGACTAGGGCTTGGTCATACCTTTGAGGAAAAAATAGAGTACAACGATAAAAAAGGGGTGCGTACTGACTTTTTTGTAAATATAGACCTTGACATAACGGAGCAACAACAAAAGAGTTATGAAGGTTTTAAAGAAAATGATAAAAAGATGTTTGAAGCCATAGAAGACTGGCGCAAAGAGTATAAGCAAGAAAATGGAATTGATCTTCCTATAGAAGATGCATATCTCTCTTATGCTAAATATAAAACTCTAAGCTTTTCCTACCAGAGTATAGTAAAAGAAGGCGAAAAAATAGATGCAACACCTTCTTATGATGATTACCTGCTTTTCAAAGACTTTATTGCTAACCTTCAACTTACGATACTTAGTGAAGCAGACATTTCTAACCTAACACTTGATTCATCTTTTCTATCTTATTCCAAAAAGTTAGCACTAATACAAGACATGGATAAAAGACTTTCGGAACATCCACAAGAGATTAAAGATTTGAAGAAAGAACTTAAAAAAGCACCAGAACGAGAAGTAAATGTTATTGTTCATCCTCAAAGCGATACAATGGAAAATTATATGGATTATGATTTTGATGATACGGGCAACAAGCAGAATTTTGAACGGAAGAGTTTCTATAAAGAACAATGGGAAATAATGCGTAAAATAGGTTCAAAATTTTTTACTCTATTAAAATAATATTATGAGAAATATAATTTATATAGTTGTTTTCTTGCTGATTAATAGTTGTAAAAGTATTTACATTTCTCCTTCTAATTATGATTATTATGATTATTATGATGATTTTTATTCTAATTATTATATGTTAATGGTAGATAAGAAGAACGATAAAGTAAACTTTCTGTTTGCAAACACAAAACATCACCATAACCAATATAGTGTTATATGGTTTGATGGAATAAATAGAAACTATCGTATTGATGGAAGTGTAGATATCAAAGTCAATAATATTACTACTGTCATAGGAAACTCTTTTGATTGGTGTGAAATTTCTGAAGAAGAAGTTACTGAGCTCCTTTTCTTCTCTAGAGATGAAAAATACATGAGATTTTTGAAGGCATTAGAAGATATTATCTATTTTCCTTGTGATATACATCATTTTAAAGACGACATTCCTGTCGTACCGTATATCATGAAAAGAACGAAAAAAATAAATTACAAGAGAATTGATAAGGACTATCATGGTTTTGTTGAGCTATTAGCACAAGGAAAAATTAGAGAAGCACAAGAGCTTTCTAAAACTATAGATGTATATAAAGATGAATAAAAATATAATTTATGTCTTTGTGTTCTTACTTATTGTTATACTCATCCGTAATTAGATTTCAAAAATATCTAAATTTTGATTATTTTTAGCTTATGAATTTTCAACTTAGTATTTCTGAACGAGATATTTTAAAAGATTATCGTAAAAGTTCTTCAGGAAATAAGGACTATATTCGTTGTACTGTTCTTTTAGGTCTTGACCAAGGTAAGTCAGCAAAGGATTTGTCAGAGCTTTTAGGTGTTGATTTAAGTAGTGTTTATAATTATGTAAAAAGTTATAATTCCTGTGGTCTTTCTAGTTTTATTTCTTCTAATTATTTAGGTTTTTGGGGTAAGTTGGATAGTTTTGATTTGGCAGATTTAGATAAAGAACTTCGTTCTCACTTGCATAAAAACTGCCAGTCTATTGCTTATTGGATAAAAGAAAATTTAGGTATTGATTACGCTACTAAAAGTCTTCCTAGTTTGATGAAACGTCTAGGTTTTTCTTATAAAAAGACAAAAACAGTTCCTGCTAAAGCTGATAAAGAACTTCAAACTCACTTTATAGAAGATATAGAGGCTTTGATAGAGCGTTTAGATTCAGAAAATGCTGTTCTACTCTACGCAGATGCTGTTCATCCTCAATGGAATACCCGAAGTAATTATGCTTGGATTCCAACAGGAGAGGAAAGAGAAATTAAAAGTAGTAGTGGTAGAAAGCCCCCGTTCAACGTAGTATTCCAATAGCCAAACAAAAAAAATGAATGTTGGGCGTAGTCTGCGACTACGACCTATCAGTTTGGCAAATCTTCAGATTTGCGAGGGTAAGGTATTTTTGTAATTACTTGACAACATAAATCTGAAGTTTTATATAACTGATAGGTCTTAGTTACAAACTAAGCCCAATAACTAAGTAAATATTTTGTATTTGCTTTACAGTTTATGGTTTACTTTTTCTACAAAAAACGGTATCTTTCCAATAAAAAAATATGAGCGAAAGAGCATACAGTATCAATAATCCTGATGGTATTTATTTTGTTACTTTTTCTGTTGTAAACTGGATAGATATTTTTGTTCGGCAACGATACAAGGATATTATTGTGGAAAGTTTGAAATATTGCCAAGCCAATAAAGGGTTAGAGGTTTTTGGTTGGTGCTTAATGAGTAGCCATATTCATTTGATTATACGAGCAAAAGAGGGATATAATTTGTCTGATATTTTGCGTGATTTTAAAAAATTTACTTCTTCTCGTCTTATAAAATCTATTTCAGATAGAGATGAGCCAGAGAGCAGACGAGAATGGATGTTGTGGATGTTCGAACGAGCAGCCAAGAAAAATAGTAGAAATACAAACTATCAACTTTGGCAACAAAACAATCACGCAGAAGAGCTTTTTAGTGATAAGTTTTTGCATCAAAAGCTAAATTATATCCATAATAATCCTGTTGTTGAGGGTATTATAGAAGAAGCAGACCAGTATTTATACAGTAGTGCCAAAAACTACCAAGATCAAAAGGGTTGATAGAAGTGATTTTTATTTGATTGTAATTACTTGACAACGCAAGTCATAGACTAAGCTGAACTTCATACCTCAACTTCATACACCCAAAAAAATAGAGTTTCAAAAATGAAGCTCTATTTTTTTTGTCTAGGTATTTTATTTTTCACCCTGCTGCTGCTTTTAAGATGATATTAAAATTAATTCTTATTTTTGCATAAAATAAAATTGATACATTTCAAAAGACAAATAACTTGAATAGCTTAGATACAACTACACAACTCTCAAACGATTTTACGCAGCATAAAACTCAAATCTCTACTTGGTTTCAAGGTTTGCAAAGCAGAATCTGTCAAGCACTAGAAGAAACTGATGGAAAATCAAGTTTTCAAATTGATACTTGGGAGCGAAAAGGTGGTGGAGGTGGAAAATCTCGTGTTATCGAAAATGGAAATTTAATTGAAAAAGGAGGTGTTAATTTTTCGGCAGTCTTTGGTGAATCTCCAGCCCAAATGCTAAAACTTATGAAATTAGAACCTGCTGATTTTTTTGCAACAGGTGTTTCTATTGTTTTGCATCCAAAAAATCCACTTGTTCCGATTATTCATATGAATGTTCGTTATTTTGAAATGAGCAATGGAATCTATTGGTTTGGTGGTGGCATTGACCTTACTCCTCATTATGTTTTTGATGAAGATGCAAAATTCTTTCATCATTCTTTAAAGACAGCTTGCGACAAACATCATAAAAGTTATTACCCAGAATTTAAGAAAAAAGCAGATGATTATTTTTATATTCCTCACCGTAAAGAAACACGAGGTATTGGAGGAATATTTTTTGACCATTTGAAAGAACAAGAGGATATTACAAAACAAGACCGTTGGGATTTTGTACGAGAAATAGGAGAAGCATTTGCACCAATTTATACTCAAATAGCCAATAAAAATAAAACTCTTCCTTTCACAAAAGAACAAACAGAATGGCAGCGCATACGACGAGGACGTTATGTAGAATTTAATTTAGTCTATGACAGAGGAACAAAATTTGGCTTAGAAACCGATGGAAGAACCGAGTCAATTTTGATGAGTTTGCCACCAGAAGCAAATTGGCAATATGCACATGAACCACAAAAAGGAAGCGAAGAAGAGCGAACGTTATCACTTTTGAAAAAGGGAATTGATTGGGTTTAATAATCAGTAATTATCATTTTTCTTCATCATAAAAAAAATCAAATGAAAAATATATCCTATCTAATTCTGTCAATTTTACTAATTTCACTATTTTTTAGTTGTACAAATCAAGAGTCTAAAAAATTGCAAGCCAGTGAAGAAATAGAAAAAGTACGTCAGGATTCTATCAGAAAAATAGAAGCACAAAGAGCCGAATTTGTAGAAGATTCTTTAAAAAGAATAGAACTTCAAAAGGAGCTTCAAGCAAGAGCAGAAGCTGAAAAGCAAGCCTATTTTGAAAAATTAGAAGATTCTGCAATGGTCGAACTTATCAACTATGATTCTAGCTTAGTTTTAGATATTCGATATGCGACAGAAAATAATTTCATGAAACAAAAAGTCTATCCTTGTCCGAAAGCACTTTTGAGAAAAGTAGCAGCCGAAGCACTTTTTGAGGCACATCAAAAATTTAAAGAACAAGGTTATAGAATCAAAATTTATGATGGATACCGTCCTTTGTCTGTGCAATGGATTTTGTGGAATACCACAACAAATAAAAATTATGTTGCCAATCCTAAAAAAGGTTCAAATCATAATAAAGGCTGTGCTGTCGATATGACGTTGATAGATGCAGATGGAAACGAGCTGAATATGGGAACAGGATATGATTTTTTTGGAAAAGAAGCACATCATACTTTTACTGATTTTCCTGCTGAAACAAAAAATGAAATTTTGAAAAATAGAATGATATTAAAAACGATTATGGAAAGTGTAGGTTTTAAATCTATTTCGAATGAGTGGTGGCATTATGATTTTAAGATAAAATATCCTGTTTCAGATACGCCTTTGCCGTGTGAATAATAGGTCAATGCTATTTATTCATAAGCCTTTTTTTGCTACTTTGTCGAAACAATGGATATTCTTAAAAGAAAAAGCACACTTTTTGAATTATAGGAATTATTAATTTACCAAAATCCAAATCTAAAAAACTTTTTATTTTTATAATTATGATAAAAAAATATTGTTATACAAAAACAGTTTTTCTTCTCAGCTTACTCTGTTTTGTATTTTCCCTCTCAGCTTCAGCACAACAAGTCACTATTCCAGAAGAAGTTTGTATGAATGGTTTTGAGCAGCAACTTTATGCGCTCATTGATACGTATCGTGGCGAGAACGAAGCTCATAAAATAGAAGTTTCTAAAAAACTTACTTTTGTAGCCAAACTGCATGCAAGAGATTTGTATCACAACCGAATAGATAAAGATTCATGTAGTATGCAAAGTTGGTCTGATAAAGGCTTTTGGAATGCGTGTTGTTTTAGTGAAAGAGATAACTCAAAACAATCGTGTATGTGGGACAAACCAAAAGAAATCACAGGATATGGAGGAAAAGCGTATGAAGTAATTTATAATGGAGGAAGTGAACCCAAACGAATTATGGAACTTTGGAAAGGAAGTTCTTTTTATTCGGATATTCTAAAAAACTCAGGTCGTTATGCTGATAAAGATTGGGCTGCTGTAGGCATTGGACAGTATAAAAATGTAACTGTAGTTTGGTTTGGAGAAGTAGAAGACGAAGATAAAGATGTGCAAAATTGTACTGGTGCAGAGCCTGAATATGATTTGAAAAATGGAACATTATCAACTTCTACTCAAGTTGCTGATAATGGAAGCAATGAGGTAACTACACTTACAGGAGATAACGAAAATACAGATGCTGATGCAGGAAGTACAAGCTCAAATACGGGATTAGAAAGTGGGAAATTTTATCTGATTTATGGAAGTTATTCTACACAAGAATATGCTGATGCTGCTGTCAGACAATTGAGTGGACAGTTTCCACAAGCAAGAGTTATCACTACAAATGATAGCGACCGTTACAGAATTGCGCTTTATGAATACACTACCAAAGAAGAAGCACGAGATGCTCAAAACAAATTAGATTATACGTATGTAGGTGCTTGGGTACTTGCAGCAGAATAATTTTAGAAATTTCTTTTTTCAGAAAAGCCTATTTGATTTTTATTAAATCAGATAGGCTTTTTTTATGCTTTTCAAAATAATAAAAACCACAACTAAACAAATAGCGTAAATACAAAAATGAAAAATATCTTAACACTTACTGAAAAACAAACTCATTTCTTAGACGAAAATCGTCAAGATCCAATTACAGGAGATGGTTTTGAAATAGGCGATGAAATAGTTTTTTGTGCTGAATGTAAATCTGCTTTCTTAAGAGAGAGTTGGGAATATATGGGAAATAAGCATTGTAATCAAATACAAACACTTAATCAAATTCCTAAAGCTAAAAAGCTAGAAATTAGAAAAATAGTAGAAAGTACATGTCATGTTCCTAAAATGACAGAAATTGCTTTTTCTTGGATGATAGATACACTTGTTTGGTTAATAATCAATGTTTTGGTTTGGCAATTCTCAAAAGACTATTTCGAAAATACATCAGTATTTTATAAAATAGTTGCCATACTTACACTCTTACTAAAAGATAATAATTTGATAGTTACAAGTTTGGGTAAATTTTCTAGAGGAATAAGTATTGTATATCTCAAAAATCATAAAAAAGTAAGCCCACTTTTATTTCCTTTGCACCATGTTATTTCTTCCATTTCACTTGCTTTAGTATTATTTGTCAATCATGTAGAACTTGTTGTGAGCCTTGCTCCAGTTCTTTTTTGTATTTGTTTGTCGGATATACTATTTCAATTTGATAAAACTAGAAGAATAATAGACTATATTTTGGGAACTGCTACAAGACAAGACAATGATACAGAAGAAATTGGTGTTTTTTTTCAAGAAGGAGGAACTTCTGTATGGAATGGCTATCAAGATCCTACTTCACTTGAATAATTTCAAAATTATTATTTATGTTTTTTAATAGAAAATGTAAATAAATTGAATTGTATTAACATTTTTAAACAATTAATAATTAAACCTTTTTTTCTAAAAAGTGTCTAATTAAATATTTCAAATTATTCTCTGTTGTTTAAACTTTTATTTTAATACTCTTTCTGATGAAATCTATTTTTTCCTTTCCCATTTTTATTCTTTCTTGTTTTTTTATTCTTTCGTTTTCTAATTTTGCTTTTGCTCAAAATTATAATTTACAGGGAATTGTTTTAGAAAAAGAAACCTCTGAGCCTCTTATTTCTGCAAATATTGTAATGCGTTTTGCCAGTGATACTTCAAAATTTGTTTTTGCAACAACAGATTTTGAAGGAAAATTTTCATTCAAAAATCTTACTCAGCAAAATTATATTCTTCAGATTAGTTATGTAGGCTATCAAAATTATTCTCAAAATATTATTTTATCAAAGCCAAGTACAGTTTTAGAGCCTATTTTGATAGAAGAAAGTACACTTTTAGCCGTAACTGTTGAGGGAAGGCAAACCATTTCGGAGCAAATAGGTGATACAACACAATATAATGCTTCTGCTTTCAAGACTGAAAAAAATGCAGATGCTGAAACTCTTTTGAAAAAAATGCCTACTATCACTACCGAAAATGGACAAATACAAGCACAAGGAGAAGCAGTAGGGAAAGTTTTGGTAGATGGAAAAGAGTTTTTTGGTAATGATGCTAATTTGGCTTTAAAAAGTTTGCCAGCCGAAATTATAGAAAAAATACAAGTTTTTGACCAAGAAAGCGACCAAGCACGATTTTCTGGAGTAAGTGATGGAAATACTGTAAAAACTATAAATATTGTTACCAAAAAAGATAGCCGAAATGGGCAATTTGGAAAAATTTATGCAGGTTATGGAACAGATGAACGTTATTTTGCAGGAGGAAATATTAATTTTTTTAATGGAAAACAACGTATTTCTGTTATCGGAATTACAAATAATGTAAGTCAGCAAAATTTTTCTACACAAGATTTATTGGGAGTTGTGGGTTCAACAGGTAATACAAGAGGTAGAGGACGCAGAAATAGAGGAAATCCTAGTGATGTAAATAATTTTTTGGTAGGTGGACAAAATGGAATTACAAAAACTAGCAGTATAGGAATTAATTATTCTGATGAATGGGGAAAGAAAATTCAACTTTCAGGGAGCTATTTTTTCAACTGGAGCGACAATAGTGCAACAACAAACCTAACGAGAGATTTTTTCTTACAAGATGATGCAAATGGAGCAGCTCAAAATCAATTTTATAACGAAAATCAAATTAGTGGTAGTGATAATCAAAATCATCGTTTTGCGCTTCGTTTTGAATACAAAATTGATTCAGTAAATGAACTTATTCTGACACCAAGATTAAATATTCAAAATTACAAAAGCAATAGCCTTACTGATGCTCAAACACTTTTAGATGATGACTTTCTTTTAAACAGAACTGTAAATAATTTTAATAATAATTCAACAGCCTTTAATTTTGAAAATGATGCTCTCTTTCGTCATCGTTTCAAAAAACGTGGTCGTACTCTTTCTGTAAAATTAAATACACAAGCTAATTTACAAGACGGACAAAATAGCCTTTTAGCAAATGTAGAAACATTGAAAAGTTCTGATACACTCAATCAAGAAACTTTTAATACTAAAAATGATATTCTTTGGGCAACTGAAGTAGAATACACAGAGTCTCTTTCAGAAAAATCTAGTTTACAAATTGAGTATGAATACTCAAATAATCAAATAGAAAACGAAACAGAAACCTTTGATATTTTTTCAGAATTAAATCAGGGCAGAATATTGAATAATCAACTTTCTTCTACTATTGAGAGTGATTATCTGTATCATAAAGCAGGTTTAGGTTATAGTTACCGTACCAAAAAACTCAATATTAATACTAGTTTTAATTATCAAAATGCAACTCTAAATGGAGGGCAGACTTTTCCTTTCGAAACTAACTTTAAAAGAAATTTTCAAAATATTTTACCTAGAGTAGTCATTCGTTATGAAATTTCGGATAACAGTAACTTGCGTTTGATTTATCGTTCTTCTACTCGTAATCCTCAAATTACACAGCTTCAAGAAGTGCTTGATAATAGCAATCCTTTACAACTTTCTATTGGTAATGAAGACCTAAATCAACAAGTAGAAAATCGTTATATTGCTCGTTATTCGTATAATAACCCTGATAAACGTATTAACTTCTTTACTTTTGCATATCTAAGACAAACAAATGACTATATCACAAACTCTACTTGGATAGCACAACAGGATTCAGTAACTGTAGAAGGAGTTTTATTGAATGAAGGTGTTCAGCTTACTCGCCCAGTCAATGTAGATGGTTATTTGACAGGACGTTTGAATGCAATGATTGGCATTCCATTTTGGAAACTTAATTTTAATCTCAATAATCAGTTTGGTTACAATAGAATTCCTACTGTCATTAATGGAGAAAAAAATATTGCGAATAATTATAGCTTTACAGAAGGACTGACAATTAGCAGCAATATTAATGAAAAAATAGACTTCGGAATTACTTATAATTTAGGTTATAATATCGTAGAAAATACAATTCAACCACAAGCAGACAATAATTATCTGACACATACTTTAGAGTTTAGAAATTTATTTCTATTCAAAAAAGGATTTTTATGGCAAAATGATTTAACTTATCAGAGTTATAATGGTCTTTCAGATAGTTTCAATCAAGATTATTTATTGTGGAGTATGAGTGTAGGAAAACGTTTTATGAAAGATGAAAGAGCAGAATTAAAACTAACTGTTTTCGATTTGTTAAATCAAAATAATAGTATTTCTAGAAATGTTACCGAAACTTATGTTGAAGATATACAAACGCAGGTTTTAAATCGTTATTTTATGGTAAGCTTTACCTATATGATTCGTAATTTCAAGACTGCCAAAGCAAAAGAAATGGAACAGGAAAAACGTGGAAGAGGCAAAGGAAGAAATTAACTTGATTATTACCCTAAGAGCCTTTTTAAGATTCTTAGGATTGAATAAAGGTTTCACCGTTATTTTTATATAACAGTCTTCCAAACCGTTGAATTTCATAAAATACTGTTTTTGATGTTCAGACTAGAAGTCTAAACTACCTTAATACAAACCGTGATAAGGTTTAATAAACTACTCTTTATCCTTTTATTTTTAGTAATTTTGGCATACTTTTAGGGAATTTATAACTAAATCTTATAATAAAAATATCCTATAAAAATAGCTTTCTATAAAACTCATTATTTATATGAGATTATTACCTAATTTAATAAAATGATAAATAGCACTACATTTCTTCGTCCTACTTTTTTCTATAAAATAATATTAAGTAGCATTTTTTTACTTTCTTCTTTGTTTCTTTCCACAAATGTACACGCTCAATTCAATTTCAAAAAAGATTCTACTAATAGAATTACAATAAACAAAGGGAGTCATTATACCAAAACGCCATTTGTTACTCTTCAAATAGCAGCTTTTGATGTTACACAAATGCAAATCAGTAATCGTCAAGATTTTATTGATGCTCATTGGATTCCTTATCAACCAACAGTTTATGGTTGGAAACTTATTCCAGAAGATGGCGATCAAAAAGTATATGTTCGTTTCAAAGATGCTAAAGCAAACATGATGGCAATTGTAACAGCAGATATTCATTTGGATATGACAGCACCAAAAAATCCTAAAATCAAAATTGATGTAGAAGGAGAGGCTATTAAAGATTCGACTCAACTAGTAAAGCTCTTTGTAAGCGCAGAAGAACCAGACAAACGTTATTATGTAATGGTTTCGAATCATCGTTCTTTTTATCGTCAGCGTTGGCAGCTTATTACACCAGAAATTGAAGATTGGCAGTTAGGAAGTAAATTAGATGGTGTAAAAATTGTTTTTGCTAAATTTAGAGACCGTTCAGGTAATATTTCGGATGTAGTTTCTGATAAAGTAGTTTTAGATACACAAGGTCCTGTTCGTCCATCAATTACTATAAATAATGGCGAACCTGCACTTACCAAGCAAGCTGCTGAAGTTCAACTTACTCTGACAGCAGGAGGAGCTACTGAAATGATGGTTTCTGATAATGAATCTTTTGAAGGACAAGAATGGCAGCCCATCAAAAAGTATTTAAAATGGAAACTCTCAGAAGGTGATGGTGAGAAAAAACTCTATGCAAGATTTAGAGACAATGCAAAAAATGAAACAGAAGTGGTTTCTGCAACTATAGATGTAGATTCTACACCTCCTTCTGATATGACAATTATTATAAATGGAGGAGACCAAACCTCAAGACATATTGACGGAGTGGTTGAGCTTGCTATAAAAGCAACAGATGCAAAGTATATGATGATTTCGAATAGTGATAATTTTAGAGCAGGACGTTGGTTGCCTTATGAAGAATTAGTCAGTGATTGGCGTTTGATTGGTGAAAATGGAAAGAAGTCTGTCTATATAAAATTTAAAGATGATGCTGGAAATGAGTCCGAAGTAATTAGTGATGAAATTGTTTTGATTCGATAATCGTCTTGCTAAAGTATTTTAAAGTCCTTGTATAATTGATTTATACAAGGATTTTTTTATAAAAGTATTTTACAAGGATGATTAATTTGTTTATAGTTTTTTGTGTATATGCTAAACAAATAGTATATTTGTGAAATGAAAAGGGTGTAATATAATCATATAAACTCATAAAATTAAACAAAAATAATTTGTATCTAATTCATTGTATGTTTTAGATATCTTAGAAGGCTTGACTACTAGAAATAAACCATTTACTTAAATCTTTTAAGATGAAAATTACTATCGAAGAAAATCAGCATTATAAATTATATATAAGCTCTACAAAGAATAGAATCTATTTTAGTATGGTAGGAAAGTTACAAGACGAAAATCAAATTCCTTGTTTTATTGAAGATTGGAAAAGAGCTATTGCTCAAGTAACAACTAACTTTACTGTTCTTTCTGATATTAGGCTAATAGATTTACAAGGCAAGAAAATAGAAAAATTGCATGAAAAAGTACAATCTTTTCTTACTGAAAACGGACTTTTAGAAACAGCTGAAGTAATGCCTATGAATGATATAGCAGATTTACAAGCCAACCAAATGGTAGAACGTTCTGGAATGCCAACTACAAAATTTAGAAGTATAGAAGAAGCAGAAAATTATTTGGATACAATAGTAGCCTCATTTAATAAATCAAAATCAGAAGAAAAAAGAAATGATGCTTGTCAAACTAAAAATAAAGATAACCGAAAATCTGATTTTAGATAACAAACTTTAAATTATTAATCATTAAAAAATCCTTGTATAAGATAAATTACACAAGGATTTTACTTTTTATTGAATAAAAAATTTAGCTATTAGTATCTCAATAAAAAATTATTTTTTCCATTTGATTGAACAACCAACAGCTTTAGCTTCTTTTTTAGTTACTTTTTTACCAGCTAAAAGTGCATCTACTGCATCTACTACGTATGTTTCTGTAACTTCGTCAGCACTTTTTGCATTGTCATCAATAGCACCAATATATTCTACTTTTAATTTTCCGTCGTTTTTGCTCAATACATAAACATGAGGTGTTTTTGTTGCTCCGTATGCTTTTGCAATACTTTGGTCTTCATCAGAAAGATAAACAAATGGAAACTCTTTTTCTGCTGCACGCTCTATCATCATCTCAAAGTTGTCATCTGGTTGTGTCAATACATTTGGATTAATAGCAACTACAGGATAGCCTTTTTCTGCAAACTGATTGTGCAAAGAAATCAAACGGTCTTCATATAATTTTGCATACGGACAATGATTGCATGTAAAAGTAACAATATAGCCTTTGGCATCTTCCATTCCAGCAAGAGAAATCATTTCGCCATCGATATTTTTGAGATTAAAGTCAGTTGCTTCATCGCCAACAGTATAACCATTTTCGTCAGTTGCAGCAGTAAATAAAAATGCAATAGCAAACACTGCCACTAGCATAGAAAGAGAAGTAAAAATTTTGTTGTAGTTCATAATTTTGAGAGTTTTAAGGATTTTTGAAAAGAACAGATTAATAAAAATAAATTGAAGTAATATAGGTAATAATTAATTTTCTTATAACGCCAAAAGTGAATCAATCGTATGATATAGTTCTTCTTGATTGTAATCACCTTCGTGAAAATGATAAATATTTTTTGTTTTGTTGTAAAAAAGAGTGGCAGGAATAGAACCAGACCAATCTTTATCTATTTCAGGCATCCAGTTATCATAATCCATAGATGTAATTAAATACTTATCCATAGCATAATCTGAAAAGTTTTTTCGTTCAAAAAATGGAAGTACTCGTTTTTCCAATTGGTCATCAAAATCCATGCTGATAAGTTTCATTGAAATTTTATCATTCGAATTATTATATTTTTTGTGTGCAGCATTAAAATAAGGAAGTTCACGCACACAAGGAGCGCACCAAGTAGCCCAAAAATTGATTACAAAGAGCGAATCATCATCTTTTTGTGTAAGTTCAATAAGCTCATTTTTGTCTATTGGAGTAACTATTTGAGTGTTTTTGATAAAATCTTTATCTGATTTTATGATAAATGAAAAACAAATTAGACTTACTAAAATAGCTGAAAATGAATATATAAAATTTCGTTTTTTCATAGTTTAGTTTTTAATAATAGCTGTGATAACACTTTGATTATAACAAAGATACACCTTTATATAAGTAAAAAAAGTTTGTACAATTTAAAAATTAGTTATAAAATCCTATCGTTTTATAATTATTATTAAATTTATTGAACCAAAATTGACCCAAAAATTGCTTAAAAATTGTGTATTAAGAATAATCGTTTCTAAAACTTCGATTGTAATTCTTTTTCAAGTTCGTTCTATTACTATTACATTTATTTTTTATGAAAAATCTAAGAAAAGAACTTTCTATCAAAAACTTATTTATTGCTTTAATCTGTATTTCTTTTTCTTCTTGTAAGAATGAAAATATAGCCTCTCAAAATTCAGAAAAAATACTTCAGGCTAGTGAATCAAATCCTGTCTCAGATAATGTAAAGTCAAGTAAGGTCAATTCTTTTTCTCCTTCTGAATTGCCTAAAAATTTGCTTTTGGGAGAAGGAGAAGGACTTTCTAGTGTGATTGAGTACAGCTATGAAAATCATCAGGGTGCTTGGTCGCCAGAAACATTGGTACTTCGTAATCAAGAAGACTTTAAAAACTATCTTACAGATAACAAAGGACAGTCAAGTTGTTGGTATTTTGGAGATAGTTATAATCCAAACAAAACTGTTCCTCAATGGGCAATTATCGAAATCAAAAAAACTATTTCTATCAATTATTTAGGAGTCTTGAGTAGTGAATATTATTCTTCAGAAAGCTACTCAGATAGACATGTAAAGGATAGTGAAATTTGGGTTTCCAGTACAGATAAAAACCAAGATAGTTTTAAAAAAATTCTTCCAATTACTCTTCATAAAGATAAATTCTATGAAGTTTTCAGAATTGAGCCACAAGAAAATGTCAAATACATAAAGTATAAGATAAATTCTAATTATGGACATAAAACAGAGACAGCTATTGCTCCTTTGGCTGCTTTTTATGATGAAACTCCAAACAAAACAACTCAAGAAAAAATAACAAGTGGAAAAGCTGATTTTTATTCGATTTTCTTTGGATTGAATAGTGATTTTGTTCGTTCAGAAAGTAACCCTGTTCTAGCTCAAATCAAAGATTATTTGACAACTAATCCGACTAAAAACATAGAAATATTGGTTCATAATGATAAGTTAGAAAACGAAAAAGCAAATCAAGAGCTTACTCAAAAACGTGCTGATGCTTTAAAAGCAAAACTAAAAGATTTAGGAATTGATGAAAAACGAATCACAGCAAAAGGAATGGCTGCCACAAAGCCAGTTGCCTCAAATGAAAATGAATACGACCGTTCGAAAAATAGACGTGTAGAAATAATTTTTAAATAGATTCTTGATTTAAGAAATGAAAAAATATTTTAATTTACCATACAGCTAAAAATCAATTTTTTTAGCTGTATAGATTTCTGTAAAGCACCTTCTACAACTTTTCTCTAATATCTTGTTTATTCCTTGTTTTTATTTACCTTTGTGTGTTTAATACTTTTTTGCGATAACTATCTAGTTCAAGCGTCGACGTTTGAACTAGATAAGAAAAATAAGAAATTCCATTTTCATAGAAAAAATACAACCGATTTTCATATATGTTAGATAATTTAACAGCCCGATTAGATAAAGCCATGAAATCGCTGAAAGGCGAAGGAAAAATTACAGAAGTAAACGTAGCAACGACCATCAAAGAAATTCGTCGTGCTTTAGTTGATGCCGATGTAGATTATAAAGTAGCCAAAACAGTTACAGACGAAATCAAAGATGAAGCTTATGGACGTGAAGTTCTTATTGCTGTAAAACCAGGGGAACTTTTTACTAAAATTGTCTATGATAAACTGACAGCTTTGATGGGTGGAGAAAAGAAAGAAATGAATCTTTCTGGTAATCCTTCTATTATTTTGGTGGCTGGTCTGAATGGTGCTGGTAAAACGACATTTACTGCAAAATTAGCTAATCATCTTAAAAAACAAGGTCGTCAAGTTCTTTTGGCAGCTTGTGATATTTACCGTCCTGCTGCCATTGAGCAGTTGAAAACTTTAGCTGAGCAAATCGATGTTGAGGTTTATGCAGAACCTGAAAATAAAAATCCTGTTGAGATAGCTCAAAATGCTATCAAACACGGTAAAAGCATAGGAAAGAAAATTATTATTGTCGATACGGCTGGTCGTTTGGCAATTGATGAAGCATTGATGAGTGAGATTTCAGAAATGAAAAATGTTCTGAATCCTACCGAAACTTTGTTTGTTGTTGATGCAATGACAGGTCAGGATGCTGTTACGACTGCAAAAATATTCAACGACCGTATCAATTATGATGGTGTAGTTCTTACAAAATTAGATGGTGACTCTCGTGGTGGTGCTGCCCTTTCTATTCGTAGAGTAGTTGATAAACCAATTAAGTTTATCGGTACGAGTGAAAAAATGGACGGAATAGATGCTTTCTATCCTGACCGTATGGCACAACGTATTTTGGGAATGGGTGACGTTCTTTCACTTGTTGATCGTATGCAACAAGCGTATGATGAAGATGAAGCACGTCGTATCAACAAAAAAATCCGTAAAAACCAATTTGATTTCAACGATTTTATTTCTCAAATCGAACAAATCAAGAAGATGGGTAATATCAAAGACTTGGTAGGAATGTTACCAGGTATTGGGTCAAAACTTAAAGATTTTGAAATTGATGATGATGCCTTCCGTCCTATCGAAGCAATCATTAATTCAATGACTGTACACGAACGCTCAAACCCAGATGTTTTAGATGGAAGTCGTCGTCGTCGTTTGGCTGCTGGTAGTGGACGTACTATTCAAGAAGTAAACAACCTTATCAAACAGTTTGGTGAAATGCGTAAAATGATGCGTAAAATGAACCAATTCCAAGGCGCAGGTGGAAGTAAAAAATTAGCCAAAATGATGAAAGGCAAAAGATAATTATTAATGATTAATTAGTTGCTAATTATTAATTTTAAAAAGCGTTTTAGATTTATTTCTAAGACGCTTTTTTATTAAAAAACATCCAAAAATCAAATTCTTATGAAATTTATTTATAGTATTATGTCACTTTTTATTTTGATATCTTATGATTCATTTGGTCAAAATATTACAAGGATAGAAGGTTATACCTATCAAGTAGAACAAAATCAAGTAACTAGCGACACTACTTTATGTGCTGTAAAATGGTATGATGGTAAAAAAGTACTAAAAGAAGAACGTTATTGGATAGGAGAAGAAGGAAGAAATATTGAAAGAATAACATACACAAAAAACGAGGATATTCAGAAAAAAGAATACATCCTCAATGATAGCACTCATTTTCAAAGCAGTGAGTTTGAAAGAGATGAAAAAGGAGAACTATCAAGGCAAATACTCTCTTACAATGGTAATACTCAAATAATTAATCAAGAAAATAAATATAACAAAGAAGAAAAACTTATAGAATCAATTGGTAGATTTGAAAATGCTCCAAAAAAAGTAGCTGATGAATTTACGACCTACAGTAAATATAAATATGATGAAAAAGGAAACTTGATCGAACTTAATCAATCTACAAAAAATGAAAAAATAACACTCATAACATATAAATATGATAACAATAATAACTTAGTAGAGGAAATATCTCTAAATTACAAGAATAATGAAAAGTTCAAAACTACTTATCTTTATGATAAAGATAATCAAGTCATAAAAAAGGATGTTTATCAAAATGATGAATGGGATTTTACTACAGAAACAATTTGGGAACATGGTATTATTAGATCTCAAACAACTTATTACGCTCCTTATCTAAAAGAAGAATACAATGAAGTCACTTTTTTTAAGAATAGTAATTAATAAAAAAAACTACTCAATTTCATATTTATACAAAATTGAGTAGTTTTTCTATTAAAACAATTTAGAGATTTCTAAATTACTTCTTAGTAAGTTGTAACATTTTTACCTTGATAATTATTCCATTTCTCATGGATATGGTTATAATCATCTTCATCACGTGGTTTTGCTCCGATGACAACACCACCATTTTTGATACCTTCCTTATAAACTTCTGCGTGTTCTTCAGGAATTCCCGAGCCTACTAATGCTCCCAAAAGTCCTCCAGTAAGACCACCAGCACCAGCACCAGCCAAAGAAGCCAAAACAGGACCAGCAGCTACCAAGCCAAGACCGATTCCGGGAAGAGCAACAGCAGTTACTAATCCTACTACTGCGCCTAACACACCACCAATGGCTGAGCCAGTTCCTGCTCCTTCCATAGCTTTATTTCCAAGTTCAGTATCTGTATTTTTGAAATGTCTATCACGAGTTTTGTCTGACATCAATACATTAATGTCTTTGTCTTCATAGCCACGTTCACGTAATGTATGATAAGCTCTTTCAGCATGTTCAGGTTCATTGAAAAGTCCTGTCATCATTCCTCCTTCACGGTATTTGCGAGTGCTATACGTGTTTGTAGTGTCAAGAGGATCGGTGTTTCTGTAATTGTCCATAGGAATAAATTGATAAAGTTTAAAAAATAAATTAAAAATGATAACTAAGTTATCAAAAAATAAAGAGTAAAAAATAACATAAAATATGAATGACTCTTCGCTTAAAAGAACACCCATTTTGAAATAATGTTTTGATAAAGAATTATTATTTATCATTTTGTTTAATGTAAATTGATTTTTTGACAAATAAATAGCTGATTTTAATAAACAATATCATAATTTAATATTATGGAATTAGAATTTATTTTAAATTAAAAAGTATATAAATAGATGTAAAATTTGTATGATATTTTTTAATTAAAAAATCTGTTTTTAGGAATCATATTCTATAAATTTTTACTTATTTTTTATTGAGGAACAAGTATTTATTTTTTATAATTTGTAATTCATTTACAAAATCCGTATTTTTTGATATAAATTAATCTTTAGTATTTTTCCAAACTAAAAACATTCCCTGTCTTATGAAATCACACGAAATAGATTATAAAATTATCGGAAACGATATTCAGATTGTAGAAGTTGAGCTAGACCCAAATGAAACAGTTATTGCAGAAGCTGGCGCAATGCTTTATATGGAAGAAAATATAAGTTTCGAAACTAAAATGGGTGATGGTTCAGAACCTGAGCAAGGAATTTTTGGAAAACTTATGTCAGCAGGTGCAAGAATGATAACTGGTGAGTCTCTTTTTATGACACACTTTACACAACGAGGAAGTGGAAAAGGAAAAGTTGCTTTTGCTGCGCCTTACCCAGGGACGGTTACACCTGTTCAGCTTGCTTCTTGTAATAATCGTACGCTGATTGTTCAGAAAGATAGTTTTCTTTGTGCTGCCTTAGGTGCAAAAATTTCAGTTCATCTCAATCGTCGTTTTGGTTCTGGCTTTTTTGGTGGCGAAGGATTTATTATGCAAAAATTGCAAGGCGACGGAATGGTATTTTTTCACGCTGGAGGAACAGTTATCGAAAAAGAACTTAAAGGAAATACATTGAAAGTCGATACAGGTTGTATTGTAGCTTTTGAAGAGGGGATTACAATGGACATCAAAAAAGCAGGAGATTTAAAATCTATGTTTTTTGGTGGCGAAGGTCTGTTTTTGGCTACACTTAGTGGAACTGGTAAAGTTTGGTTACAATCGATGCCACTTTCAAAACTCGTTCAGGCACTTTCACCAATGAGTAAAGCTGTTTCGAAAACAACTTCTTTAGGTGGAATGTTGGGAGGTGATTAATATAAGAATTATATTTTTTGATACAATCTAGTCAAGTAATCCTTGTTTTTAATTAATTCAGTAATCTTTCCTTCAAAAGTATTTATGTTTTTTAAGTTGGGAAAGCTAAGTTTGGCTCTTGCAATCGAAATTGAGCAAATTAAATTTGGATAGTTATAAATAAGGATTAATTGTTTTATTGTATCAGTTTCTATCTTTTTTAATCCAAATTTTTCTGCTGTTCTTTCATTGATAATATAAGTAGTTCCTTTTATTACTACATCTTCTAAAAATTGAGCATCTTTAGTTTCATATTCTGAAATTAGATTGAGAAGTCCTTCTAAATAGTGTTTTAGAATAAAATTTGAACGTTCTCTGCCTGTTAGTTTTCTATCGATGACAAAAAAATAATCGAATAAGCTACCTCCGTGTACAAGAATGATTTTCTTTTTCTCTCGTTCTGCAACAAATAATGAAGAATAATAAATAAGTTGATTATTTTCTTTCAAAGAGGGAATATCGAAAAAAGGAGCTATAATAGAAAATGTAATTGCTATTGGAAAAAAAATAAAAAGAATTAGATTCAAATAGAGTAATATACAACCCATAGTTAGGTTTACAAGTAAAGACAATACTATTATTTTTGCTGTTATGCTATTTTTTTCTTTCTGAGATTTTGAATAATAAGGATGCTTCAAAACAGGATTATTTAATAAGTAAAGTTTGATAGTTTAAATTTACAACATGTATCATGATAAAAAAATATCTTCAAATATTTGAAGTTCTTTCAGAAACAGAAATTGATGATTTTGTAAAAAATACCACTCCAAAAAAACTCAATAAATCAGATTTTTTTATTCGTGAAGGAGAAATTTGTAAGGAGATAGCCTTTATTAAGTCTGGAACTTTTCGGTCTTTCTACACTTCAAACAAAGGAGAAGAATTTACATATTGTATTATGTTTCCTAATAATTTAATGGCTGCTTATTCTTCTTTAATCACAGGAGAAACAACCTCTGAAAATATGCAAGCAATTACAGAAGCTGAATTATTAACTATTCCTAAAACTAAAGTAGATGATTTAACTCAAAAAAGTACCAACTGGCTCAAAGTCTTCAAAATTATAGCTGAACAACAGTATATTGAATTAGAAAAAAGAGTTTTCCAACTTCAAAAAGACAATGCAGTTCAGCGTTATAGAGATTTAATTGAAAAACAGCCTCAATATATTCAACAAATTCCATTGCAATATTTGGCTTCTTATTTAGGAATAACACAAAGACATTTGAGCCGAATTCGTAAGGAAATTGTTTTTTAGACATTTGTCCTATATCCTCATAAACCTCTTTTTTACCTTTGTTTAATCGCAAAAACTAATATAAATATCACTAAAAAGATTAAACAAATGAAAAAGAAAATTCTAATTATCAATGGACATCCAAATAAAGATTCCTTTAATTTTGGAATTGCTCAAGCCTACAAAGAAGGAGCAGAAAGCTCTCAGGCAGAAATAAAAGAAATTGTTGTTTCAGAGTTAAATTTTAATCCAAATCTAAAATATGGATACCAAAAAAGAACAGAATTAGAACCTGATTTAGTAGAATCTTGGGAGAAAATAAAATGGGCAGACCATTTAGTTTGGATTCATCCTGTTTGGTGGGGAGGTTTACCTGCTATTTTGAAAGGATTTATTGACAGGCTTTTTTTACCTACTTTTGCTTTTCAATATAGAGACAATTCTGTCTTTTGGGACAAACTTTTAAAAGGAAAAACAGCACATATTATTACTACATTAGACCAACCAAGTTGGTACTACAAATTCATAAATGGACAGCCAAGTACAAAACAACTCAAAAAGAACACCTTAGAATTTTGTGGTATCAAGCCTGTAAAAGTAACCTATATCGGAGTTGTACGAAACTCTACCCAAGCGCAAAGAGAAAAATGGCTAACTAAAGTAAAAATATTAGGTAACAAACAAAAATAATACAACTCATATCGTTAAGACTTTCGCAAATTCAAACCATTACTAAATTTTATTTTGTGCAAATGCTATTTTTTCCATAGCGTTGGGTTTGCAAACCCAACGCTATGGAAAAAACAAAATACTATTTTGTTTAGAAATGAATTTGCGAAAGTCCTAATCGTTAAAAACACTTTTATTTTAGAAAAATAGAAGTGTTTTTTGTTTCTGAAAATGCGTACTTTGTAAAAAAACAATTCAAAAATTATATACAAGAAAAATATGCGTTATTTCATTATTTACAAACCTTACGGAATGATTTGTCAGTTTTCAAAAGAAGGTGATAAAGCAACTTTGGCAGATTTAGCTTTTGATTTTCCAAAAGATGTTTATCCACTTGGAAGGCTAGATACAGACAGCGAAGGATTATTAATTCTGACCAATGATAAAAAACTAAATCATAAATTGTTAAATCCTGATTTTGCTCATGAGCGCACTTATTATGTACAAGTAGATGGACAAATTCATAAAGAGGCATTGAAGCAGTTAGAAGAAGGTGTTGTTATTCGCATCAAGAAAAAGGATTATTTTACGAGTCCTGCAAAGGCAAAATCTATTGAAGAACCAACTCTTCCACCACGTAATCCTCCAGTTCGTTATCGTGCTTCGATTCCTACATCTTGGATTTCACTTACACTTACAGAAGGAAAAAATAGACAAGTAAGACACATGACAGCAGCCGTAAAATTCCCCACTTTGCGTTTGGTGCGTTATGCCATTGAAAATATTGAATTAGGAGAAATGCAGTCTGGCGATATTGTAGAGCTTTCTGGAACAGAACTTTATACAAAATTGGGAATGAAGGTTAGGGAATAATTGTAAATGATAAGTTGTAAATTGAAATTCAGTACAACAAAATTTTGTTTAATTTATAGCCAAACGACTACAAATTCTTTTTCTTTATTGGTAAAATTATGATGAAATAAAGGCAGCCATTTATTTGAAATTAAATCATTTTTAATTCTTCCAAGAAGCTGACTTTTATTATTATTTATCAAATAATCATTTTCTAATTTTACGTTTAAGTCTTCTTTAAAAAAAAGTCCTTCAATATCTGCATATTTATAAAGTGCTTCTTTTGAAGACCAAAAAAGAGTTTGTTCTTTCAATGTTTGTGCTTTTTCCTGTTCTGTTTTACTCATAACACGATGAAAAACTCGGCTAATTTTTGGTGTAAGCGATTGAATATCAATTCCTACTTCATTATTTTGGTCGATAATGGCAGCGCAAAAAGGAAAATCATGAGAAATGGAAAGTTTTAATTTTGTGTTACCTTTCAAAAAAGGCTTTCCTGTTTGTGTTTTTTCTAAAAAAGTGTATTCAAAATCCATTTGTTCTACTAGATTTTTTAGCAAAAGTCGAACAGCTAAACGCTCAAGTTTTTTCTCATTCTGTTTCGTTTGTAATCTCTCATTTGAGCTTTTATCTGAATATTTACTATTGATATATTCTAAATCTTCTTTTGGTAATTGATTTTCAAAAAACAGACTATTTTCTGTAATTTGCCAAAGTGCAACCAAACGATTTTCGGATTTTTCTAAAACTTGTAAAGGCATTTTTAAAAATTATAAGTGATAAATTGCAAACGATAAGTTATGCTCCTTTTTATAAAAAATTCACCGTTGTTGGTGTCTGACCAGCGACAAAATAACCACTAATTAATCAAAAAATGAAAAAAATAATTTACGTGTTATATTTACTATTTTTTGCAGTATTATTTGTTTTACAAAGTAAGTGTAGTTTTGTTTTTGCTCAACATGCAAAGATGACTTTTTCTCATCAAGATTCCTTGCGAGGAGCTTTGAGAAAAGAGCGAGCTTATGATGTAAAATATTACGATTTGAATGTAAAAGTTGATATTAAAAATCAATCTATTTCAGGATTTAATAAAATAACATTCCAAAACCTTGATTTAGATTCAGTCTTACAATTAGACTTATTCGAAAATTTTGAAATTGATTCTATTGTCTATTATAATCAACATACGACTCAAAGTTTTATTAATCCTACTCAAACTCTACGAAATAAAAGAGAAGGAAAAGTTATTTGGGTAGAACTTCCTACCGAAATTAGAAATAGCCTAAATACTTCAAAAAAGAACAAAACTAATGAAACTATAAGTGTTTATTATCATGGAAAACCTCAGAATGCTGTTAATCCTCCTTGGGATGGTGGTTTTACATGGAATAAAAAAGCAAATGAAAAACCTTGGGTAACAGTTAGTTGTCAAGGATTGGGAGCTAGTAGTTGGTTTCCTTTGAAAGATCATTTGAGCGATGAGCCTGATAGCGTTCGTATTTATACAGAAGTTCCAAACGATTTATTTTGTGTTTCGAATGGTGATTTAATTTCTATTAATAAAGAAACAACAGACAAAAATTACATTGGTTACGAATGGAAAACTTCTTATCCAATTGCTTCTTACAATATGACTTTGAATATTGGCGATTATGTTCATTTTGAAGATACATATATCTCTAAAACAAAGCTAACAAATCCTATAAATAACCAAGATTCTTTAAAACCTATACAACTAGACTATTATGTTATTAAGGGAAATGAGAAAAAGGCAAAGCCTTATTTTGAGAGTCAGGTAAAGCCAATGTTAGAAGCCTTTGAATATTTTTTTGGAGAATATCCTTTCGAAAAAGATGGTTATGCGCTTGTAGAAACGCCTTACTGGGGAATGGAACATCAATCTTGTGTAGCTTATGGAAATAATTACAAACTTAATCCGTATGGTTTCGATTTTATAATTATTCACGAATCAGGACATGAATTTTTTGGAAATAGTGTCAGTGCAAACGATAATGCAGAACTTTGGATACACGAATCATTTACAACTTATTCGGAAGCTCTTTTTGTAGAATATTTTCAAGGAAAAGAAAAGGCAATTGATTATTTATTGACTCAAAAACCTAAAATTTTGAATCAAGATGTCATTCTTGCGCCTTTGGATGTAAACTATAACGACTGGCTAGGTGCAGATATGTATTACAAAGGAAGTTGGATGCTGCATTCTTTGCGTTCTGTGATTGATAATGATGGATTATGGTTTGCTACAGTTAAAGAATTTTATCAGACCTACAAACATTCACACATAAATACACAGCAAGTTATCAATTTTTTCAATCAAAAAACAGGTAGAAATTTAACTCCTATTTTTAATTATTATCTAACTAATAAAGAGATTCCTGTTTTGGAATATGAGATTTTGGAAGAAGATGATAACATCTTTTTATCTTATAAATGGAAAGGAAATCAATCAGAAAATACTGAAAACACAGATTTTAATATGCCTGTTGAAGTATTTTTGAATGGAGAAAAAGAGGCAATTAAATTAAATGCTATAACACGCATTCAAAAACTAGATATTTCGGACAAAATCAATAAAAAAGATAGAAAGAAAATAGAGGACATTGAAATGACAATTAATGTAAGGAAATATTTAGCTTCTGCTATTAAAAAATAATTAGATAAAAATTAGACAGGGTTAAAACCCTGTCCAATTCAAAAAATACAATTTGATTAACTAACTAAAGTTGTATAATCAGCAGCTGACATAAGCTGAGCTACATCATCAACATTATTGACTTTAATTTTTATCATCCAACCACCAGCATAAGGATCTGAGTTTACTGTTTCTGGAGAATCTTCTAATTCAGCATTTACTTCTGTTACTGTTCCTGTAATTGGCATGTATAAATCAGAAACCGTTTTTACAGCTTCAACAGAACCAAAAACTTCGCCTGCTTCTACTTCATCGCCTTCTGTTGTGATGTCTACATAAACGATATCACCAAGTTCCGATTGTGCAAATTCTGTAATTCCAACAGTTGCAATATCGCCTTCTAAGCGAATCCATTCGTGTTCTTTAGTGTATTTTAATTCTTCTGGAAAAGTCATAATGATTGATTTGTGTTGTTGGTCTAAATTTCAAATAAAGCGTACAACAACGGCAAGAAAAAATATAAAAATAAGTTACAATCCATTACTAAGATTTAGCTAGATTGTTTATGAGTCAAATATACAAAAATAGAATAGGCAAAAATAAAATTTACGAATCTTTTGTTAAAATAAATTTGATTTGCAAAGTGAAATTATTAATCTAAATTTTTTCTTTTGAATCTTACAAAATATAACTCTTTGCTAATCAGGATAATCTCAGCAAAGGATTTTCCCTCAACTGCCAAAAAAAGTTTGTGTTTGTATATGTTTCAGGGAATGAAAGTAATTCAATTAGAGTTTCTTTATTTCTGTCTGAAATAGAAGTCAAAAACTTTTTAATGAGTGTAGTTTGTAATTCTGTTTTTATTTTGAGTCCATTTTTATCCTTTATTTCAATTATTGATTTGTCATCTGATTTGTAAGTCACAACTACTTTTTCTATGTGTTTATAACTAATAAAACTTTTCTGTTTTTTTTCTGAAAAATAGATAATCAGCTCATTTTCTCCTACACCTAGCATCGCTTTATCTGTATTAGAAGAATATACCAAATTGATATAATAACGAGCCAAAAGCAATAAAATAGGCGAACTCACAAGTCCAACAAGTCCTACCGAAACACCAAAATAAAACATAAAGACAACATACATAATCATTGCTAAAAAAAGAATAAAACCAGTACCTTCTCTTTCATTATAGACTATAATATTATTTTTTATAGATTCATATTCACTTGTCCAATATCCATTTTTTGTTTGTTTAATAAACTTTTTGAATGATTTTGCACCTTCTAATGGAATAAAAACGGTTTCTTGTTTTGCTTTTGCAAGAACAAGACTTTGCCCAAAAGTTGGTTTTTTGATGGTTCTATTTTGATCACAATGTTTTTTGTCTAAATAAAGCCACGTATCTTTTAAAAAAGCTGATTTGCAGCTTGCACAAAAAACTACTTCATCACCTTCTTCTATCAAATCTCCTGTAATCGGGTCTTGACGGTTTTCTTTTAAAAAATCGGAATGTAAAACGGCATCTATTTTATGAATGTGCATAAATTTATCTTTTATATTTCTTTTTTCATAAAAACTGTTTTTGACTCAATATAGTTTTATAGTTGTCAAACTCTCTGTTAGTCTTTACCTTTGTAAAAATAAAAACAATTTATTCATTTTTTCAGTCGTTTTAATTTATTTATGACTCCAGACCAATTACGTGCCTTGCAAAATCGAACAGAAGATTTGCGAGGCTATCTTTGACTACGAAACCAAAAAAGCCGAAATCGAAGAAGAACAAGCCCAAACTTTCAAGTCCGATTTTTGGAATGACCCAGAAGAAGCCGAAAAGCTGCTAAAAAATATTAAAGCTAAAAAAATATGGACAGATAGATTTGAAAAACTTTATACTCAACTTGGAGATTTAGAGGTTTTATATGAATTCTATCAAGCCGAAGAAGCTACAGAAACTGAAGTTAATAAGGAAGCTAAAAAAGTAACAAAAACTTTAGAAGACTTAGAATTTCAGAAAATGTTAAGTGGCGAAGAAGACAAACTAGATGCTATATTGGAAATAAATTCGGGTGCAGGAGGAACAGAAAGCCAAGACTGGTCTGAAATGCTGCTTAGAATGTACAGAATGTGGGCAGAAAAAAACGATTACAAATACCAACTTCTTGACCTTGTGAATGGAGATGTTGCAGGAATAAAATCAGTTACTATTCGTATTAGTGGCGATTTTGCGTATGGCTATCTCAAGTCTGAAAATGGTGTTCACCGTTTGGTGCGTATTTCTCCATTTAATTCAGCTGGAAAACGTCAGACTTCTTTTGCTTCTGTTTATGTGTATCCGTTGGTAGATGATTCTATCGAAATTGAAATCAATCCTGCTGATATCGAAAGGCAAACTTTCCGTTCGGGTGGCGCAGGTGGACAGAATGTAAATAAAGTAGAAACTGCTGTTCGTTTGAAGCACATTCCGACAGGAATTGTAGCCGAATGTCAGCAAGAGCGTTCTCAGCTTCAAAATGGAGAATTAGCTATGGAAATGCTTAAAGCAAAACTCTATCAAATAGAAATAGAAAAACGTAATGCAGCCAGAGATGAAATAGAAAGTTCTAAAAAGAAAATTGATTTTGGGTCACAGATTCGCAATTATGTTTTGCATCCTTATAAACTTATTAAAGATGTTCGCACAGGTTATGAAAGAACAGACATACAAGCTGTTTTAGATGGTGATTTGACCGAATATATGAAAGCATTTTTGATGGAGAATTAATATATCTTTCAATTTGATTTCAAAAGCCTATTATTTATTATGAAAATAATGGGCTTTTTTATTGTCTAATTTTAAATAGAGGTTTAAAAATCGCCACAATTTTTGAAATTTTTGCAAATGGCTTATTATGTGGAGTTTAGATTTGCTTTTTCATTAAAAAAAACGTATTTTGGGTACATATCAAAAGTTACAGGAAAAAATAGGTTTAACATAATTTATTCAATTTTTAACTTGAATTATCACTATTTCACTAAACCTAAACTACTGGTTTTACGTTCTTAATTGCGATTACATTAGTTATCAAGTTAAGAGTCAAGAGTTTTCTGAAAAAATAATTTGAGTTAATGTGAGTTCATAAGGTTTTGTAAACAAACCTCAAAATAAACTTATTTAATTTTTCACTCAAATTTTTACTTAAAACTTACTAAGATAAGAATAAAGCAACTTTTGATAGCTACACACACAAATAATAAACACTCACTATTAAATTTTTTTCGCTTATGTTAGAGTATCAAAAAATGATTATTCAGAAAGTTAGTTTTTCTAAAATACTTTTTGAAAAAGAATTACGCAAAACAATAGCTCTTCTTACTTCAAATGAGGTTTTTGAACTTCGTAACTGGGCTATTTCTCAATTCGGACAGCTGTATTATGATATTTTACTACGTTGTTTTGCCAGTTCAAGAGTAGTAGCTTAAAAAGCTATTTCTATCATTTTAGTCAAATTTTTTAATACATATACTTAGCCAAAAACTATTTGCTACATTTTAATCTATAAAACTTGATAAACCAAGTTCATATATAAGTTTAACCGACAAAAATTATTTTTATAACTTTTCTATATAAAATAGGAAAGTTATTTTTTTGTAACTACTTTTTTACAAATTCTATATTTCGTTTTAAGCCTTCAAATTTGGTTCTTTTTATAGCACTACCTATAAATAATTCGTCAAAAAGCTCGTTTGTAAGTTCGTGCCAATCTTTTTTTGTCATTTCTTGTAACAATTCAGGGGGCAAAAAATCATTTTCGTTATGAGGAATTTGAGCTGATTTTCGCTTATTCCACGGACAGACATCTTGACAAATATCACAACCAAAAATCCAATCTTCAAATTTTCCTTGCATCTCTGATGGAATTTTGTCTTTTAGTTCTATTGTAAAATATGAAATACATTTACTTCCATCAATTTGATAGGGATTTTCTATTGAAAGTGCATCAGTCGGACAAGCATCTAAACAGAGGGTACAATTTCCACAGCGATCTTTTGTAGGATTGTCGTATTCTAATTCTATATCTAAAACTAAGGTTGCCAAAAAAAAGAAACTACCCGTTTTGGGATGAATAGCGTTTGTATGTTTTCCTTGCCACGTAATTCCACTTTTTTTTGCCCAAACTTTTTCCATAATAGGAGCAGAATCTACAAAAGCACGTCCATTAAAATCTCCAAATTCATCTTTTAAATGATTGATAAGATGTTTTAATTTCTTTTTAATGACTTTATGATAATCTCTCCCATACGCATATTTTGAAATTTTGTAATTATTTTCTTGCTCTAATAACACGGGTGGATAATAGTTGTAAGCAAATGTAAGAACCGATTTTGCATTATCAACCAAAAGACGAGGATCAAGACGAATATCAAAGTAATTTTCTATCCATTGCATCTGTCCGTTTTTACCTTGTGTAAGCCATTTTTCCAAATCTTTTGCTTCTTTTTCTAAAAATGTAGCTTTACTGATTCCACAATGCAAAAAACCAGCTTCAAAAGCTAAATTTTTAAAATTTTCTGTTTTTTGATGTAATGATATTGGATTCATAAAAGGAAGAAAAAAAATAAAATAAGAATAATAAAAAAATTAAAAATAGTTATTCCAAAAAAAGCAAAGGTAGAAAAGGTAGCTAGAAACACAAATAAATAATTTGTATTAATTTGAGTAAAATTTTTTCAAAGCTCCTTTCGATAAAAAACAGATAATTAGATTAATTACATTTAAAACTGTATATTTTCAAGTATTTAGAAGTTTATTTTGAAAAAAATATTCTTTGCAGTGATTCATATTGTATTAATCTTTTGTTAAAGAATACTATTATACGTAAATTTAGACCAAAATAATTTTCAACCATCTAACAAAAGACTTGTTTTTGAGTCTTTAGGTTTTCTGAAAGGAGAATTTTCTTCTTATTTAGAATGTATCTAATATCAACTCAAAATATGGTTTTAATTAAAAATCAATGAAAAGTACCTCCTCTTTCTACAAGATAATTTTTCTTTTTATTATCTTTTTATTACCCCTTAATTCTTTATTAGCACAAAATGCAGATTCAAAAGAATTGCCAAAGGCGTATATTACAAATGAACTTTATGTTATGCTAGATGGAGATTCTCCTCTAGATGCAAAAGTATTTGAAGCTGATATTTTAAAGTTACATCTAACTACAATAGAACAAGCTAATCGTTTTTTTAGTTTTTTTAATGATTCTAGTGTAACTTTTCAAACTAATATTATTACTCAAAAAGTAATTGTTACTCTCATTTCTGATAGCGAAAAGCAAAATTGGAACTTGGAAAACTGGGGAGAGTATCTCAAAAAGAAAATATATAATCAACGAAAACAACTTGGCTACTTTATAGACTTTACCAAAAAATAACCAGCTAAAACAATGAAAAAGTATTTTTACCTACTTTACGCTGCCTTAATGACAGCATTTTTTTATACTACCTCCTCTTGGAATTCTATATATGCACAAGGGACAGAATGTGGAACAGCAACTCCTTTCTGTAGTAACTCAGGAATAAGCTATCCTGCTGGTCTTACTCCTGGTGCAGGTCCTGGTGGAGGAACACAAGCTCCTTTGGGTCCAGACTATGATTGTTTGTCAGATACGCCCAGTCCTGCCTGGCTTTATCTACAAATAGGAAGTGTCGGAGCTATTGATTTGCAAATAGGAAGAACTCCTGCTAGAGATATAGATTTTATAATTTGGGGGCCATTTGCTCCAGGTACTACTCCTGCTCAAGCTTGTGATCAAATATTTGCACGTACTGCTTCCATTGCAGATTGCAGTTATGCTGGAACTACAGTTATAGAAACTCCCAGTATTGTTTCTACTGCTGTAGGACAAATATTTATATTGATGGTTACTAATTATAGTAATCAACCTACTGAGCTTACTATTACTCAAACAGGTGGATCAGGTACAACAGATTGTTCTATTATTTTAGATGACTGTGAAGTAAATCTAGGAGAAGATATTAATCTTTGTGAATCAGAACCTCTTCCTACACTTGATGCTGTTCGTCCTTCTCATGATGCAGATACACGCTACGAATGGTTTATAGATGGAGTTTCTCAAGGAGCAGCTACTTCTACTTCTACTTTCACAGTACAAGCACTTACTCCTTCACTTACTCCTCATGTATATAAAGTAGTTGTAACAAGTGTAGCGACTGGTGAAACGGGATGTGATGAAAATGAAGATGAGATAAATGTAACTATTAAACCTGAGCCTATAACTGACTTAACAGTCTTCCCAAATGATAGTATACTTTGCTCAAGCGCAGGAGCTTTTGTTAGAATAGTAGGTTCTCAATTAGATATTGATTATCAAATTCTTAGAAATGGAACTCCTTTTGGAGGACTAATGACAGGTACAGGAGGCACAATACAACTTCCTCTTACAGGACTTCCTGTAGGAATTTCTACGATTCAAGTTCAGGCAGGTTATATAGATGAGCCTTTTTGTACTGTTTTGCTAGACGAACAAGCTGAGTTAGAAGTATTAGGTGATATTCAAATTGATTTGGGAGATGATAGAATAATATGTGAAAATACTTCTGTAGATTTAGATGGAACAGATGCTTCTCACCCAGCTAATGCAACCTACCAGTGGAAACGAAGTACAGATGGAGGAATAACTTATATAGATATTCCATTAGCTACCAATGTAACTTATACAGCATCTGAGACACTGCCTATTCCACAGACTCCTTTTGAAGTTTTTTATAAATTAGAATTACGTGTTCCTGCAAGTAGTTGTGTGTATGAAGACGAAATAAAAGTAACCTTTGAACCTTTACCTATTACAAATCTTATTGTAGAAACAGATTCAATTTGTAATACAGGAGAGGGAACAGTGACAATAGTAAACCCAGAAGTAGGAACAAGATATACCTATCAACTTTATGAAAATAATGCAGGTATAATAGGCGCACCTATTGGAACAGCAGAGTCTTCATTAACAGGAAACCCTATTGTTTTTACTACTCCTACCATAAGCACCACTACAATGTATTTTATTGTAGTACAAAATACAGTATCAGAAGGAGAATGTAAAGTAGTTTTAGATATAGCACCTGAAATCATTGTGCATCCACTTCCAACAGCCGAATTTAGTGGAGGAACAAATCTTTGTCAAGGAGAGGATGTTGAACTTACCATAACAATGACAGGAACACAGCCTTTTACGATTGTTTACCAAAGAGATAGCGAACCAGATGTTACAGTTACTGGGATTAATGCAGATACCTATTCTTTTATTACAAATGAAGCAGGAGTTTATACTGTAAATCTTGTACAAGATGCTTTTTGTGAGAATTTGGATAATCCAATAACAACAACAGTAAATATAAATCCTAATCCTATTTTTACATTAGGAAACGATACTACACTTTGTGATACAGAAGCTCCTTTAGTTTTGGAAGCACACAACACAGCTGATTTTGATAACCCAAGTTATCAATGGTTCAGAGATGGCTTAGAATTAATAGGACAAACCTCAAGTACACTCACAACTACTGTTAGTTCGGTTGGTTTAGTGCCTACTACGTATGAATATACATTGAAGGTAACTAATAATGAAACCCCAAACACAACAAATTGTGATAGCTCTGATGTTATGCTGGTTACATTTTTTCCAGTTCCAGAAGCAGAAATTAGTTTTGCAGGTTCTACATTTACCAATACATTACAGTTTTGTGATTCAGAAGGACAGCAAGTATTAAGTGGCATTACACCTGACCATACAAGTTTTCCAAATATTACCTATGAATGGATAGATTTAGGAACAGGGATAGTAGTAGGTACAGCTCCAACACTTACAGTTGATAACTTTAGTGCAACTACAAATTATCAACTTACAGTATCAAATGGAGAAACCACTTCATGTGCAAGAGTAGCAACAGCCACAGTTCAATTTATAGAAAATCCTATTGCAGAGATTTCTCATAATGGAACAGCCGTTTCAAGTGGTGGAAGTTTAGACTTCTGTTTTGATGATGGAGCACAGGTTTTAGATGGTGTTCATCCAAGTCATGCAGGTTTGAATATTACTTATGAATGGACAGATATTACAAACGGCATTTCACTAGGAAATACTCCTCAAATATCTATTTCTAACCCAACCAATACTTTTGCTTCTATTGATTACCAATTAATAGTAAATGACGAATCAAATGCAGTCTTTTGTGAAAATACAGCTACTATAACAGTTAATTTTTATCCAAATCCAGAAGCTGAAATTAGTTTTAATGGAAATATTGAAACAGGAAATACCTTGCAGTTTTGTAATGTGGAAGGAGTTCAAACCCTTAGTGGAGTAACTCCAGACCATGCAGGTTTTGCAAATATTACTTATGAATGGAAAGATGTTGCTACCAATACCGTTGTTGGAACAGCTTCAACCTTAGATGTTTCTAATTTTGGAACAACTACCACGTATGAACTTTTAGTAACAAATGGCTTAACGCTTTCTTGTGAACGAACAGCACAGATAACAATTCAATTTATAGAAAATCCTATTGCAGAGATTTCTCACAATGGAACAGCCGTTTCAAGTGGTGGAAGTTTAGATTTTTGTTTTGATGATGGATCGCAGGTTTTAGATGGTGTTCATCCAAGTCATGCAGGTCTAGGCACAGTTACTTATGAATGGACAGATATTACAAATGGTATTTCACTAGGAAATACTCCTCAAATATCTATTTCCAACCCAACCAATACTTTTGCTTCTATTGATTATCAATTAATAGTCAAAAATGAATCAAATGCAGTCTTTTGTGAAAATACAGCTACCATAACAGTTAATTTTTATCCAAATCCAGAAGCTGAAATTAGTTTTAATGGAAATATTGAGACAGGAAATACCTTGCAGTTTTGTAATGTAGAAGGAGTTCAAACCCTTAGTGGAGTAACGCCAGACCATGCAGGTTTTGCAGATATTACTTATGAATGGAAAGATGTAGGAACAGGTGCAATTGTAGGAACAAGTTCAACCTTAGATGTTTCTAATTTTGGAACAACTACCACGTATGAACTTTTAGTAACAAATGGCTTAACACTTTCTTGTGAACGAACAGCACAGATAACGATTCAATTTATAGAAAATCCTATTGCAGAGATTTCTCACAATGGAACAGCCGTTTCAAGTGGTGGAAGTTTAGACTTCTGTTTTGATGAGGGAGTGCAGATTTTGAGTGGTGTTCATCCAAGTCATGCAGGTTTGAATATTACTTATGAATGGACAAACCTGACTACAGGAGCATTTGCAGGAAATACAGCACAAATATCAGTTACTAGTCCAAGCAATACAACTCAATCTGTTGAGTATCAATTAATAGTAAATGATGAGTCAAATACGTTATTTTGTGAGAGTACAACTACCATAACTATCAATTTCTTAGCAAATCCTATTGCAGAAATACAGTTTGGAGGAACAACTGCTCCTGATAACTTAGCTTTTTGTGATTCGGAAGGCGCAAGAACACTAGAAGGTGCTTTGCCTTCTCATGCCGATTTTGGTTCTGTTTCGTATGTATGGACACAAGTAGGTGTTGGTGTGGTAAGCACTACAAGCACACTTGTTACACCTGCATCAAACTTCTCTAGTTCAGCTACCTATGTCTTAGAAGTTATCAGTAATGATAATCCAAATCTGTGTAGTAGAACTGATGAAATTACAATAGAGTTTTTCCCTTCTCCAGATACAGAAATTAAATTTGAAGGCAGTGTAGTTACTGATTTAGGTTTTTGTACAAGTGAAGGAGCACAAACTCTTTTTGCTCCTGCATCTCCTTTCTATACGTATGAATGGTTTGTGAGTAGTGCTTCTGCTCCTACCTTGATTCCTCTGGGAACAGGGCAAAGTCAAGTTGTAAATAATTTTGCTCTTCAAGGAGGAGATACAAATGAAGCAATTTATACGCTTATTGTTACAGATACGAGGGCAACTTGTCCAGCACAAAGCTCTGTAAATGTTAGCTTTTATGCTGAACCTGAAGTGGATGAATCTACATTGATTGTTTCTGCTTCTCCAGTTACACATTGTGCAACAGGAACTTCTACCATTTCGGTTATTAATGCAGAAAGAGATGTAGAATATCAATTATTTAGAGAAGGGGTAGCTGTAACAGGAGCAATCCAAACTCCAACTGTTGATTTGGCTACAATTACCTTTACGGGATTACCTGAAAGCACTACACTTACAACAGGAGAAGACAAGTTTATTTACTCTGTACAAGCTACACGAATAGGAGATTTTGGAAGACGTTGTACACAAATGTTAGCTGATACGGCAACAGTTACTGTCTATCCAGAACCAACAGCTACTGTAAGTGGAACAGCAACTGTTTGTGCTGATAGCCCTACTGATGTTACTTTTACAATTACAGGAAATTTCCCTGCAACACTTACTTATCAAGTAACTGATACATTTGGTATTGTACGAGTAGAGACTGAAATTATAGGAGCAGTAGGAAGTCCAAGTCCTCAAACATTTGTAATAAATACGAATACAAATACTTATCAAGTTCTTTCAATTACAGATAAAAATTGTAGTGGAACAGTTACAACAGATGAAGTAGTAATTACAACAGTACATCCTCCAAAAGTAAATTGGGTTGCTTCAACTACAGCTTTTTGTATTGATGAAGCTGCAACTTTTGAAGTAGTGGGAGGAATTAATCACCAATATTTTATCAATGGTTTGCCTGTTTCTACTTCAAATCCATATATTATTCAACCTAATACACTTGACGCAGGAACATATCAAATCTATGCTAAAGGCTTTGCCACTGCAAATGGTTGTTCTTCTAATAGTGATACCGTTACTTTTGTTGTTCATCCTCTTCCTGTTGTTGATTTGGGAGTAGATAGAATAAAATGTGTTGATGATGTTGTGCCTTTAGTAGCAACTCAAGATGGTTCGTTTATCTATGATTGGAGACGTATAAAGGGTGATGGTGATATTATTACAGTAGGAAATGGAAATGATTCTCTATATGTTTCTCTTCAAGGAACATATTTTGTGATTGTTACTAATCTTGAGACAGGTTGTAGTGACTCTAGTAATATTGTTTCTGTTACCAATTATGATACGCTTGATGTAGATTTAGGAGCAGATGTATTTGTTTGTAACCCTTCAAGTTTGCCATATCGTTTGGTAGGTTCTGATATTTCTCATCAAAATGGAACGACCTATGAATGGTACAAAGAAAATGACCCTACAATTATAGGAACAGATTCTGTATATGATGCAACAGAAGAAGGTATTTATACAGTAACTGCCATTGATCCAAGAGGATGTGAAGCAAGAGATACAATTCGTGTAAACTTTACAGCCGACCCAGATTTTCAAATTTTAGGACACGATAATTATTTCTGTGGTGTGCAAGATACATTGCGAATAGAAGCTACAAACCTTCGTAACATGCTTATCGATTGGCAGGGAGCTGGAATTGTAAGTTTAAGTGATTCTAACCGAAGAGCTATCGTTAATGTAAGTGGAATTTATACAGTAACAGTAACAGACACCAGTACAATAGCTAATTGTTCTGTAACCAAATCTGTAGAAGTATTTGTTCGTCCTAAAATTGAGTTGCCTTTATCAAATACATCTAATGGAACGGATACGACAACTATTTGTCAAGGAGATTCGCTTATTTTAGATGCTTTTGACCCAACTCATGATGATGATTATCAATATGTTTGGACATGGTTAGAAAGCAATCAAGTAATTGCTACAACTTCAAAAATCAAAGTTACGTATCAAACAACTGAAAGTTTTGCTTCACAGCGTTTTGAGATAAAAGTAACTGATCCAAATGGAGGTTGTTTTTCTACTGATACTGTAAATGTTCGTTTTAGAAGAAAACCAATTGCACAAATAAATACAAGTGATTCGGTTATTTGTATAGGAGAAAGTGTAGTTTTAGAAGGAGGAGAAAGTTTTGGAAATCGTTTTGAATGGATAAAACTTCCTGAAACAACTTCTTTTGCAACAACTACAAACGTAACTGTAACACCTCAAGAAGTAGGCGAACATATCTATATTTTGAAAACGTATTTCAACTCTTCTACTGAGTGTGGTGGCGTAAGTGATACAATCAAAATTCGTGTAAATCGTAAAGCTGTGGCAAATATAGAAGAAGAAGAAATTCGTTTGTGTGAAAACGAGCAACTTGAAATCAATGGTTTCTTGCCTGATAATCCTGCTCTGACAAGATATATTTGGACACACGAAGAAAGTAATGTGCTTCTTTCAAGAGATTCTGTCTTGAACATTTCTTTTGAAGACATTCAACCAGCTTCTTACGAGCCTTTCCATGTTGTTTTGACAGTTTATGATTCACTTACAGGTTGTGATTCTACAGATAGAGTTTTGGTTAAGTTTAATCGTGCATCTGATATTACGATTGATTCTACTTACAAAACGGAAGTTTGTATGGGAGATTTTGTTACACTTAAAGCAAGAGGCGCAACTTCTTATCTTTGGAGTACAGGAGAAACCACTCAAACTATTACTGTACAATTAGATTCAATTGGTTTCCATACTTTCACAGTAACAGGTGGATATTTGAATGAATGTCAAAATACAGGAGATACAGCAATCATTTTTGTAAATCCATTACCAACTATTAGAGCGCATAGTGTAGATACAGTCAGTATTTGTGCTGATGATTCAATCACACTTTATCCTTCTGGTGGTAAGAGTTATGTTTGGCTCAACGACCCAACTGCTTTTGATACAATCACAGTTAGTCCGAAAGTTCCGACAGATTATATTGTAATGGGAACAGACTCAAATGGCTGTCAGAATATTGATACAGTTCACGTTTATGTAAGTCCGACTTTTGAGTTGCCAGAATTATTACAAGTTTGTGAAAGCGAAAGTGTAATGATTGGAGATACACTCAACTTTTTAGATTCTGCTACTGAGGCTCGTGCTACTTATTTCTGGACTCCAACAGGAGATACAACACCATTTATAAATGTAGCCAAATCAGGAATATACAGCGTAGAAGTAAAAATAGATGATTGTGTGTTTACAAGAACAACAGAAGTACAGGTCAAAGAGAAACCAATTTTAGAATTAGTTTCTGATACAACGCTTTGTTTTGAGTTGGGAGAAGAAGACCGTTTTGAAAGAGGACAAACGCATATTCTACGTTCTAAACTTCTAAATAGGGATTCTACAACTACCTATTTATATGTTTGGACAGATTCAACAGGACAGTTTTTAGGAAACAAAGATTCTTTAGAAATTGAAGCAGGTGGAAATTATCGTTTGCGTGTCATTGCTCGTTATTCAACAGAGTGTGAAACAAATGATAGCACTTTTGTAACTGAACTTTGTCAGCCACGCATTTTCATTCCTGAAGCATTTACACCAAATAGCGATAACTTGAATGATAATTTTGAGATTTTTGGTAAGCATATCAAAAACTTCGAAATGCAAATCTTCAATCGTTGGAGTGAGGTAATTTATGAAGTACGTGCCGATGATATTTCAGACCTAGAACCTCAAGATTTTTGGGATGGAACTCACAAAGGTAAAGATGTACCAACAGGAGCATACGTTTGGATTATTCGTTATACAGATCCTTTTAGTGGTTCTACCAAACAAATCCAGAAAACAGGTTCATTTATGATTGTTAGATAATAATTATATAAACCTATAAAGCAAAAAGCCTATTCAGTCCTGAGGATTGAATAGGCTTTTTTGTATTGTTTAAAATGTGGCTTTAATACTATATATTTACACCCTAAAAAAAAATTCCAAAGTAATACAGAAAAATACCTTACAGTTTTAAATTTATATATATTATGTTTTTTGATATTTATTATTTAGAGAATGAGATTATAGATCAGTATCTATACGATGAAAATTTGGATAGACCTTGGATAATAGGTTTTAGTGGTGGAAAAGATAGCACAATGTTGTTACAGGTAGTTTGGAATGCTTTGAAGAAGTTAGATCCTATTTTACTTACTCGTCAAATTCATGTTGTTTGTAACGATACTTTAGTAGAAAACCCAAGAATAGTAAAATTTGTCAATAAGACATTAAACAAAATACAAAAAGCTACTAACGAACAGTCTTTACCAATTTCTGTTCATCAAACTATTCCAAAACTAGAAGATACTTTTTGGATAAAATTAATAGGGTTAGGTTATCCTGCACCAAACCGATTTTATCGTTGGTGTACAGAACGGTTGAAAATAGACCCCACAACTCGTTTTATTTTAGATAAAGTTGGAGAAAAGGGAGAAGCAATCATTTTACTAGGAACTAGAAGTGCTGAGAGTTCAAATCGTGCATCATCAATGAAGAAGCATGAAGTTAAAGGACAACGTTTACGTAAGCATCAACTGCCAAATACACATGTTTATGCACCTATAAAAGATGTAAAAACTATAGAACTTTGGCAATACCTAAATCAAGTACCACCACCATGGGGAGGTGTTCATAAAGAGTTAGTTACTTTGTACAGAAATGCAAATGCTGGAGATTGTCCTTTAGTCATAGATAAAACTACCCCTAGGCTGCTGAAAGCAATAAAACATTTACATTTTTTTTACCCACCTTCCAATTGGTACGGTCAAGACATAAAACAATATCCTTCCACTTATCAATACCTTGTAAAGAAACAATTAAACGAGTAATTGCCTTAAAATCAAGGTTATAGCCATTTAAAAAGCGTTCAATACGACGTAAGGAGGAGCTGCATTCTACATTCCGTTCAAAAGCCGTAGCAATTTGAATCAATCCTCCTAAGCCTACTTTTATAACAGCTATTACAAAAAGACCTATAAATTGAACTCGTGCAAGATGAAACTCTGTCAAATGAGAAGATAAAACAGTAACTAATTTTGTAACTTTGCCACTAGAAGCATACTTTGCTTTTGCCATAATTGAGAAAATTTTGTGAGAAAAATTTTGTAAGAAACTCAATTATGGTTTTTTTTTATCTTTTTGCAAAATCTTTTGTCAGAGGACTGAGAAAAATTTCATACCTTTTACTATTTTAACCATGTTCTTATTTCATTTTATCTACACCTATATTTAAAATAGTTTTCAAAACTCATTTTTTTATCTCATAATTACCAAACTCTCAACTACTTTTCTTAATTTTGCACTTTATAAATTTTTAGTTTGTCTTTACTATCTTCTTTTACTAAAAATGTAGCTAAAGAAGATTTATTAAAAAAATTATGGCAAGTACTTCAGATATTAGAAATGGTCTTTGTATTGAATTCAATAATGGACTTTATATTATAACAGAATTTTTACACGTAAAACCAGGTAAAGGTCCTGCATTTGTGCGTACCAAAATGAGAAATGTAGTTACAGGACGTGTACTTGATAATACTTTTTCGGCAGGACACAAAATAACTACTGTACGTGTTGAGCGTCGTCCTTATCAGTATTTGTATCAAGATGAAAATAGTTTTCACTTTATGCACAAAGATACCTATGAGCAAACATTTGTTGCTGCTGATATGATAGAACGTTCAGAATTTTTGAAAGAAGGAATGATTGTAGAAATGATGGTACATGCCGAAACAGAAGAAATTTTGACGTGTGAAGTACCAGGTTATGTTGAGCTTTTGGTTACTTACAGCGAACCAGGGGTAAAAGGCGACACAGCTACCAATGCTACAAAACCAGCTACTTTAGAAACAGGAGCAGAAATTCAAGTTCCTTTGTTTATTGGCGAAGGCGACTTAATAAAGATAAACACAGCAGAGCGTTCTTATATGGAACGTATTCGTAATAAATAAGCCTAGCAAACGAATCAATAAATGGTTTTTGAAAGTATTTTGTCAAGATACTTCTCAAAAACCGTTTTTTATTTCTATTTTTAGGACATTAAACCAAGAATGAATAAAAAAGTAATCATTCTGACCTAACACGATTTTACTCACACTAAAAAGCCATATTTTATGAGCATGAAACCAAAAGAACTTCAAGAACTTATCGAATTTATCAATCAAACTGGTCTTGAAGAAGTAAATATTGAAACTGATAAATTTAAAGTTAGTGTAAAAAGAAGTGCAGCTCATACTATTTCTGCACAACCTGTTCAACAATATACACAGCAAGTTGCGCCACCTGTTCAACAAGCTGTTGCACAACAAACTCCTACAACTACACCACAAGTAGAAGCAAAAAAAGAAGAAACTAAACCAGCAGATACAGGAAATTATATCACTGTAAAATCACCAATGATAGGTACTTTCTATCGCTCTGCTAATCCTGAAACACCTGCTTTTGTAAATGTAGGTGATTCTATTAAAGAAGGTGGAACAATTTGTATTATTGAAGCAATGAAATTATTTAATGAAATTGAATCTGATGTTTCAGGTAAAATTGTAAAAGTTTTGGTAGAAAATGCTACTCCAGTAGAGTATGACCAACCTTTATTCTTAATTGAACCAAACTAATTTTTAGTGATAAGTTATAAGTTGTTAGTGATAAATGAATGCAAATACATTTTTTATCATCAAATTATTAGTTTATAATTAAATATTCACAATTTATAAGTATCACAGAAAATCATTTTAATTTTTTCATTCATAAAAAGTATTCAGTAAGTTGTGAGTTATCGTACTATCATTTTATCAAAAAACCTTAAAGTAAATTTAACTGAAACTGATAACTGATAACTGGTAACTGGTAACTGGTAACTGTTTACTGGTAACTGATTAAAGCGTGAAACTTTTTAACAAAATATTAATTGCCAATAGAGGAGAAATTGCACTTCGCATTATCCGAACTTGTAAAGAATTAGGAATCAAAACGGTTGCCGTTTATTCGCTTGCTGATAAAGAAAGTTTGCACGTTCGTTTTGCTGATGAAGCTGTTTGTATTGGGGCTGCTCCAAGTAGAGATTCTTATCTCAAAATTCCTCATATCATTGCTGCTGCTGAAATCACAAATGCAGATGCTATTCATCCTGGCTATGGATTTTTATCTGAAAATGCTGAATTTTCAGCTATCTGTGCCGAACACGATATAAAATTTATCGGAGCAAGTGCAGACATGATAAACCGAATGGGCGACAAAGCAACTGCTAAAGCAACTGTAAAAGCTGCTGGTGTTCCTACTGTTCCAGGTTCTGAAGGACTTCTAAAATCCATCGAACAAGGGGTTAAAGAAGCAAAAGAAGTAGGCTATCCTGTCATCATCAAGGCTACTGCTGGTGGTGGAGGAAAAGGAATGCGTATCATCAATGACGAATCTGAGTTTCAGAAAGCATGGGATTCTGCTACACAAGAAGCCGAAGCTGCATTTGGAAATGGGGCTATGTATTTAGAAAAATTTGTAGTAGAACCAAAACACGTAGAAATACAAATTTTTGGAGATGGAAAAGGTGATGCTTGTCATTTATCAGAAAGAGATTGTTCTATCCAACGTCGTCATCAAAAACTGGTAGAAGAAACTCCTTCACCTATTATGACACAGGAATTGCGTGATGCAATGGGAGATGCTGCCATTGCCATTGCAAAAGCTATCAACTATGAAGGTGCAGGAACAGTAGAGTTTTTAGTAGATAAATACAAAAATTTCTATTTTATGGAGATGAACACTCGTATTCAGGTAGAACATCCTATTACAGAAGAAGTTACAGGATTTGATTTGGTAAAAGAACAAATTAAAATAGCTGCAGGAATGCCTCTTTCAGGTAGAAATTATTATCCAAAATTATTCAGTATCGAATGTAGAATTAATGCAGAAGACCCAACAAAAGGCTTCCGTCCTTCACCAGGTAAAATTACACATTTGCATATTCCAGGTGGTCATGGTATTCGTGTAGATTCTCATGTCTATGCAGGTTATACAATTCCTCCTCACTACGATTCTATGATTGCAAAACTTATTTCTGTCGGACAGACAAGAGAAGAAGCTATCGTAAGAATGAAACGAGCTTTACAAGAATTTGTAATCGAAGGAATAAAAACAACAATTCCATTTCATTTGAAATTGATGGATGATCCAAAATTCAAAGAAGGAGATTTTACAACCAAATTCTTAGAAAGTTTTGACTTCACTTCAATAGCAGAGTAATCATAATGTCACTGTTGGAAAAAGCAATAATGGCAAGAAAATAGTATTTTACAAAAAAGACTTTAACTGATTAATTCGGTTAAAGTCTTTTTTTATATAATATGTTGAACTAGTTAAGTTATTCTACTTTTTTATTGATCAGAACGCCTCCTTCTTTTCTTTTCCAAATACGAACAAAATAATATACAGCCGTACTGATAAAAGAACCAAAAAAGAGAGCCAAAACCCAAATTATTTTTTCAGTTTCATCTACATTTTCATCTCTTACTATATCAATGATGTAATAAATAACGTGAACTCGGTATTATTTAGGTACAAATATTCTAGGTTTTTCTGGGTAGAAATGATAAGCTACTATTGTAGCTGCCATATGCGTAAATGCGTTTATAGGCTTCCTATGTCTAGAATGTTCTACGTCAAAAACGGAAATTAAAATATCATTTACAGATTCAATAATGGCTCTTTTTCTAAGTGTGTATTTTTCTTTCAATGTGATGAGTTGATTCTTCATATTTTTTTTTGTTTTAGTTATCATTTTAAGTCCCTTTTCATAGAGTTGTTCCCAAAGTTTTGTCAAATATCCTTTATCACCAAAGCAATTTCCTTTCAAATTTTTCAATAAATTTTTGAGTAGATTGTGGTTATTATCAGCCTTATTTGCTGCTGTAATTTCAAAAGCCATTACCTCTCCTAAATGATTGATGACTAAGTGAAGTTTAAATCCAAAAAACCACCCCATTGACCCTTTTCCTCGTTTTGCAATGTCTTTGAACACTTTATGAGAGTGAATACGACGATTATCAGAAACAACTATTTTCTTAGAATCAATGAAGTAAGTACCTGTTTCTTCACTTTTAGCACACAGGAGTTTGGCGAGTACATACATAGGTAAACTTACCCTTTCTATTAATTCTAAAAATCGGTTATAGGAGCAAAGTTTAGGAAAATAAGGGACTAAATCGTTACACACAAAACGTTGATAATAGTATTGAAAATTCTTATAACCTGAGTAATTATAATATACTAAAATAGTCATTATTTCACTAGCTGATAACTGGGGAACACGAGTAGGAGAAGGGGTGAAAGTGGAACTGCTTTTTGTTCCCACCCATTTACTAGATACATAAGATTGAGCTTGTAAACAGAACTCATCTACTAAATAAAAAATACCGATTAGGTGGTCTTCGTCGAATTTTATAGTTTTGTCAAACATAAGGCTAAAGAGGTTAAAGTTGAGTAGAGCTATTCAAAAATAACCTTTTTTAGCCTTTTTTGACAAAAATAACTGAAATAAGTAAACAAAACACTGAAAGTCAATTAGTTAAAAACCGAGTTCACATTAAATAGTGATTCCCAAATCAGCTAAGGAAGCTAATAAAATCAAGATAAAAAATGTAAAAAATCCTCCTATAAATAACTCAGGAAAACCATCAGGTGGATTTTGCTGGCTAGAAGCTGTCGCAATAACAGTAATGAAAGTTCCCATAAAAGCAATTATAGCCAAAATAGTTACTATCAGAGGAGAAAATGTAAAAATGCCTAACCAAATCTTTTTGCTTTTGCTCATTAAAGTTTTTTGTTAAAATAAAGTAGTAAGACAAACGAACTGTTTGTTTTTAGGATATTATACGCAGAATTTTAATAAAAAGTTAGAGTATAATCATTTATGCAGTTTATCTACAATCTGCTCCCAATCCAAATTTTCCCAGTTTGTTTCAATGCCTTCTTTTTTCATAATTTCATTCATAATTTGCTCTTGTTTTTTACCAGTAGCAAGTGCATACGAATACGGTAAATGACTAAAAGTAACCATTGTATATTGTGGAATCCAACGACTAGGAAACTTTTCATGTAACTTAGCTTCAATCTTTTTTCTCAACAAAAATTCTGGATCAGCCACTCTATCACGCATTTCTATAAAATTCTGAATCGCCAAATCTGCAATAGCATTTGCATTTGGAATACGTTCATCTTGAAAATCTGAAAATAAATCTTTCCAGTTGATAGAATCGTTCTCTTCAAGCTGTTTTTCCATAAACTCATTGAAATAAAAACAGTCTTCAAAACCCGAATTCATTCCTTGTCCATAAAAAGGAACAATTGCATGAGAAGCGTCACCAATCAAACAAACATTTCCTTCATACGCCCAAGGCGAACAACGAATTGTAACCAAAGAAGACGTAGGATTTTGCTTAAAATCATCTAGTAAAGTTGGCATAAGCGGGATTGTATCAGCAAAATGAGTTTCAAAAAACGCCATTATTTCTTTATCTGTATTGAGCTTTTCGAAGGCTTCTTTATTTCCTTTATCACTTTCAAAAGGCAAGAAAAGTGTACAAGTAAAACTTCCATCCGTATTAGGCAGTGCAATCAACATAAAACTATGGCGAGGCCAAATATGTAATGCGTCAGGTGCTAATTTATGACTTCCATCTTCATTGGCAGGAATATGAAGTTCTTTATAACCGTGAGGAAGATAGTATTGTGTATAATTGAAAAGAGGCATTCTTTGCATGTGTCCACGTACAGATGAAAAAGCACCATCTGCACCAATAATAACATCAGATTTTATGGTTTGTCTTTCATTATTTTTTCCATCTTCTTCATTTTCAAAAGTTGCTTTTGCTTCTTTTATATCTACATCTTCACAACGCTGATTAAAATTGAATTTTACACCATGTTCTTTTTCAGCTACATCCATCAAAACTTCATTCAAGATTGCTCTTGAAACTGAATAAATAGCTTGATTTTCTTTTCCATACGGCTGAAAAGTTAGTTCTCCATCTGTCGCATGCATCATTCGCCCACGCATAGGAAGTGCAACATCTTTGATTCTTTTTTCGATTCCTGCTTCTTTTAAAGCTCTCCAACCTCTATCACTTAAAGCCAAATTGATAGAACGCCCACCAACAGCACCAATTTTACGATAATCTGGACGACGCTCAAAAACTTCTACTTGCAGTCCTTTTTTTGCTAAAAAAATAGAAAGCAAAGAACCTACTAAACCAGCACCTACTAAAGTCACTTTTGAAGACATGTATTTTATGTGTTTTTTAGTTTTAGAAAATAATTCACAATTTAAGGAAAGATTAGTTGAAAAGTTAGTCTATGATTTAGTTTCTACTATTATTTTAACGCACTTGTTTTGTTTTTAAGAAACAATTTCATTTTCTAAAAAGATATACAATATCAAAAATGAACTAAAAAATTAAATTATGGACTTATTCAATCAATCTTTATTTCAAAACAAATTACCTTTCATTTTACCTCAAAAAAAAGGCTATTCGTATTTTTTTGATGAAAATAAAAAAACATTTATCATCACTATTCCGAATGGAAAATTGATTTTTGTGCCGAATTTTTTTGATGAGAATTTGAATAATGAATTGATGGATTATTTTTTAGAAAATGACTATAATCTAAACTGGAATAAGATAGATTGGAGAGAGTTTGAGAAAGAAAAACTACAAGAAATACATTTTAAGAATATAAATTGGACACACGACCAAATTAAAATTTTTGGAAAGTTACTTTTTGAACCTCGTTTTTCGGCTTGGTATGGAGATGAAGAGGCTGCTTATTCTTATTCTGGTCTAAAATTAAAACCTAATCCTTGGAATGAAAAATTACTATTTATAAAATCAAAAATTGAAAAGTTGATAACTTTAGAAGAAACTAAAAAAATAAAATTCAATAGTGTTTTGTTAAATTGGTATAGAGATGGACAAGATTCAATGGGTTGGCACAGTGATAATGAAAAAGAATTAGGTCAAAATCCTGTTATCGCTTCGGTTAATTTTGGTGTTCCTCGTCGCTTTTTATTGCGATAAATAACAAGTCTCATAAATTAGAGTTTTATTTAACTAATGGTTCGCTCTTGATTATGGCAGGACAAATTCAGCATTTTTGGCAACATGCTGTTCCTAAAGAATCTAAAATCAATGAGCATAGAATTAATTTGACTTTTAGAAAAATCAAGATGTAATTAAACTCAAAAAAGTTCTATAAATTATAACTTAAATTATAAAAATTTTCCAAACAGTTTTGCATATTTGTTACTAAAGTCCTATATTTAATAAATAGTTATTTATCTTACAATCGACTATTTGATTTATTATACCTTTTTGTCTATTTAATGAGAAATTATTTAACTCTTTCAATTTCTTTCTCGTTTGTTATCTCCTTTATTTTCATAATTCAATTTCTGTTTTTTATCCAAAACTATTCTTTTGCACAAGATGAATATACCAAAGATGGAAAAAAAGTGAGTGTTGAAGAGTATCTTTCTATGTCTAAAGAAAGAGAAAGTCAAGAAGACTATAGAGGAGCAAGTGATTATCTCAATAAAGCTGCACTCATAAAATGGGAGGCAAAAGAGCTACGTCCTGCCATTAATTATTTTCATCAGTCATTAGATTTTAATAGAAAGGTAAATAATAAAAGTGGAATGTATGGAATTTATAGCAATTTGGCTATGATTTATGCTGACTTGTCAAAATATGATTCTTCACTTTATTTCTTTCAAAAAACATTAGAAGGAAGGCGTAAAAACTCTGAAAATATAACTATTATTTCTTCACTCATTAATATTTCTGTTGTCTTAAATAACCTACAAAGATATGATGATTCAGCTAAGTTTTTGAAAGAAGCCCTAGAAATAGCACAAGAAGCAAATGATATAGCTCAGATGAGAAGTTGTTATGGAATGCTTGCAGAAACTTATGAAAAGGCAGGTAATGATGAACAAAAGACCTATTATTTTAATCTCTATAAAAGTTTTAATGAACTTTTACAAAAACGAAAAATAGAGAAAGTCGAAACTGATTTGGATAAAGAAAAATTAAAAGCAGAAGTTTTAGCCCTCCAAAAGGAAAAATTAGATTTAGAATTGATTAATCAAGGTTTAGAACTACGCCAAAAAACGGAGATAGTTGAAAGTCAGCAAGATAGTTTAGGTATACTTACCAATAAATACACAAAACAAGAGCTTGCTATTGAGCTTACAAGAGAAAAAGTGAATGCTGAACGTGCTGAAACAATACAACGTATTCAGGAACAAAAAGCAATTACACGAATAGCTGTTTTGATAGCCTTTTTTATTTTGATAGTTAGTGGTCTTTTGTTTTACTTTTATATTCGTACACGCCAAAAAAATAAATATTTGGCAGAGCAGAGGAATCAATTACAAGAACAAGCTATTTTGTTGGAAGAACAACAAGAACGACTAGAAAGTCAAAAGTCAATTTTGGAAAAACAAAGAGATAAATTGAAGGCAAGTAACGGAGTGAAGGATAAATTATTTTCTATTATTTCTCATGACCTACGAACGCCTTTTACATCTGTGAATGGGTATTTGACACTCATTAAGTATGGAGCTTTAAATTTAGAAGAAGTAACAACACTGGCAACAGAAGTCAAGATTTCTGTCGACCACCATTTAGAAACACTTAATAATGTTTTGGAATGGTCAAAGGCACAAATGCAAGGTTTGAGACCAACACCAGAAAAAATTAATTTGAATAAAATAGCTCAAAATCAGAAAAAATTCTTTAAATCTCTTGCAGAAAGTAAAGAAATAGAGATTATAAATGAAGTAGACACAAAAGCTAAAGTATTTGCTGACCCCAATCAGCTTGATATTATTTTGAGAAATCTAGTAGGAAATGCACTCAAATTTACTTCTAAACAAGGAAAAGTTAGTATTTCATCTATGATAAAAAATGATCTAGTAATTGTTTCTGTAACTGATACAGGAATAGGAATGAGCAAAGAAAATCTAAATAAACTCTTTAAGAAAGACAAACATTTTACCACACAAGGCACTAATAATGAAGCTGGAACAGGTTTAGGACTACTTTTATGTAAAGACTTTATAGAAGCCAATGGAGGACAAATAATTGTAGAAAGCGAAGAAGGAAAAGGAACAAGTTTTATATTTGACTTACCTCTTGCCGAACAATTACAAGAAATAAAAAGCTAACAATTGGAAAATGCGAGCATTAAAAGATAGGAATTTCAAATACAGTAACTTTATTTAGAAAAAACTATGAAAAATTCGTAATTTTGTTTGATAATTAAGTGGTTCATTATTCACTACAATATCAACTAATTCGCTAGAAAAAATGAAAGTAACTGTAGATAAAAAATTAATTGAGGATATTTCACATCTCTCTCGTTTAGAATTTTCAGAAGATGACAAAACTGCTATGGCAGATGATTTAAACGAAATTTTGGGTTGGGTTGAACAGCTTAATGAAATTGATACTGAAAATACATTGCCACTTACACATATTTCAGAAGAAGTAAACGTAATGAGAAATGATGAAATAGCAAATGTTCTTTCACATGATAAAGCACTCAAAAATGCTCCTAAAAAAGATTCAGATTATTTCAGAACACCAAAAGTTATAGAATAAGAACATTTTTGTCTTCTTGATTCAAATTTCATAAAAAAGGCTGTCTGGTTTAGACAGCCTTTTTTTATATTAAATTGAATAGTGCTTATTCTTTAACAATACGTACAGTAGTTGTTTTTTCAGAATCCGAAACTTGAAGTAAATACAAACCAGAAGCCTGTTTTTCTAAATCAATTGTGCCTTCTAAAAATGCTCCTTCTTTTGTTTTGCTCTCCTCAAAGATGATTCTGCCTGTGGCATCAAACAAACGAATGGTGTAATTTCCTTCTCTGTTTGTCCTCAAGCTATATGAAAAACGATTTGGAGTTGGATTTGGATACACCATTAGCTTTTCATTCTCAAAGAAATCTTGACTTGCTTCTGTTTTGAATAAAAGCACAAAACGTTTTACTTCATTTCCTTTTGTTGCTTCAAACTTATAATCGCCTTCTGCTTTTAAGTTATGTAACGAATCCGTCAATGAATCATACAAATAAAGCTCGTGTTTTGAATGGAAATATTTCATACTGCGAAGCGTAATTTCATACTCTCCATCTGTCAGAATATTCATCGCTAAAGGTAAACTTTGGTCGGAATCAAAACGTCCTAATCCATTGATAGCAAAATATTCCGTTTCTGCTGTTTCTGTATTTTCATTGTATGAATAAAGCGTAGGGCTTGCACTATTCATTTTGTGAAGTTTGGCTGCATCATATTTGCCATCAAAGTTAGGAGTTGCCCCTGATTCAAAATAAATTGTGGTTTCATCCAAAGAATTTCCTTTCTTGAGAGCAATTCTAATCAATCCTTCTTTCAGATTTTCAGTTTCTGTCGTCTTATAGAAACGAGTATCCGTACTCAAACGAACCCCATTATTCATATTGACAGTTCCTCCACCTAGAGTTCTGACAAAGAAACCTTGCATAGAAGCAATTTCTTTTTTACCTCCATTGTTCGAAACGCCATTGACATATTCTGCAAAAATCCCTTGATACTGATTAACTGGAATATCAATATAAACAGCATCTTCAACTCCTGTAGAAGCTAGCAAAACTAACTCCCAATCAATAGGAGATGGATATGGATTTCCAACCAAATTATAACCTTCTTGGCTAAATCCTCCTCCACTATTTGTAACAGAAATAGATTGACTTCCATTATTCAATGTTCCATTCAAATCTACCGTTACACCTGTTGAAATATTGGCTTGATAACCTCTAGTTACAGTCAAATTAGCTGTGGTAGGAACTTTGTAATTAGAAATAAATGGATTGAAATAAGCACTTGATGTTGCACCTGCATTACTTTCTTCATACTGGAAGAAAGTAGGGAAAGGACGAACAAAGGCAGGTTCGGGAGCTGTATTGTAAGCTGTCGTCAGAACTAGACTCATATCATCGCCAAACTGGGAAACAGTTGCATCAGAAAAAGGAGAACTAAATAAATGATACCCTCTTCCATCTGTGCCTCCTAAATCTGAAACAGCAGGTAAGTAGCGTTCCATAATGACAGTTCCTACAACTGTATTTGTAGGAGAATCATTGATTACTAAAGCCGTTTGAGTTGCAGAAGAAAGCAAGGCAAAATCAGTTGTTGAACCTGTAACTTCCATTTCGCCAGTAGATTCTAAATGTAAAACCTCTACAATACTCATATCGCCTGTAATAGTCAGTTTATTTCCATTTTCTACTAAAATCTGATTGATGTTTACATTTTTATAATCTGTAAAATCAGAAGTAAAAGTGAGGTTTTTATCTACGATTACATTTTCAGGATAATTTCTATTTCCTGTCGGTTTTATGGTATCATTTGCTATCGCTGCATCAACTGCTTGTTGGATAGTAGGGTAAAAAATACCTGTACGTACCAAAAGCACATCACCTCCAGAAGTATTACTTCCTTCTACTGCAAAATCATAAGCAGCTTCATCACAATCATTGTTATTTATTGTAATGGTTGCTGTTCTTGTTCCTGTTCCAGAAGGCGTAAAAGTAACATCAAAAGTAGCTGTTCCCCCTGCACTAACGGTTGCTGGAATACTACTTACTACAAAATCAGCTGTATTTGTTCCACTGGAGACAATAGAAGTAATAGTCAAAGTCTCTGTTCCAGTATTTTCAATCGTATAAGTAATAGTTCTTGATGTGACTGTGTTTCCAAAATCTGTATCATCAGAAACATTGGGGGTTACATCGCCATCTACAATAGAAACTGCATTTCCTTGCACATCGATTTCTCTAGTGCTGTTTACAGTAACTGTTTGTGTTGCTGTTTGAGTATTTCCATTACCATCATCTGCTGTCCAAGTTACGGTTGTGTTTCCAATAGGGAAAGTAGCAGGAGCATCATTTGTGAAGGTAGGTGTTCCACAAT